>DBPN01000039.1:0-2176 GCA_002305585.1 Eggerthellales bacterium UBA1419
AAAAAAGCGTAGTAATCGTAGTAATCGTAGTAATCCCTGTATATGCGGCATTTTTAGCCGTTTAAAAACGTAGTAAAAGCGTAGTAACTCTTGCTTAAAGTGTAGTAACAAACATCCTAACCGACCTCTTACCAAACCTTCGCGGTTCAACTTTCATCGAGAAACGCTTGCAAATGTCTTTTGTGAATACGTTTCGAGAAACTGCCTTATACCCGTTCTCGGCACAGTAAACTTGATATCTTCTGTAAACATCCGAAGCGGGGTTCTCGAATAGTCCATCATCGCTATCATTCAAGAACGCCTTGATTGGATCGTTGCTTATCTCGAAGCTGTCAAGCTCTGCTTGCACCAACTTACTCTGCGCGAACTCGCCTTGCTTCAATAGCCGTTGTAAGCCTTCTACCGCATATCTCAACATCGCTTCTGCCGCTTCTTTGGTTCGTAGTTTTTCCCGTAGATAGGAATCACACTTGCCCTCAAAACGCGCGTTAAACGGCACGATGACAAGCCTACGAAGCATTGCGCCTGTTCTATCTTTCATGCGTGGAATATCATTCGCGGAGAAAATCAACTTGGCATAGGGTGAGAACTCGAAAAGGTCGCGCCCCTTGAATTCTGCCGTTATCCGCTCACCAGTGACAACCTTCTTGATGATCGCCGTATTCGCCCCATCAAGGAAATCATCTGCAATGTCATCACCAATGTTTGCGAGCTTTCCGGCAAGTACAGCCGTCCCGAACCGAGCGCCTATGGAGTTTAAGTCAAGAGCAGAGCAGTTATCCTTCCCGAGCGTATAAGTTAATAGATCAAGGAATGTGCTCTTTCCGTTCGCCTTATCCCCTGTTAGTATGAACATCTTCTGGTAGTTATTCACCCTGTAAAGGCAATACCCCGCCATTTCCTCCAGTAGTGAGCGCATAGCGGAATCATTGCAAGCCCAATCATTCAAGCATTTATCTACAATCGAAGATTGAGCTTCAGGATAATATGACCATGGGATTTTATTTATTATGACGATTTCCGGAGTGAAATCCTGCATCGAAGCGGTTTCCAGATTCAGGATGCCATTCGCAAAGCCAATATACTTTGGTGGTTCTTGTTCAACTGTCTTCGAGGTTCTTCTGATATAAGACAGCGTTTCTTTTATCTGCCCATCCTTCAAAGTAGGAATCATCGTTACCATTTTGGTTTCGATTGCCTTTGTGCCGGATATATAGAATCCATCAGAATAGCTATGAAGCTGCTCGTCTATACGAACTATGCTCATCTCTTGAATGAGGAATTGACCCAATCGATCATGCCGAAAAGTCTTGTTCTCAAAGAAGAAAGTCTTCTCATCCATATTGGGAAATGCGCCGTCACGGAGAATTACGTCAAGCTCTGCTTCTGGTAATGGCTCGCGGAGAACGCAACGATTCATCAGGGTTATAATCTCCCTGATTTCCTCTTTATCCATTCCGGCTCGGCTCAATGTGAAAATGTGCTCGTACAGAGCTGTATTACGCCCATCTCCATTACCAAGAGAAACGAAATCAACATTAGTGTGCACAGGCACAAATACCTTTGGCGTTTCTCCGATCATAGGGGCTTCATATACAATCGGGCGCTCTACCCCATCAACCTTTAACGCTTCGTAGCAGGCTGATTTTCCCGTCTTGATATCAGCAGTCAGCCCTATTGCAAGCGTTTTCCCTGTGCTGCATTTGTCAAAACCCTGGCTTCCGTTGTTTAGTGCGACAATATGCCCCCCTCGTGAAGTCTTGCGCACGATTACGGGATATTGCTCTTCACGGATGACTGAAAGAGCTTTGACAAACTGGTAATCATCATCAATATCAACAAGCACGGTATTGGATCCCAAAATGCCCCCAATGCCGTTTGCACCCCGCCAATTCTCCGCTTCCTCGTAGCTCATGGCTGGAACATCTTTGAATTTCGTCATTGCTGCTTTTGAGTTCAGTGGGATATACCCTTTATATAAATCATGCAACTTCATCCATTGCACCTGCCTGTTCCGCTTGCCATTGCTCGAATTCCGCCTGATTCTCTTCTATGTATTTCTTGATTTCCGAGTAAATGCCCATCGCAAAGCATTCGGCTTGCTTCTCGGAAATTTGGGGAATACCAGAAGCGCAAACCGTGAAGCAATTCTCTTTTGCTTCACTTCTCTTCATTA
>DBPN01000039.1:2211-27339 GCA_002305585.1 Eggerthellales bacterium UBA1419
TAGCTATCTGATATACCAAGAATTTCCGCTGCTTCCCAATTGCGCAAACCGAGATCGGCTATTCCCAAACGAAGCAATATGTTTGTGTTGTGCTGCCTCATAATTTCGAACCTCTCACTTTCGACTACTAACTAATTTCTCAATAATCATTGACTTCTTTTTCTTTCCTAGTACACTTTAGTGTAATATCTGGTTACATTTTAAGTAACTTTTTTGAAAGGCTGCCAATGAACAAGACGATTAAATACAAACATAAATTCATGGATAGGCTTTCCGATCTCATGGAGAAGAATGGGGGGATGACCCAAGAACAACTTGCGGATGCAATAGGATGCTCCAGAAAGACAATCAATGAATATGTAAATGGGAAAGCACAGCCAAAGGAATACTACTTGCGAAAACTAGCAAGGCATTTCGGGGTTTGGGAAGACTATCTTACGGGTGAATCAAACTACAAAAACATTGGTGAAATGTTAGACAATTCCATTGGCGAGGAAGAAATAGAAACCTTAGCGCGGCACGTCAAAATGCTGGAATACTTTGATACAGAGTTCGGACTTGAAGACTATGTACGTGAGGAAGACGATTACNNCAGGCGCACCAGAAAAGCAAAAGGAAATTTAAAATGAACGCAGTCATATATGCGCGTTTCTCATCGCACAGCCAGAGCGAACAGAGCATTGAAGGTCAGCTACAGGTATGTCATGAATTCGCCAAGAAAAATGGTTATGCCGTTGTCGGAGAATACATTGATCGCGCCATATCTGGCACAACTGACAATCGACCAGAATTCCTAAGAATGATTGAGGAAAGCAGTAAAAAGCTATTTGATTATGTTGTCGTGTACCAGCTTGATCGCTTCGCTCGTAATCGCTATGACAGCGCGACATATAAAGCGAAGCTGAAGAGGAACGGTGTTCGCGTCTTATCAGCAAAAGAGAACATATCAGATGACGCGAGCGGGATTCTGGTTGAAGGTCTTCTGGAGAGCATGGCTGAATACTACAGCGCAGAGCTTTCGCAGAAGATAAAGCGCGGCATGGATTTAAACGGTGAGAAATGCCTTTGCACAGGTGGAAACATCGCTTTGGGATACAAAGTCGATGAAGAGAAGCATTTCATCATTGATGAGGAAACTGCCCCCGTTGTAGTGAGAATCTTTGAGATGTACGCGAACGGGAAGAATGTAGCGGAGATTTGCGAAAAGCTAAATGCCGAACGCATAACCACATCAAGAAGGGTTCCGTTTAATAAGAACTCCTTGCGGACAATGCTACAGAACAAACGATATATTGGCACATACACTTATAAAGGCAAAGAAACGCCAAATGCGATGCCTCGTATCATCAGTGATGATTTGTTCTATCGTGTCCAAGAGATCATGGGCAAAAACAGAAAAGCCCCCGCACGCGCGAAGGCTAATAAAGAATACATCCTGACAACGAAGCTCTTTTGTGGGAAGTGCCGTGAGATGATGACTGGAGTTAATGGCTATTCTCAAACCGGACGCGCTTACTATTATTACAAATGCAATAACGCCAAGAAGAAAGCTTGCGACAAGAAAGCAGTTCGGAAGGACTTCATCGAGAACCTAGTTATCAGCGAATGCAGGAAGCTTCTGACTACAGAAAACATTGATAGGATTGCTCGCGAAGTTGTGAAATTGTGTGAAAAGGAAAAGGACACATCTAACCTGAAGCGCCTTGAAAAGCTCTTGAAAAATAATGAGCGCAAGCGCGGGAATCTGATGAACGCCATTGCCGAATGCGATATTGATAACGTCAGAAAAGCAATGTATGAAGAGATTTCTCGGCTCACTACAGAATATGATGAAATCAAACTTGAATATGATCTTGAAAAGGCAAGTAAAGTATCTTTGACTATCGCAGAAGTTAAGTTCTTCTTAAGTCAGTTAAAGAAGGGAAATATTGATGATATCCATTATCGAAAAACTCTAATCAACGTCTTCGTCAACGCAATTTATCTCTATGATGACAAAATGACGATACTCTTTAACTCAGGTGATAAGCCTGCTGCAATCACAGATGACCTGCTAGATGAGTTAGAAACATCTGAAAAGTTCGTTTTATCCTCGAATGGTGGAGGCGCGGAGAATCGAACTCCGGTCCATACTAGCTCCTTGAAGGGCATCTCCAAGCTCAGTCTACAGAGAGGTTTCGGTCAAGGTCGTCTGCATACGCACGATCCCATCCCTAGTTGGTTCGATCTTATCCTGTGCCATACCAGCTACGTGCACAGGAGCATTCCCCTAAATGGCGTCTCGCACGTGGCGGGGAACCACACGTGGTCGACGTCGCTACACTATCAGGCAGCGAGTGCAAAGCGTTGTTTGTCAATTAATTTGACTGTACCCCTGTTTAAGGTGGCGAGGAGACCACCGCTTGCTTCCCTTCGCAAAACTATTATGTCGAATCCAGTCGCCCCCATGCATCTGCGAAAGACCCCTGCTTGACCTGCAAGCATCTATTCCGCCTCTACTGGGAAAGTCCAACTGTCAGTTTGACTTCTCAAGGTGCCCCACCGTAGTGGGAAGCGAAGTATAGCATCGCTAACAAGCGTCGCGCAAACATGTAAGCGTATCGTAACGCCGTGATCATCATCACGTGCGTCACGTGCGTCACGTGCAGCTAGCGGATACGAAACCGGTGCGCCCGATGTAAGCACGCACCGGCTCGAATGTGTATCAGAAGCCCAGTTCGGTAGCTATCTCGTCACGCAGGGTCTGTGGCACAGCGCTGGTGCCACCAAGGTAGTAATACTCCCCCACTAGGAATTTGAGCGGGAAGAGGGTGTAGTCCAAGCAGTATCGCCCAGCCGAGCTATCATCAATCAGCAACAAAACCGAGAACAGCTTGCCGCACACAGCTCCACCGGCCAGCGCGTCGGGATAATTCAATCCAGTCGCAATCGCCACATTGTTGAAGTTCAACCCGTTCTTCAGCGAGAAATCCGCGATCTTGTGGCTGGTCTGGTAGCGATTATCTCCACCCAGACGCACAACCTCGCTGCTATCTTCTGGATCAAAGCCGGCCGCGATAATCGCCTCATCGCTTACCACCAGCTCTCCGCCGGTAACCACCAGATGCTTGATGCGGCCAAAAGCAACCTCTTCCTGGATAGCTAATGCAACTGCCTCATCCAAAGTGCCATCCGCCTTAGTAAGGAAGATGGGAGCATTGTGCGCGTAGGCATAGGGAGAGATAGAGAGCGCATCGGCATAATTGAAACCCGTTGCCAGGATTGCGGTATCACCCCAGAAGCCACGGCCTTGATCATAAGCCTTGAGCGCTGTCTCAGACCTATCCTCTCCAGAAACCCGCGTTACCTCAAGACCCAGAGACTCGATTTGATCCTCAACCTCTTGCGTTATCGCCGATGTCCCACCAACCATGTAGGCATGTTTTGCTCCCAGCCGCTCGATTTGGGCCTGTGCCTGTGAAGACAACTCGTTTGGCTCGGTAAGAAGGATGGGGGCGCTCTTCACACCGGCCAAACCAGCGGCAGACAATGCGTCAGGGAAGTTCCTCCCCGTAGCTATCACTACATTATCCGCCAAAGAGAAACCCTGGCTGACTATCTTTGACATCGTGTCAAAGCGACCTGCCCCATCCAACGAAACGCTGTTCTCAACGTGCAGGATGCTCCAACCGCTTTCGTCCTTAGCCGCGGTGAAGTTGCCCGATGTCTTAGTGAACCATGCCATCCGCTGGTATTCCTCATCAAAGCCCACAAGCGTGTTGCCCTGCATATCGATGATGCCCCAGTACTGCGCTACACCTTGCGGTTCGAGTGCGTTGGCTGTGTCGATTGCTTTTGGCTCTAAATCATCTGGTAACGGCTGGGATACCACCGCAAGTCCGTTGTGCACCTGTCCAGCCTGACCATAGATCACGTCGGTGACAAGTTCGCCATTGTTGTCGATATAACCTTTGCGATCCTCGATTCCGGAGCGATAGTTCCAAGCATATCCGTCAGAGAACGGGCCCATGTGGAAGCCCACGTAATCGGTGACCGCATTGCCCTTTGTGTCGATGTAGCAACGTAGGTCCAACGCATCGTTATAGACGATGGCGCGGCCCTCGGAGAATGTCTCGGCCTGAGCAAAACCGTCTGCGGGATCGCTGCTTAAGGGAATGGCGATCTCGCCCGCTGTATCGATGTAGTAATACTTTCCGGATGCGCCAAGCTCTTGCACATAGGCCAGACCCTCGTTATAGGGTCCCGCGTCCTGATAGAGAAAGCCGAGGAACATACCGGTCCTGTTGATATAGCCGTATTGATAAGGTGAGCTGGGATTGCGTACCAACGCGTGGCCGTTGTGGAAGTCTCCGGGCAGCTCATTATGGAACTCATCCGAAGACCCATACGTCTCATAGTAGGTAGCCCACGGAATCACTATCTCGCCGCTTGTATCGATGTAGGCATATTGACCGCTGCTGTTCCTGACTTTCGCCAATCCCTCAGAGAACGACCAAGCTACATCGAACCCATCGTTGGCGATGTCACCAGATGCGGGGATCACCACCTCACCCATTGTGTTGATGTAAGCCCATTTATCATCGAGTTTTACCGCGCATAGACCCTCATTGAAGCCATAGAGCTGCGGATACTCCTGATAGATCTGCCGGTTGATGGTGGAGTCCTCAAGGTAGCCAACATCGCTCCAAGTCGCATCGAAGGCTTCCTCACCCATGGTGTTCAAGAAGCCAACCGATGACTCGGTCCAGAAGGCTGCGAATCCTTCCTTGTAGGGATAGATGGTGTCTGCCTCGATGCCAGTCTTGACAACCTTCACATTGGTGCTTGTGGTTGCCATTGCAGTTGTAGCGCCAAGCAATAGCCCTGCCATTAGCAATACGCATAGTTGGGTAGTGAGTAGCCTGCTGTTCTTCACCTTGGTCTCCCCTCAGCAAATGACTTCAATTTAATTGAATGTTAGTGACTTTTTCGGCTCGAGTCCAGCCAATGTGTAGATGCCTACATCCGGTGGCCGCACCACATAGAAGTCGCTGTCCACGTACAGGCCTCGTCCCTGATATGTCCACTTGTAGATGTCGTCCTCACCAAGCGCATAGTCTACCTGCAGCCTGAGATAGAACCCGCTCTCATCGTCGTAACCGTACACGAGATAAGCTTGGTCTACGCCAAAGCCAATCAGGTCGTGATCGATATCCACCAATACCGCTTTGTGATTGTACAGCGCTTCCGACCAACCCCCGGACACCTGCATCGTGAAGCGCTCTGTGACATTGTAGGGGTCACTGGTGTCAAACATGCTCAACTTGATGTTGCCGGTCACGTCGTCTTGACCTAGGCCCAGCAAGCGACCTTCACTGAATGGATGCAAATAGGTTGAGAAGCCGGGAATCTTAAGCGCGCTCATCAAAGTGGGTGCGGTTGGATTAGAAAGGTCGATGGCATACAGCGGATCGATCTGGCGGAAGGTCACAACGTATCCCACATCACCCATAAAGCGGGCGCTATAGATACGCTGCTCCTCGGCAAGACCCTCAAGACTCCCTACCGTGACTAAATCTTTATCCAGTACAAAAAGCGCGTTAGTCTGAGGTGGCCCCTCGATGGACTGCACGCTCTCAACACCCATCTTCTCGTCCACCAAAACTTTATAGGAATACTCATTAACAGTGACAGCCGTGCGCAGGTGGTCTTGATACTCGTCGAGCGAGAACTGGTTGAGCAGGATACCGGGGATCTTACCTTGTGCCTCGGGCACCATCATGCCGCTATTTAAAGCGATGCGTATCAATTGCGTGTTAGTATGATTGGTGTACTCAGTTATGGTGTAGACGCTCTCCTGATATGGCTCCTTGGTTTCGACCTCGTAAACTGATGAGCCAAGGTAGAGATTCTCGTCCGTCATATAGGTTGTCTCGGTACCACCTAAGACTGTCTGCTGATCGACGCGCTGGTCAGTGGCCAATTCGATGGAGCAGACCACACTGTAATTTGGGTAGCTGAATTCCGGCAGGATGCTGATGTCCTCAATCGGTAGAGGCGAGATCACGGCTTTATCCATAGTCTCTGTGCCGGCCACCGAACCATACCAGGGCACAAAGGTCAGAGGTTGCGCAGAGTCCATGATGCGATAATCGTAGATCCCGTAGTTTGTGAGCAGATAGACGATGCCATCATTCATCCGTGATGAAGTGTAGTAGCCGCTCTGATTAAACGTCTGCCGTAGGCTCGGCTGCGCAGGATCGGAGATATCGAATAGAGAGACAGCCGCTTGGCTGGAGTAATAGGGCACGCCGATTGCCATGCTGTCGATAGCCGGCTCAGAGCTCGCCCCTGTATCCGCGGCGACAGCCGGCTCTGATGCGGTTCCCGCAGATGACTCTCCGGCCGATCCTGTAGCCGGCTCGGTGCTCGATGTACCGCCGCCATAATCGACATCGGGCTCGATGCCCAGTGGCTCGACAGGCATGGGCCAGCTGGATTCATATATCAGCGCCAATGTATCGCCATCGATGTACATCTCGACAGGACGGATATACTCATCTAGTGCCAGACTATTAAGAGGGATGCGTCCAACCTCCTGGCTGTTGGCACCCTGAGCCGAGAAGATAACTATCTCGTAGTTTGTGTAATCCTGATTCATGAAAGCGTAGATATACTCGCCATCTGTCTTGACGATGTCTCCCTCATCGATGCCTTCAACCTGAACATTGGTCTGTGAGTAATCGCCACCATAGCCAGTGCTGCCCTCAGCCGTAGAGGCCATGTCACTTGAACCGGTTGGAGCGACAGAGGAGCTGTCTGTGCTGCTGCCCTCTTTTGTCCCGCCAACAGAATTGTCCTCTTGCGTAGTGATACCTGAGGCGGCAATACCGCGGTTATTAAGCTGCTGCTGCTCGGCGAAGAAGGCTTGAATGGTTTGGAGGAGCTGATCGTAACTCGATACTGCAACGTCGCTCGTGAGACCAGTGGACGCAGGCTGGTCAGACGTTGTAGCTGGTGTTGATGACGTGTCGGTTTGACTGGGCTTATTCAATACACCGTTGGCCACAAAAGCGCCAACGCCAACCAGCACTAGGAGTATCGCTGCTGCCGCGGCTCCATAGCTTCGTAGCCATGTTGGCTTCTTGCGCGGTGGTTCGGAGGCCGGAGGCGTCTCGGCAGGCGGGATTGCTGTATCCGTATGAGTGGGGTCGGTTTCAGGCGTAGCCGCAGCGTCTGTTGTGGGCTCCGCCAGCTTCTCACGCAACTCCTCAAGGGTTTGCTCGCTAGGTCTCATCTGATCGCGCATCTCGTTGAAGATGTCCTTATTCATCGAAATAATCTCCTTTCAAACTTTCGCGGAGTAAAGCTCTACCGCGGGATAGCTGCGTCTTCACCGTACCCGCCTCGATGCCCAAGGCAGTGGCGATATCCTTGATGGGCATGTCCTCAAAGTAGAACAAGTGCAGCACGGTACGATATTTCTGGGGAAGCTCGCTGAACGCGGCAAAAAGCTGATCCTGCTCCTCGGTGGCAAAGGTGAATCCAAAGTCGCCTGTGTTCTCAGAATCCTGTAGCGACTCCACAGCCGTCAGCGATTCCACGTCCTGTAGCGTAACCACCTTCCTCCGCCAGCTGTTGTCGGTGTTTTGCCGCGCGCAATTGAGGGTTGTGACGATAAGCCACGACTTACGGTGTTCCTCATCATTGAAACTCGGTTGTTTGCGATGGTAGGCCAAGAACACCTCCTGGAACACATCGTCCGCGTCTTCGCGATTGCGCGTGTGCGTCAACGCGATGCCGTAGACCATGGTGGTATACAGCTCAAGGGCAGATTCCGTTTCCACTCTGCAAGTAGTCGCGACTGAGTCCATGATCGATCCGTTTCTGCTCGCATCAGCTTAAGCTATCAATAACTCCACGAAGTCGCTTAAAAGGTTACACCCTATTGCAGATTTTCTCAGCATCCATGTTTGTTGAAGAAACGCAGCATCGAACGCAGCTGTGTGAGTAATGCGGAGAACTCACGCATCGCTGCCCGCTCGTAACCGTGGATGACCCGCGTTGTTGGCACAAACATGATGTCGCCCAGCCGCATGGCCCTCAGAGTAAGATCGTTGTCCTCGAAGTAGAGGAAGAAGCCGGAGTCAAACCCGCCAAGTTGCTTGAACACCTTGCTGCGGATGATGAAGAAGCTGCCCGTGCAATTCTCAATCTGCGTTGGTTGATCGATGATCTCATCTGCCCGAGTGTATTCGCGGCAAAGTTGCTTTGCCCAGCCAAAGCGCTTCTCAAAGCGTCGGGCGACAACATATCTCAGGCGCGGACGCAGCTTAGGCAGTTTTTGCTCGCTACCATCAGGATTGAGGATACATGGCGTGGCCATCACCACCTGAGGATTGGCATCCATAAAGGCTACCAGTGGAGTTAGAGCATCCTCGCTCAGCACGATATCTGGATTTATCACCAGGTGATACTGTGATTCAAGCAACGGCAGTACGCGATTGTGGGCTGCGCCAAAGCCCAGGTTCTGAGTATTGGCAATCAGCTGTACCCAGGGGAAGCTTTGACGCACGGCGTCGACAGTACCATCGACAGAAGCATTGTCGACAAGGAAGAGGTCTAGACCGCCAAGATCGCAGTGTTCCTCTAGCGACTGTAACAGCCGCATGACCTGCTCCCTGTTGTTATAAGTGACCACAGAGGCACTTATCCTGCGCGTCATAGCGTTCCTGTCAGCTTGGCCGGTCAAATACTGTGCTAGTTGGGCTACCCGCTAAGTATATCGGTAACCGACGATGTGATACCATCTGATAGTTGCATTCGCACAGCTTTGTTATGCCTGCAAACAGGCATTGTGCGCTAAACGATGCTTAACATCTGCATTCTCACGTGAAGCCCATCGTATGGGGGTATGTTGGCCTGGTACTGGTACCTGCTGGTTCTTGTTGTCGCAGCAGTTGGCACAGCTGCCACGGTACCCTTTGCCATCAAGTTAGCCACACGTCTCAATGCGATCGACTATCCGGATGGCAGACGTATCAATACACGACCGGTTCCCCGCTTGGGCGGTATCGCTTTGCTGGTAGGCCTGCTTTTAGCTACCGTCACACTCCTGGTACTCGACCATGATTTTGGCGATGCACTTTTTGCGAACAGCCTGGGCATCAGCGTCAATTACCCCTTCATCCTTATCTCAGTTATTGTGATGTTCGCGGTTGGCGTAGTGGATGACATCAAGAACCTCAGGGCACGCTACAAGCTCATTGGTCAGATAGTAGCAGCCACTATAGCGGTATTCTCCGGAGTGCTCTTCGATCATTTTGCCAATCCGCTCAGTGGAGAGCTCGTCTATCTGGGTTGGCTGGCCTACCCTATCACCATCTTCTATCTAGTGGCATTCGCCAACATCATCAACCTCATCGATGGACTCGATGGCCTAGCCGCTGGGATAGTGGCCATATCGGCCACGGCGTTGTTCTTCGTCGCCTTCACGCGAGGGGCTCCCGATGCAGCTGTCCTAGCCATTGCGCTGGTGGGAGCGTGCCTAGCTTTCCTGTTCTTCAACTTCTACCCAGCACGTATCTTCATGGGAGATTCCGGATCGTTACTGCTGGGATTCTCGCTCGGCATCGTCTCATTGTTTGGCGTTGTACGCACACCGGCTCTCATCTCTTTGCTGATACCGGTGGTTATCGCCGGATTGCCGGTAATCGACACCTTTGCCGCCATAATCCGTCGCGGACGTAAACGTAAAGGAATCCTCGAGGCCGATACCGAGCACATGCACCATCGCTTCTTGGATATCGGTTTCGACCAGCGCACCACGGTATTGATCATGTATTCACTCAGCGCGCTCCTTGCGATCTGCGCCTATATCGTATTGCAGTATTCGGGCCCCGTGCGTATTGTGATCGTTATCGTATTAGCAGTAATCGTCATCTTCCTAGTGCAACGCCTCAGGCTGTTTGGCCCTGTTCTGCGTCATCATTACAATAAACGTGCCGAGACGGAGAAGACCGTAGCTGCAAGAACCGTGCAGGCTGAGGATAAGATCGTAAAAGTGGAGAATCCTGATGCCGACATCGACTCCAGCCAGCTATAGGATCAGATGATGAACAGAAACTGGTTTAAACAGAAAAAGGATATCCTAGTGCCCATCATGTTGACCGTGATTGGGCTATTGGCTATAGGCTTTGTGTTCTTATCCATCGTCAAGCCACAAGCTCTGCTTCAGGCAAGCCAACCTCAACTCATCTATGTCTACTTCCTGGTAGCGTCGGTGCCCCTGATAGCTCTTCTACCCCTACTCTGGTATCTGATATTCGTGCGTAAAGCTAAGCTACAGAATATCTTCCTGATAGCGGCAATCCTGATGGGTGTCCCGCAAACGCTGGCCAATACGCCAAACTCCTGGTATGACGAACCAACACATTACTATAACGCCATGTTCTACGCGGACACCATCTTCAGCGGCGCTACCTCCAGCTCGGATAGCACGCATCTTATCTGGGATCGCCGAGTCGACGACACATTGAACGGCACAACTGCGCATAATGTCACAATGCGGGATTATGAGTATACTGCCGCACACTTCTTTGACCTTGCGCAAGATCCAGAAGCCCGAGAGACACAAGCGGTCTCGCGGCTCAACTATCCTTATCAGTACCTGCCCCAGATCCTAGGCATCGAAATTGGACACCTTCTCAATCTAGGACAGATCCCCACCTTCTATCTGGCTCGATTATTGAACTTTGTCCTCTTCCTGACTGCAATGTACTTCATCATCAAGAAAGCTCCCTTTAAGACACTGTTCTGCCTGATGGGGCTGATGCCCTTCGTCTTGGGCACTGCCTTCAGCTGCTCCTACGATAATCCCATAAACATTCTCGTCTTCGCTTTCTGCGCGTATGTTCTCCACCTCGCGGCGGTCAAAACCTCTATCACGAAAAGGGATATCCTTATCCTCACCGTGCTATTTGCCCTGTTCGCCCCTTTGAAATATATCTATTCACCATTGATCCTCTTGTTGCTGTTGATTCCGAAGAATAGATTCAAGTCACGGCAAGATAGGGCTATGACCATCGGCCTACCTATCTTTGCTGGGCTACTGTTGATGTTGCTGGGCTCTGGCAGCCTGTTTAATGCGGCATTGAGCACAGGAGGCATCTCGGCTTTCAATGAGCAGCGCCAACTCGATACTTACACCTACGGCTTCATCTTCCAGCAACCCGGAGCGGCAGCACGCATCATCCTCACTACTGCTTTCGACAACCTCTCCGAAGTGCTCAATGGACCTCGCTATCTCTATGTGATGAAAGGCGACCTCCCCATCTGGACCTCGTTGATGATTATCATCATGTTGCTTGTTGCCGCAAATGACACTACAGGGAAACACTGCCTACATGTCTCCACGCAGCAGAAGCTGATAATTCTTATCATCTGCGCTGTAATCTACTTCTTGAGTGTGGTGGCTTTGCTCACGCATACAGAGGTTGGCGCTTACATGGTTCAGGGCATACAAGGACGTTACTATATCCCCTTATTACCTTTGGTTGCCTTGCTAGGGCAAGGTTTTCTGCAACCAACTTCAAGGGGCAGTGGAACCCTGATTTTTGTAATGGTGGCACTGAACTTCTATACTATCCTATTCCTCTTCCAGCACGCTCTGGTCGCTTAATTGTTGTGGCGGATAGATGACAGAGATAAAAGTAATACCATCCAACAAGTCTGCACCTGAGGCCACTCCTGTGGCCGCCCCTGATATCACACCTGAAATCACGCCTGAGATCATTCCTGAGATCGCTCAGGGAACCACGCCGTTGCGTAATAGCGTCTGGAACGCGTTAGGCTCAACCATGCTGGGCTTGAACACCTTTATCCTGTTGATGCTGGTTAGCCGCACCTCAGATGTCGCAACGGTTGGTAGTTTCGGTATCGCCTTGACTACAGCGCAATTGCTGTACTTTGTTGGCGTTTTTGGCGTAGATAACTATCAGATGACAGACTACAGGGAGCAGTTCTCATTCTCTGGTTATTTTTGGACACGCATCATCACCGGCTCAATGATGATGATCATCTGCCTGGCTGCCGTGGTCATCAGCAAGGGGGAAGCGCAAAAGTCGCTCTTCATCTTGCTGCTAACGCTTTTCTACCTGCTCAATCTGATAGGTGACCTCTACCAGAGACTCTTCTTCCAGAAAAACCGTCTTGATATGTCCGGCAAAGCGCTTTTCTTTCGTACAGCGCTTTCCTGCCTGGCCTTCGTCATCGCTGTGCTCGCAGGCATCTCAATCGAGATCGCCCTGGTGTGCCTGCTGATTGTCAACCTTATTAGCACCTGGATATGGGATGTTGTGCCGGCACGACGATTCATTCAAAGCCATAAGCCCATTGTGCGCTCAGAGGTGTTAGGGATCCTCAAGGCCTGCTGGCCACTCTTCCTCAGCGTCTTCTTGATGAACATCATCTTCAATCTCTCAAAATACGGCATCGCCCTTATCCTCGATGATACCGCGCAGGGCTGGTACAACATGCTCTTCATACCTACTCAAGTGATTGGCCTGATCAGCTCGTTTATCTTCATGCCATTGTTCAATACCATCAGTGAGCATTTTGATGCTCAGCGCATCCATGCGGTCAAGCGGATAATCCACCGCCAGATAATCATCATCGCTGCGATCACCTTTGCTGCGGTAGTCGTGCTGTTTATTTGGGGCGTTGCGATTTTCAGCTGGGTCTTCCAACAGGACTTTGTCGGCCTGCAGGTGGAGATGATTCTCATCATCATCGGTGGCGGTTTATTCGCGCTCTGCCAGCTCTATTACTTTATTCTGGTGATATTGAGGAGGCAGGGCTACATCTTTTTGGTCTTTGGCGGCGGCTTCTTGGTCTCCATGCTCATAACGTGGGCAACAACCGCTCTGTTCGGCTTGCTGGGAGCCTGCATCGCCTTCGTCTTGTGCCACACTGCGCTGGTTGCCGGCTTTGTCTTGCTCGTCAAGTGTGCGATGGCTAAAGCCGCAGCCAAGCCAAAGATTGATGAGATCCCTATCGCTTAACGCGCGGATTGGACCCAAGATAGTCTACGTAAGATAACTTGATGCCCTCTTCAAGTTCGGTAGAATAAGTCCAACCGAGCGTAGTGAGCTTTGATACATCCAAGAGCTTACGCGGAGTCCCATCTGGTTTGGACGCATCGAGCAGTATCTCTCCCTCAAAACCAACAACATCCGCGACGCGCTTAGCCAACTCGAGGATGCTCAATTCTTTTCCCGTACCAATATTCACCGTCTCATTGCCAGAGTAGTTATCCAGCAAGAACAGGCAGGCATCGGCAAGGTCATCAACGTATAGGAACTCGCGTAGCGGCGCACCCGTACCCCAAATGACAACTGAATCCATATCGGCAAGCTTCGCTTCGTGGAACCGACGTATCATCGCGGGCAGAACGTGCGAGTTCTGCGGATGATAGTTATCGTTTGGGCCATAGAGGTTGGTGGGCATGCAGCTGATGAAGTCGGTGCCGTATTGGCGGTTGAGATATGAGCAGTACTTCAACCCGGAGATCTTTGCCAGAGCATAAGCCTCGTTGGTTTGCTCCAACTCGGAGGTGAGCAGGCTGGATTCCTTCATTGGCTGCTCAGCCATTCTCGGATAGATGCATGATGAACCCAAGAAAAGCAATTTCTTGACGCCACTCACCCAAGCTTCATGGATGACATTCATCTCGATGATCATGTTGTCGTACAGGAAGTCGGCCGGGGCTTGAGAGTTTGCGGCAATACCGCCCACTTTCGCGGCGGCCAAGACCACATAATCAGGAGTCTCGCTCGCAAAGAAGTGTTCGACATCTGCCTGTCTGCGCAGATCCAACTCTTTCGAGCTTCGAGTTATGATGTTTGAGAATCCATCCCCTTTAAGCCTGCGCACCACGGCAGATCCCACCATGCCCGAATGTCCCGCCACATAGATCTTGCTACCCCTGTTAAGAGTCATCGGTTACCGCGACCTCACATATTCCATATCGTGCTCAACCATCAACTTGACCAAATCAGTAAATGAAGTCCTAGTTGGATCCCAGCCAAGCAGACTCCTGGCCTTTGCGGGATCACCGCAAAGATCAACGACATCAGTTGGACGGAAGAACTCCGGGTCTACCGCTATCACAACCTCACCCGTATTGCGATTGATACCCTGTTCGTCAATGCCTTCACCATGCCATTCAATCTCGATACCCGCAAAACTAAAAGCCAGGCTGGCAAACTCTCGCACAGAATGCTGCTCTCCTGTGGCAATCACAAAATCATCAGCGTGATCGTATTGCAGTATCAGCCACATGCACTCGACAAAATCCTTAGCGTAGCCCCAGTCGCGCAGTGAAGATAAGTTGCCCAGATATAGCATTTTCTGCAAACCCTGTGCGATACGAGCAGCCGCTAAAGTGATCTTCCTTGTAACAAAGCTCTCACCTCGACGCTCAGATTCATGGTTGAAGAGGATGCCGTTTGCGGCGAACATCCCATAGGCCTCCCGATATTCTTTTGTGATCCAGTAGCTATATTGTTTAGCAACCGCATAAGGGCTGTAAGGGTGGAAAGGAGTGCTTTCACTTTGAGGAACTTCCTCAACCTTGCCGTATAGCTCAGAGGTGGAAGCCTGATAGATTTTGCAACTTTCCTGCAGATCACAGAGTCGCACTGATTCTAGGATGCGCAGCGCCCCAATCGCATCTGCATCGGCTGTATATTCGGGTGCCATAAAGGAGACCTGAACGTGGCTTTGCGCGGCCAGATTATATATCTCGTCCGGTTGCACTTCTTTAACGACCCTGACGATAGAGAGCGAATCGGTCATGTCACCATAATGGAGGTGAAAGTTATCTAGACCCTGCAGGTGATCGATACGCTCACGATAGTCAACCGAACTGCGCCTGATAAGTCCGTGAACCGCGTAGCCCTTTTGCAGCAAGAACTCTGCAAGATAACTACCGTCTTGTCCCGTGACGCCAGTGATGAGAGCCTTCTTCACTTCTACTCCAAACTACGACCAGTAATTCCCAAAACGTTCGATATCATCCTCAATCAAGTTTTCACCCAACTGAACCTCGATCACATGAAGCTCGCTCGATGCCGTTATAGCATGCTTTGTCCCCGGCGCGATGGTAATAACTGAGTGTGGCTCGATTGACTGAACCTGTTCGTCTAGAACAACTGAGCCTGCTCCAGATACAACAGTCCACACCTCAGTACGCTGGCGGTGCTGCTGATAAGATATCTGTCTGCCGCTCTTGATAATCAGCTCCTTAACCAGAGTCCTTGAGCCATCAGCGAAGACACTTGAGCTTAAGACTCGGTATTGTCCCCAATGACGCCTTTCATACATAGGCCGCGACTCGGCGACCTTCTCCACATACGGTTTCATATGTGAACTATGGTTCTTATCGCTTACGAGGATACCATCCGGCGAAGCGACAACAGCGACATCCTTCAAACCCAATGTAACCAAGGGAATATCAAGCTCGTTGATTACATGGGTATTGTCACACGTCTCGATGCCAACCGTTCTTCCCGAGGCCAGATCGGCCATCTCCTCGGTCAATGTGTTCCAGGTACCAAGATCTTTCCAGGCGCCCGAGTAGGGAATCACAGATATGCTCGAAGCCTTCTCAACTATCTCATAGTCAAAGCTGTTCTTGGGCAGAATAGCATAGTGATCACTGATATCTTTGAAGTCTTCAGGTTGATAGTAGCCTTTTAGCACATCCTGCATATAGCCAAGGCGAAAAGCGAATACTCCACAATTCCACAGACCCCCAGCCTTGATATAACCGGCGGCTGTCTGCTCATCCGGCTTCTCCTTGAAGCTCGCCACCGGCCATACATCTCCTTGGCGGTCCCTGGGCAGGATATAACCGAACTTTGCGGAAGGATATGTAGGTGTTGCGCCTAAGAGCACCAGGTCTGACACGTCGTGCTGTACTGCGACGTTGAGTTTAGCTATACAGTCAAAATAACCTTGATCTGCATAGGTGTCGATAGGCATGACAATCACCGTATCGTCGCCTTGAGCCCCTTGCTCGAACATCAGGTGAGCACAGGACAACATGATGGCAGGCGCGGTATCTCGCCTCTCTGGCTCGAGCACGAGCGAATAATCCCCTTGCACCTGTGATTCGATGCTGTGCTTTTGTGAAGCGCTGGCAGCAATGGTGACGGAGATTTCTAAAGGGATATTCTGGATTTGCGAAAAGACTCGCTGGATCATCGATATGTGGTTTTTGTTCGCATTACGCAAAACCTTGAGGAATTGTTTAGATCGCGAGCTGTTGGAGAGCGGCCACAGTCTTAAGCCCGAACCGCCGGATAGCAGGACAAGATTGATCATGTTCTTTGGGCCCTCCCTGGATCTGGGATCTCCATACGCGATGCCAATCTATGTGCTATTGTATTCTACTATGGGATACAAAGCTGCAGCTAATTTGATTGTGCGCCGCTACACATAAAACCACGATCTGGCTTTAGCCAGTCGTGCGTGCTCACGAATGGATGTGGTGATGAATAAGGGAGCGAGAGGTTATCGATGAAGGTCTCGATAGTCACTGCCTGCTACAATTCTGCCGACACGATTAAAGACACGATAGAATCGCTGCTTGTACAGACATACCAAGATTTCGAGCACATAGTCGTCGATGGACAATCCACTGACGAGACATTAAAGATCGTTGCGAGATACCAAGAGCGCTACGCAGGCAGACTTGTTGTGATAAGTGAGAAAGATACCGGTTTGTACGATGCTATGAATAAGGGCATCAAGCTGGCAAGCGGCAATGTCATCGGTCTGCTGAACTCTGATGACATGTATTACGACAATAGCGTCTTAGCGCAGATCGCGGCAAATTCAATAAACGAGAGCGACGGCGTCTTTGGCAATCTTGTCTTTTGCGACAATCAAACCATGAGCAGACCGTTGAGGGTTATGGCGGGCATAGGAAGCTTTGAGTTTGGCTGGCTTCCGCCACATCCAACTTTATACGTCAAGAAATCCGTCTATGATAAACATGGACCCTACAGGACAGACCTGAAAATAGCTTCAGATCTGGATTTCATGATCAAAGTCCTTACTGATGAGACTCTCAAGATGCACTTCATCGATAGCTTCTTAGTCAAGATGAGACTTGGTGGCGCGAGCACCGATGGCGCTAGTGGATATGCGAAGAGCCTCAGAGAGTCACACCAAGTATTGAAGCACAACGGCATCAAGCATCCGTTTTTCTTCAACGGTTGCAGGATGTTTAGAATCTTACTTCAGAAGATGAAAGTTCCCTGGACAAAGCTTACAATCTCTCAATGAGCACATCTACGTTGGATATAGGGTGATGGAAGAATTAGATAGATATAGAGCATTGGTTATCATGCCGGCTTTCAACGAGGCGGATAACATCGTGCCTACTGTCGAGAACCTGAAGCAAACTTGTCCGCAACTCGATTTCATCATCGTAAATGATGGCAGCTCAGATGAGACTGCCGCCATCTGCAGGGAACATGGTTTTCCTTTACTCGACCTGCCGGTAAACCTCGGCCTTGCGGGAGCCGTGACTACCGGCATGAAATTTGCTTGGCTCAGCGGCTACGATGCGGCTGTACAGTTCGATTCAGATGGGCAGCATCGCCCCGAGTTCCTGCAGCCATTATTGGATGAGCTGAAGAACGGCTTTGATGTTGTGTGCGGCAGCCGAAACCTGGAGAAAAGGGAAATCAGCGCCCGCATGCTTGGAGGTCGCCTGATCTCTTTGTCGATTCGATTAACCACTGGGGTTGTACTCACAGATCCAACAAGTGGTTTGCGCGCCTACAACCGTCGCATCATCGAAAGATTCGCGAATCAGATTAATATCACCCCAGAACCAGATACCATCAGCTACCTGATCGGGGCGGGTGCAAGGGTCAAGGAGATACCAGTTGTGATGAACAAGCGTTCTCACGGGCGTAGTTACTTGACCTTTTCGACATCAATCAAGTATATGTTGCGAATGGGAATCTCAATTCTCCTGTTTCAGACATTTAGAAAAGGTTCTCTTGATACAAAAGTTAATGAGAGGTGAGCGATGTCTCCTATCCTGAGAGTATTGCTGATTGCTGGCGCTTTGCTCACAGCGATTTTCTTTGTACGCCTGATCAGAAAGCGGCGTCTTCAAATCGACCATACGATTTTTTGGATGCTCTTTAGCATGCTGTTGCTACTTATTGCCATTTTCCCGCAGATAATAACCTGGTTGGCGGGAATCCTCGGCTTTGTGTCACCAGCAAACTTCGTGTTCCTGATGATCATATTCCTCTTGATTCTACGATTATTCTCAGTAACTCTGAAGATATCAAGACTTGAGCAACAGGTTGCCAGTCTTACTCAAAACCTCGCAATAAGGGATTATCTAACCCAACAAGATGCGCCAACCCTGACTCAAAACAGCGAGTCGTCTTCACGCAATGAGAAATCCTCTCGCTCCAAGGAGAGATTGGGGTTATAGAAAGGATCTCCCGCTTCGAGCTCAGCATGCCATCGCTGCTTGAATCGAGCTACCTCCTTACTAAAGCGCTTTTGTTTCTCAAGAGTGTCCTCATAGCCACGGGATTTCGACTCATGATGGTACAGCTCGGCAAAGGGCGTGAAGACGTTGTAATATCCAGCACGCCTGAACTTCATGCAAAGGTCGACGTCATTGAAAGCCACCCGATAATCCTCATCAAATCCGCCTACTTGGTCAAATACCTGCTTGCTCACCAAAAGACACGCCGCTGTAACAGCTGAGAGATTCTGGGCTATCTGAAGTCGACTGGCATAACCATAATCATCACGGCGCAGATATTTATGAGCGTGCCCCGCTACCCCACCTACACCCACGATAACACCAGCATGCTGCACAGTGTCATCGCGATACAGTAGACGCGCGCCAACAGCCGCGATGTCATCACGCTGGGCGAACATCAACATCTCATCTATCCAATGCTCGGTTATGACCTCGATGTCATTATTCAAGAACAGCAGATACTCTCCTGAAGCCAGCCTGGCTGCGTGATTGTTGATGGCGGAGAAGTTGAAGTCACCAATCCAGTTTATGACCTCGATTCGCTTTGGCTCTACGGTTGCCGTTCCATTTTCCTTCAGTCCCTCTAACAAGGCAGGCAGTGCTTGGTAATAGTCGAACGTCTCTGCCTGCTTACTATTGTTCTCAAGGATTAATATCTCGATATTCGGATAGCTCGTCTTAGTGACTATTGATCGTAAGCAGGTGTCCAAATCATCGATATGATCGCTTGTGGGAATGATGATAGAGACTAACGCGCTCTTATCCAATTCATATTGCACGTGATATGTTGTGGGTATCGACGCATCTGCGACCGTACCTTTAAGGCCGATTCGTTCGAGATGAGCAGCGATAGCATTTTTTGCCGCGTCAATCGCATATGGTTTGGCGTCGATCCCAGAAGCGACAGAGTTCTCGTGCGCTCGCCAATAATAAAGTACTCTTGCTATATGGACGACATTCTTAGCCTGTTCGCTTAAGCGCAGGATCAAATCGTAATCCTGCGATCCGTTATACTCTGAGCGCATCAATCCAACAGCTGTTTGCAGTTCGCGGCTGAAGACGGTCAGATGACAGATATAGTTGTAGCTTCGCAGCGTATCTGGTGAGAAATCCGGTTTGAAATGCGGGTTATAACCTTTGTGGGGGTCGTTGGTGAATGTGATCTCATCGCTGTAGATCAAATCGGCATCCTGATCACAGATAACCTTCATCACCTCAAACAGAGCAGAGGGATGCAATACATCGTCATGATCGAGCAACGCCAAATATTCTCCCTTTGACATCGCTATACACTGATTTGTATTCTCGGCAATCCCTGCATTGGCCTCCAGCTTTCGATACTGGATCCGCTGATCCTCTGCCATGTATTCCTGACAGACTGCTTGAACCCTCGATGCCTGCTCGCCGTCACTGGCATCGGCAAGGCAAAGTTCCCATCGCGCATAGGTCTGATTCAAGACAGATTCGATCATCTCCCGCAGATAGGCTTCCGGAGTATTGAAAAGCGGAACCAGGACACTTATCAATATGTCCCTGTCAAATGAATGAGACATCTGGCTTTCGCGTTCATCGACCGCAAGATTAAACCCTGTGTAGTCGAAGTCCGCGTCTATAAGTTGGGATTCTGCCTGTTCAGCCTCCGTTTGACGCGAGTGATACTCGGTACTTTCATTTCTCTTGAGCAGTTTCCCTAACGCCCTCAAGGGTTTGGTGACTCTCCAAGAAGTTGAGTTCATAAGTTCATTGATGGTTGCGTCTTTTTGCAGGATCTGGTGGCTCTGTTGGTTGATGAGCAGATCATTCTTTGCCTGAGATTGCTCTAATTTCCCCGTCACATCATCAAGTTGCTCTTTCAAGAGTGATACTCGAGCCTCGCTTTCCAGCTCAAGCTGTCGCATTTCATTCGTTTGACGCTGTAATCTTAACGCGAGTTCTTCGGCCTCTGTTCTTACACTCGCATAATCGCCAAACAGACGTTGATATTGACGATCGTTAAAGGAGATGATGCGAAAATGCAGCTCGATGAAAGCTGTGTCACCGATATCCTCTAGCAATAGCTGTGGGTCATCAGTCATGAACAGGATCTCGTCTTCTGATAAGCGCACGCCGTTAATCGGCTCGCAAATCAATGTCCCGCCAGATCCCAACGCCTTTAGATCGCGTATATAGCAACGATGATTAGCGACGGGATCGAACCTGACCCGCACGGTACCGCGGGGAATGTCATCAACACGCACATTCTGGAAACCGTCGCCATTGAAACTTCTCTGGCCTGGAGCTGAACAATCTTGATTAAACCCGTCTCCAACATCGAAGAAGAACATGGCGCTGTTCCAATGCGCCAGATTTGCCTTGACCTTGGATTCGAATCCGATGGAATCACTGTCGACATACTCGCTTTTTTGCAAATCTAAGATGAACTGATAGATATCACCTAGATCATGGTTCTTGATAACCTCCAAGAACTCCGCGCTCTTTGCCAAGGGCAGGTATCCTGCCTGCTCGGTATTGAACGGTTCTGCAAAGGTGAAATCCTCGGAAACTACCGAATAGCCGCCTTGTCTTGCGAACTCGTGCAGATTGTTGTAAGCGAAGAATCTGATGTGTGTTGAGTCAAGCAATCCAACAGATGTGTAATTGAACGCGTTATTATGCAGGTTCATTATGATGTCTGCATGGGCGATATTTGGTAAGGATACCAATACGTGCCCACTGGTTTTGAGAAACCGCTTAGAACGCTTAAGGGCTTTTTGCGGATTAAAAAGATGCTCGAGCACATCAGCGAATAGAACATAATCAAAGTAGTCGGCTTCAATACCTATCTCTATGAGATTCTGTTCCCATTCATAGGTTTCAATATCGCCGCAATAGCCATTAAAAGCATAGCGCCGCGCTTTTTCAAAGTCCTCATGATCCAACTCAACGATATAGACTTCGCAGCCAAGCTCCTCCGCGAGGTATTTTGTCATCGCCCCGGCAGAAGGGCCAAATTCGAGCACTTTTGATCCTTGACCCACCATACGCAGGATTTTGTCGTGAGAGCTACCATCGATGATGTTGTAATCAACCTCGTGTTTACTCAAAGCAGCTCCTATCCGTGTAAGACCTGCTTTTATTATAGCAAGCTATGACAATTATCCTTGCTGAATTAAAATGCATGAATAGCTGTTTTATCTACCAATATAACTTACTCATTCAACAGCGGGAAAAGAGTACTTCGATGCCAAGGATCGTCACCACCACAACAGTGCGTAATGAATGTGACATCGTCGAGTCTTTTTGCAGATACACCCTGACGCTCAGCGACATGTTGATAATCAACGATAATTCCAGTAAGGACAATACAGTTGAGATAATCAGTCATCTGATCGATGAAGGATTGCCCATAGTCCTGCTCCAAGACATCCCCTACAATCCCAATACACAATACCTGATTAACAACTACCTTCTTCAGATTGCAATTGAAGAGTATGCCGCAGATATCGTCTTGTCTATCGATGTCGATGAATTCCTCGTTACATACAATGGAGAGAATCCGCGAGCGATAATTGAATCACTTGATCCTTTGGTTGAGAATTTGATTCCTTGGCGAACATACATCCGTACTCATGATGCAGACGACAACAATACTTTCCTGCCCAACAGCTTCACTGCACATCGGCAGGAGGAAATCCAACAATTCTATAAGACCATCATCAGCAGAAAGATGTTCTCCCAATACGGTTGCGTTCTAAGCATTGGTGCTCACAACATCAAATACCCTGATGAGACAAAGCGTCTACCCACACACATCGTGCCAAGGCTTCTTTACGCACATTACCCCATTCGCAACAGCTATCAAGCAATGCAGAAAACAGTCCAGGCCATTAGAGCTCAGATATACGAACTACTCTGACAATCAGAGTTTGTTCATGATCACATTGATCAGCCAGTTTGAAGAGATGCTCAACGAACTTCTGGACGAGAGAGATGCACAGCTTTTGGCCAGCAAAGACAAAGATGCAGCGATAGCTGCTTGTAAGGATACAATCAACGAGCTCCTTAATTCAAATTCGTGGAAAATGACCAAACCACTAAGGGCTATCGGTCGCCTGCGCAAGCAGACTTAGCCTCTATTAAGAGCACCCGTCTCCCGCCATCACTATGAGGGTCATACTGCAGTGCTTTACTGGATGATACAATGCCGAGCAAAATAACGCTGAACCAAGTAGCACCCTACGATACAATGCTATTTGGCAGTGGGCTCCTCATATTAGAAGGATAGGCGCCTGATGAAGATCGCAATTGTAGGCCTTGGCTATGTTGGTTTATCCCTCGCTTGTCTATTGGCAAGGCAAAACACTGTCTTTGGACTCGATATCTTGCCTCAAAAGGTCGAGGCTGTGAATCAAGGCCGTTCACCCTTTCGCGACAATCAGATCGAGGCCTTCCTCAAAGACCATAAGGGCTTGATTACTGCGACACTAGACCCACAGGTTGCCCTGAGTAGCGCGGATTACGCGATCATCGCCACTCCCACTAATAGCGAGAATCCTAGCGGCTGGCTGAACATAGACTCGATAGAGACAAGCGTGGAGCGTGTCTCTATCTTCGCTCCTAACGCCTGTGTAGTGATCAAGTCCACGGTGCCAATCGGTTTTACGGAAAGACTGGCGAAACGTTATCCAGATATCAGCTTGCTTTTCTCGCCCGAATTCCTACGAGAAGGGCAGGCGCTTTATGACAACCTGCATCCTTCAAGGATAGTGGTTGGCTACCCACAGGCCCAGCGTGGTTTAGCTAAGGCACCATCGAGCTGCGAAAGAATAAGATCTGATTTGGAGGAGAAGGCCGAGCGCTTCGCCCAACTGCTGGCTCAAGCAGCTAACGAGAAAGCCCCCGGAATCCCGCAATTGATCTGCACATCGACCGAAGCTGAGGCCATCAAGCTCTTTGCCAACACCTATCTTGCGATGCGGGTGGCATACATCAATGAGCTGGATACCTTTGCCGAAATTGAGGGTTTGGATTCGGCTAAGATCATTGAGGGCATTGGTCTTGATCCCCGCATTGGCACGCACTACAACAATCCTTCGTTTGGTTACGGGGGATACTGTCTACCCAAGGACTCTCGGCAGCTATTGGCTAATTACAGAGGCATACCCCAGAAGCTGATAAGTGCGATTGTTGAGTCCAACCAGATGAGGATCGCGCACATCGCGGAACAGATCACCCAACGTGACCCCGCTGTTATCGGCCTGTATCGTCTGGTGATGAAGAATGGATCGGACAACTTCCAGCAAAGCGCGTCGATCATCATCCTTGATCAACTGATTAAAAGCGACAGAGAGGTAATCATCTACGAGCCTCTTCTGGATGATTGCGCGTGGGAGAATTGCGCTATCATCAGTGATTTGGAGGAATTCAAGCAACGCAGCGATCTGATAGTCTGCAATCGCGTCGATGCCGAGCTTAGTGACGTTAGCGATAAGGTATACACGCGCGACGTGTGGCACGTCGGCTGACTTATTTAAACAGGCGACGCATTCGGCTGACTACTGCTTTTGGCAAATTATCCTTATTCCAGTTTGCTATTGCTTTCGTCAGCATCCAAGCTGCCTACGAAAGTATTCAATCGTAGGTTTGAGCCCCGTTGGCAGGTCGATACTTGGAGACCAGTCTAGAGTCGCTTTGATCAAGCTGATGTCCGGCTTGCGCCGTTGCGGGTCATCTTGAGGCAGATCTTTGTGTGTGATGCTGGCAAGACCGCCGGTCATTTGGTTTATCAGTTCCGCGATCTCAATGATGCTATACTCCTCTGGATTGCCGATATTCATTGGCCCAGCAACACAGTTGCCCGCATCCATGCACATCATCAGACCTTCCACCATATCAGAGACATAACAGAAGCTGCGCGTCTGATCGCCCTGACCATAGATAGTGAGGTCTTTGCCGGTAAGCGCCTGGACAATGAAGTTCGAAATCACCCTGCCATCGTTTGGCTGCATCGCCGGACCATAGGTGTTGAAGATCCGCACGATAACGGAATCAACTCCCCTAACCCGTCGATAATCCGCGAACAACGTCTCGGCAATGCGCTTGCCCTCGTCATAACATGAACGTATACCAACCGTATTCACATTGCCAAAGTAGCTTTCCGGTTGAGGATGGACCGTGGGAGAACCATAGACCTCACTGGTGCTGGCTTGTAAGATACGGGCACCTGAATGCTGGGCAAGTTGCAGGAGGTTCTCCGTGCCAACAAAACAGGTCCTGCTGGTTTCTAGGGGGTATCGTTGATACTGGACCGGACTTGCGGGGCAGGCAAGGTTGTATATCTGGTCAATTGACTCATCGGCGTAAAACCGCTCGGTGATGTCGTGCTCAATGAATTCGAAGCTTGAGTTGTTTATCAGATCGGAGATATTCTGCTTAGCGCCGGTGAGGAGATTATCTAGGCACAGTACTCTGTTTCCGTGCTCGAGCAGACTGCGGCAAAGATGCGAGCCAATGAATCCGGCACCTCCAGCGACAAGTATGGTTTTGTTGCTTTTCATCCTTCTCCAAATCATCTTAAGCCAAAA
>DBPN01000039.1:27402-34233 GCA_002305585.1 Eggerthellales bacterium UBA1419
ACCAGCATTAGCTCGGCTGTAACTGCTGGATGTGAATGATGCATTCAAGTAGAGCGGAAACTGCTCGTCGAGTATTGTTCGCACGCGTTTCATGATGCAGGAGAACGTACTTTCCTGGTTTGGATCCTGCCTGAATGGCAATGATAACCCAACGTGCGTCAACGCCATGATATCGCAGATCTTCAAATAGGTTTCTTCGATTCCCTTATCAACTAAGTCTGCGCGGATATCGCCCATGTTGTCAGCTAGAACCTCAATGTCGTGAAGGTTTGACTTGCCGATCAATGAGCCCCTATGCACTCGATAGTGATACAGTGACTCTTGGATAAAAGCGATGCGATTGCATCTCAGGCATGTCATCATGTGCAGCAATGTATCCTGCGCCTCGCGCGAAGCTGTCTCAAAATCGAGCAGATCAGTGAAGAGGCTTGCCTTGAACAGCTTATTCCAGTTAGCGGTGTTTATCGCCAGCAAGATCCCGGGATCAGCCTTCACGTTCAACGTCTGGTCACCAAATCTGGCCATCTCGATAGCCAAGACTGAGTCGCCTGCGTCTTTGAATCGCTGATAAGCGCAGATCACCATGTCTGCATCATCTTGCTGCGCCCGCTGTAACAGCTTGGCGAACATCTGCGGCTTTGGCAGGTCATCGCTGTCGCAAAAGCCGACGTAGTCGCTGCGGGCCACCTTGATACCGGTAAGACGCGCTTTCCAGGCGCCGCGATTCTGCGTGTGGATAACCAAGAATCTCTGGGGGTGCAGTCTTGCGTAGCTATCCAGCAGCGCTCCGCTGCTATCGGTGGAGCCATCGTTAACCGTGATGATCTCAATGTCTTGCAGCGTCTGAGCCAATAAAGCGTCGAGAGTGGGCTTGAGGTATTCTCCGGCATTGAAGACAGGCACTACGACGCTTACCACTGGTGTGCTCATCTCGCTGCCCCAAATACAATCTGCATCTCATGTCCTCTGCTCAACATCTAACCGCAATTCCTCTGCCACGACACAACGCACTTCATCAGCCAACGTTGCCGATATCGAGTATCCGCAGTGAGAAGTCCTCGCGTTCCAACGACAGGTTGGGATTGTAGTAGGCATCTCCAGCTGCCAACTCCCGTCCCCAGCGCTCTTTGAAACGCGCAATCTCAGCCGAGAAGCGCTTCTGCTTCTCTAGCGTATCTTCTCTTCCGCGCGACTTCGACTCGTGATGATAGAGCTCCGCAAAGGGCGTGAAGACGTTGAGATAACCGGCTTCACGCAATCGCATGCAAAAGTCCACGTCATTGAATGCCACCGAATAACCAAGATCAAAGCCCTCCACCTGCTCAAACAACCTGCGCCTTACCATCAGGCAGGCAGCGGTTACCGCACTCATATTCTGAGCAAGCTGTAGGCGACTTACATAGCCAAACGCGTGACGCGGATAGTTCTTGTGTGAGTGGCCAGCCACTCCGCCAATACCCAATATCACGCCTGCGTGTTGGATGGTGTCATCCGGATAGTAGAGCTTTGCCCCTACAGCCCCCACATCTGCGCGCTGAGCGAACATCAGCATCTGCTCAATCCAGTCTGGCGTGATCACCTCGGTATCGTTGTTCAAGAAAAGCAGGTATTCTCCGCTTGCCTTCTGGGCAGCATAGTTGTTGATGGCCGAGAAGTTGAATGCCCCAACCCAGGTAATGACCTCGATGTTGGGCATCTTCTGCAGGGATCTGTAGTACTCGAATGTCCTCTCTTCTGTGCTGTTGTTCTCGACAATCACTATCTGGTAGTGAGCATAGCTAGTCTTTTCCGCTATCGACTTAAGGCAGGTATCCAAGTCGTCGACGTGGTCCTTGTTTGGGATGATGATCGAGACCAACGGCGCAGCAGCGTCCTCTTGCCCAATCTCGAGTTCGTATTCGATTCTGTAGACCGTGGGAATCGCCGCGTCTCGTACTTGACCGCGCAGTCCCACGCGTTGCAAGTGCTCGCTTAAAGCACGCTTGGCGGCATCGATAGCGTATGTTTTAGCCTCAATACCGGCGGCAACCGATTGCGGATGCGCCCGCCAGTAGTAGAGGATCTTGGGAATGTGGATGATGTTGCATGCCTTCTCGCTTAAGCGCAGTATCAGATCATAATCCTGAGAACCATCGAACCCCGAGCGCAACTGACCAACCTTCTCCTGCAGCTGACGATTGAATACCGTGAGATGGGTGATGTAGTTATAGCTCCTCAGCGTATCCGGTGAGAAGTTTGGCTTGAAATGCGCGTTGTAGCCTTTATTGGGATCGTTTGTGAAGGTGATCTCGTCGGTATAGACCATGTCAGCGTCTTGCTCGCAGATAGCCCTCATCACCTCGAATAAGGCGGAAGGGTGCAAGACGTCATCGTGATCCAACAGCGCGAAGTGGTCTCCGGTTGCCATTTCCAGACAGTGATTGGTGTTGGCCGCTATGCCCGCGTTCTGCTCCAAGCGTTGATACTTGATCCTCTGGTCGCGAGCAAGATAGTCCCGGCATATCGCCTGAACAGCATCAGCTACGTCCGGCATATCGCTGGCATCGGCAAGACACAGCTCCCAGTTCGCGTACGTTTGGCCAAGGACCGACTCGATCATCTCTCTGAGATATTGCGCCGGTGTATTGTAAAGCGGAACCAGGATGCTGATGCAAGCCTGCCTTGAGAAGACATGGTCGGCTTGCTCTTTGCGGGTTAGCGGGTCAAGCGCAAAACCTGTATCAAGCTGCCTGATCCGCGCGCCAAACAGGCGATTGCGTATCCTTGCCAGCGTAGTGCGAAAGCCAAAGGTCCTGATACTCTGGACCACTTTTCGCAGATAGCCGGTCACTGCGTTGCACCAGCCTGATAAGCCGCGCAGACCGTTTTAGCATCACCTTCCAGCATCAACTTACCGTGGTTGAGCCAGATGGCACGATTGCAGAGCTTCTCGATCTGGCCAATGTCGTGCGAGACCATCACCACCGTGGTGCCGCCGGCCATCAGGTCATGGATACGTTTCTCGCTCTTCTCCTTGAAACGGAAGTCGCCCACACTGAGTATCTCATCGACGATGAGGATGTCAGGCTTGGTAATAGTGGCTATCGAGAAACCCAAACGGGCTATCATGCCCGAGGAGAAGTTCTTGATCGCCACATCTTGGAACTCGCTCAGCTCGGCGAACTCGATTATCTCGGCATAGTTCTCACTCATGAAGGCTTTGGAATAACCCAAGACCGCACCGTTGAGATAGACATTCTCTCGTGCGGTGAGATCGAAGTCAAAACCCGATCCCAGTTCGATCAGCGGCGAGATGGAACCATGGATGCGCGCGCTGCCCGAGGTAGGCTTGAGGATGCCCGAGATGATCTTGAGCAGTGTGCTCTTGCCGCTGCCATTGAGTCCCACAATGCCGATGATATCGCCTTGCTTAACCGTGAGGCTGATGTTTTCCAGCGCAGTGAATTCCTCAAAGTAGAGTTGCCTTTTCATGAAGCGGATAAAGTACTCCTTAAGGCTGTCCACCTTCTCGCGCGACATATTGAATCTCATGGTTACGTTTTCGACTTCAATCATATTCATGGCAGCCTACATGTGGAGGATGAATCGGTCCTGTGTCCTCTTGAAGAAGACGAGACCGATGATCAGGGTTAACAGGGCAAAACCGATGCAGATCAGATTGGTGTTGAGGTCGGGGATCACACCATCGATCATCACGGAGCGGGCATACTCAACGTAGTAGACAAGCGGGTTGAGCTTGACGATGTTCTGCACTGGCTCCGGCAAGATACTCAAGGGATAGAGTATCGGCGTAAGATACATCCAGGCAGTAACCCAGATGCCATACAGATGCGCTACGTCCCTGAAGAACATCACCGCAGCACTGAGGATCAGGCTAAGGCCAAAGCTGAAGACTGCGGCGTAGGCCATCACCACAACCAGCAAGAAAACGGTGGGATAGACCTGAACCTGCAAGATGATGTAGACGATCGCTACAGCTATTAGTGAGAACACCATATTCACCAGGGCAAAGAGGCACTTTTGCAGCGGGAAGATATATTTGGGGATATAGACTTTCTTGATCAGCGAGGCGTTACCCAGTATCGAGTTGAGCGAGAGCGTTGTGGACTCGCTAACAAAGCTGAAGACGACGAAGCCGGTGATGTAGAACACCGGATAATCCCTGATACCCAATTTGAAGACGTTGGCGAATACCAGTGTGATTATCAGCATGAAGAACAGGGGCTGGAGCACGCTCCAGAGCAAACCCAACACCGAGCGCCGGTATTTGACCTTGATATCGCGTGAGACCAACGTTGCCAGCAAGTGACGATACTTCTTGAAACCCGGCCAAAGCGCTTTTAGCCGAGGTATATTGACAACAACCAGGATAATGGTGGCTGCGATGATGACGACGCTTATTGCCGCTAAGATGTCTTCGATGGTTAATTCCACAAGCGCCCCTACAGAATAGCCAGCCGGTCGAAACCCTCATCCTTATTCGACAATATGGGCTCAACTCCTTCAGGTAAAGGCCACTCGATAGCTATGCTCGGATCGCTCCAAAGTATACCACCCTCGTCTTCTGGATGATAAAACTCATCGCACTTGTAGACGAATTCTGCCTGCTCAGAGAGCACCAGGAAACCGTGCGCAAAGCCTCTGGGGATAAAGAACTGCCTACGGTTTTGCGCGCTCAAGGTCACACCCACCCACTTGCCGTAAGTTGGGCTACCGGGACGGATGTCCACGGCAACATCGAAAACCTCGCCGCTTATCACCCGCACCAGCTTGGCCTGAGGATGCTGCCTTTGAAAATGCAGGCCGCGTAGCACTCCCCTGCTTGAACTAGATTGATTATCCTGCACAAAGCGGGCGGTTATCCCGGCGTCAAAGAAGTCCTTCTCGTTATAGGTCTCCATAAAGTAGCCGCGCGCATCCGCGAATGCCGCAGGCTCAACGATGAAGACGCCTTCAATCTCTGTTGGCAGAAAAGAGAACCTGCCCATATCTCACCTTAGTCCGCTCTCTTGTTCCCTGACAAGCTCCTGTTGCTCAACTTCTGCGATGCGCTTGACCAGCTCCTGCATCAAACTCGCGCGCCAGGCGAGCATCTGCGGCACACTGGCGTGACTACTCTGTGTGGCATTATCACCGTGACGACGATACTTGATCAATGGCTCGTCCAAGAAGCAGACCCCACCGTACTTCTCGGCCAGCAGACCTATCCATTGGTCATGCATGGGAATGTTCTTGGGAAAGGGCAAGATATAGTACTTCAACTCGCGAGTAAACGCCATGCAGCAACCGATGTATGAGTTCTTGATGATGTTGCGCGCATAACCCGGCTTACTGTCGCGCTGAGCGAAGAATGAGGGTTCGATAAGCTCGAGACCCTCGTTTACCACCATGGCATCGTGCATGACCATGACGGCATTGCTGTCAACAAAGGTCGCCAGCACCTTTGCGACCTTCTCGGGATGCCACACATCGTCATGGTCACAGAGGAAGATATGCCTGCCGCTGCAGGCTTGTATCGCATTTTGGAAATTTGCGCTGATGCCCTCTCCCGGACCCTCCAGTACCTCTATGAGTGGGTTTGTCCGCGCAAGCTCTCGCGCCAATTCAAGCGTGTTGTCTGTGGAAGGATCAACGGAGATAACCAGCTGGTCGCCACTATGCAGCTGTGGCAGGATCGAATCCACCTGCTCGCGGAGATAATTACCACCGTTTCGTGCCGCCAATGCAACTGAGATGCTCATCTACGGCCTCCATTGTCCGGCTGTGGAACTACAGCCCCCATCATAACAGCTATGAGGGTCATCAGCGACCTTCGTAGAGCCTTTGATAATAATCGCGATACGCGCCAGAGGTAACATGCTCAACCCAGTCTAGGTTATCCAGATACCAGGCGATAGTCTTCTTGATGCCCTGCTCAAATGGTGTGCGTGGCTCCCAGCCTAGAGCATCGCTGATCTTAGTGGGATCTATTCCGTAGCGACGGTCGTGTCCTTTGCGGTCGGTCACGTGCCGTATCAAGTGCTGGCCCACAGCGGGATCGACCTGCTGTTGCAAGTATGCAATGATCTGCTCGACTATCTGCAGGTTGGTGCGTTCATTATGGCCGCCAACGTTATAGACCTCGCCTATTGTGCCCTCTCGAAGTACCAGCTCGACTGCCTGGCAATGATCCTCAACATAAAGCCAGTCACGTATCTGCAGGCCATCGCCATAGACCGGCAATTCCTTGTGCTGCAGGGCGTTGTTCAACATCAGTGGAATCAGCTTCTCGGGAAACTGGAAGGGTCCGTAGTTGTTGGAACAGCGAGTGATGTTGATGGGTAGCTTGTAGGTGTCGCCAAAGGCCTTGACCAGCAAATCGGCCGATGCCTTGCTGGCCGAGTAGGGGCTATGCGGATCAAGCGGCGTCTGCTCGGTGAAGAAGCCCTCTGGACCAAGCGAGCCATAGACCTCATCGGTGGAGACTTGCAGGTACTTAACACCAGGTTGATACTCATCGTCACCCGTTTGCCAGGCATCCTTCGCGCATTGCAGCAGATTAAGCGTGCCCAGGACGTTGGTTTGCACAAATACCTGGGGGTCAAGGATGCTGCGATCCACGTGGCTTTCGGCGGCGAAGTTGACCAGATAGTCGATTTCATGTTCCGCGAAGAGCTTTTGCATCGCTGCCCTGTCGCAGATATCCGCCTGGACAAAGATGTGACGTGGATCGCTCTCGACCGCTTTGAGATTCTCCAGGTTTCCGGCATAGGTGAGCGAATCGACGTTGAGCACCTTGATCCGTGGATAGGTATCCAGCAGATAGAGCACATAGTTCGAGCCGATAAAACC
>DBPN01000039.1:34272-46600 GCA_002305585.1 Eggerthellales bacterium UBA1419
AGCTGTGTGGCCACCAGCCACATCGATAGCTGCGCCAGCTACTGCGCTATTCGCGGCCAGGTTCTCCAAGTAGCTGTCGAGCGCAACGGGCCAATCCCGCATCTCGTCGCCTATGCTAGCGCGCAACCGCGCATTATCTAAGACCGAGAATGCCGGTCGCCGAGCCGGGCGGGGAAACTCCTCTGTGCTGCAGGGTAGCTTCTCGCAGGGTATGCCGGCCTTGTCCACAATCGCCGAGGCGAACTCGAACCAGGAGCAGGTGCCGTTGTTAGTGCAGTGGTAGATGCCATATTCGTTGGTCAAAGCAAGTTTAAGCAGCTCATAGGCCAAGTCGTTAGCGCTGGTGGGGCTACCGAATTGGTCATCCACCACCTTGATCTTACCGTTTTCGCGAGCCAGGCGCAGGATGGTCTTGACGAAGTTGGAGCCCTCGTAGCCATAGAGCCAGGCCGTACGCACAATGAAATGCCTATCACACTCAGCGGCCGCCTGTTGCTCGCCCGCCAGCTTGGTTTGGCCATACACGCTTTGCGGATGTGGCGTGTCGGTCTCCACGCGCGCAGCGTGATCCTCGCCCGAGAAGACATAATCGGTAGAGACATGCACTAACACCGCGCCTGCCTGCTGTGCCGCTCTGGCCAGATTCCGCGGTCCATCTGAGTTCACGGCTGCCGCTAACTCAGGCGCGCTCTCACAGGCATCGACATTGGTGAAAGCCGCGCAGTTGATGATCAGCTCGATTTCGTTGTTGTCGACGATCTGCCGGCAGGCCTGCTCATTGGTGATATCCAGCTCATCCAAGTCACAGTAAAGTACCCGAGCATCCTTGTAGGCATCCGGCACGGGACCAATCTCAGCCACACCTGTGGTGATCAGCCGCCTGAGCTCGGTTCCCAGTTGCCCCTTGCTTCCGGTGACGAGGATATTCATTGCTCGCTACACTCCCCGCTTCAAGTTAAGGATCTTATTGTCGGCAACCTTTCGCAAGTGCGAACCGTACGAGGACTTACCGTAGCCTTGAGCCGCGCTCAACAGTTGCTCGCAGTCAATCCAGCCATTGCGATAGGCGATCTCCTCCAAAGCGGCGATCACTAGGCCTTGACGCTGCTGCATCACACGCACAAAGTCGCAAGCGTCAAACAGGGAGTCCACGGTACCGGTATCCAGCCAGGCGAAACCGCGGCCCATGGTGATCACGTCCAACGAGTCATCCTCCAGATACATGCGATTAAGATCGGTGATCTCCAGCTCGCCACGCTCTGAGGGTTTTACCTGCCGAGCAAAATCACAGACGCGATTATCGTAGAAGTAGAGGCCGGTGACGCAATAATTCGATTTTGGCTTCTCGGGTTTCTCCTCAATTGAGATCGCCTTACCGTTCCTGTCAAACTCAACAATGCCAAAACGACTGGGATCATCAACATAGTAGCCAAAGACAGTGGCACCGTGCCGCTTGCTCACGGCTTGATCGAGTGACTCGCTTAGCCGATTGGCAAAGAAGATGTTGTCGCCCAAGATCAAGGCGCAACTGTCGCCGGCGATGAACTCCTCTCCGATGATGAACGCATGCGCCAGACCATCGGGTGAGGGCTGCTCAGCGTAGCTAAGGTTGAGGCCAAAACGCGAGCCGTCACCTAACAGCTTTGCGAAGTTTGGCAGATCGTTTGGAGTGGAGATGATGAGGATGTCACGGATCCCCGCCAACATCAGAACAGAAAGCGGATAGTAGATCATCGGCTTGTCATAGACCGGTAGCAGCTGTTTTGAGGTTACCAGGGTCAATGGGTACAGCCGAGTACCAGCGCCACCGGCTAGAACGATACCTTTCAAAATGCCCCCATTCCTGCATAGGCCAAAACTTGTTCTTCGAGCTATTGCGTGCTTTGGTCGACCGGCGGCAGCCCCTGGTCGATCCGCTCCAACATGGTAGAGAATTCCGGCTCTTGGATTGCCACGTACGATACCTCATCGTGGAAGTTGGTGTAGGAGGGTGCAGTAGCCATGAACATATTATTCTCTGTATCGAGGCCTCTCACTGCCATCACCATAGCGATAGCATCGGTAGCTGATACATCGGTTGCCACACATTCCGACAATTTCTCGATCAACGCCGGGATCTCTGTTGGAGAGGCGCTTAACACTTCTTTGGCAACCGCCTGAATCAGGATGCGCTGATTTATCACACGTTGATAATCACCTGTTGGGAAGGTACGACAGCGGCTGAAGATCAGTGCCTTCTCGCCATCAAGGAACTGCTCCCCAGCAGGAATGGTGACCCCGTTCAGATTGACTTCTACCGGGATGTTAACCGTTACGCCACCTAAGACATCAACCAGATTGATCACACCTTCAAAATCAATCTCAATATAGTGCGCTATTGGCACTCCACATAATTCTGAGACAGCTTTCACCGCGCCCGCCTGGCCACCGAAGGTATAGGCGGCGTTGATCTTCTGCGTGCCGTAGCCTTCAAGCTGTATCTCGGTATCGCGGGGGATGGAGAGTAGCGTGACTTGTGGAACCTTAGGATCAACACGCATCAAGATAATGGTGTCTGAGCGGCCGGAATCGCCAGATTCACGCGAATCTGACCCAATCAGGAGGGTGTAGTAGGGCTCATCAGGTTGCTGTGGAGCCACCAGCTGCTCCTTGAGTTCTTCCAGACTCTGCTGGTCGATAGCGATGTTGTTGTTGACTCTATTCAGGAAGCTTGCCACAGCTATTCCAGCAACCGCCAGCAGGGCGACAACCACAATCACAACAGCAAGGACAGCCTTCTTTTTCGCGTTGCCCTTTTTCCTTGCAGCTGAATACCGTTGCGAACCGGAATCCCGTGAATAGCGCGGTAGTTCAGCTGGATCTTGTTGACCCATTTGAGGCGATCCCTTTCGAGTGCGTTTGCCTGATTACCTGCCTAAATCGCAGTATAGCAGACGAGCGGCATCAACTTATCATGTGCACAAAAAGGCCACTGCGCGGCTTTGGTTCGAACCAGGTTGATTTTGGTGGCATTAACCTGCCAGCATCCGAGACTGCGAACAACTCATCCAATGTCACCGGATATAGGGCAAAGGCAACTGCCTCACCCGCATCCACCCTGCGCTCCAGTTCGGATAAACCCCTAGCGCCACCAACAAAGTCGATTCGGGGACTGGTTCTGGGATCATCGATACCTAGAACCTCTGACAGCAGGTTGTCCTGAAGCAGCTGAACATCCAATCCAGCTACTGGGTCGTTGCTTTTGTATTCTTCGCGGATAGTGAGCTTGTACCACTGCCCGGGCAGATACATGCCAAACTCACCTTTCTTGCCAGGTTTCTGCGGCATACTCGCTGCTGAGTCCGCGAGGGCTTTGCCATCCGTGCCGGTTTCGACACCCGCGTTGACCTCTGCATCCGCGGCGGACTCGGTGTCGCCGCCGGTTTCGACGGCCTCAACCGTGAACCGTTGAGCCACGCGTGTAAGGAAATCCGCTTGTGAAAGCCCGTTGAGATCGGCAACCACGCGATTGTAGTCCATGATCTGCAGCTGATTGGAGGAGAAGAGTATAGCCAGGAAGCTCTCGTGCTGAGCTGGGGNNNAGTCTCCGCCGCGGCTGCGCGGCGCTTGAGGCCAACGGCAACGGCTGACGCTGCGCGATGATGCCCGTCTGCGATGTAGAGCGCGTCAAGTTGCGAGTACGCCTGGACAAGTCCCTGTGTGACCGCACTGTCATCGATGCGCCACACTGTGTGCTTCACCCCATCTTCGGCAGTGAAATCGTAGAGGGGCTGCTCCTGTATTGCCTCTGCCAGCAGCCGGTCGATCTCTTGCACTGGCCTATGCGCCAAAAAGACGGGGCTACTCTGGATGTTGCAGGTATCGATGTGGCAGATGCGGTCATATTCCTTCTCGGCACGGGTGTTCTCGTGACGCCTGATCACACCGTTGAGATAATCGTCGATCGCCGCACAGGCAACTACACCGGTTTGCGAGTGTCCGTCCTGCTCTAGTCGATAGATAAAATAATGCGGCTCTGCATCGGTAAGCAGCAGGCCCGACTGCAAGTCCGCGCCGAGGATGGCACTGGCCATCTCATAGACCTGCGTGTCACTTTCGTTGACTTCTGCGGAAAACAATGCCGCAGGGCGCTCAATGCGCAGAAACGACAATGGATGCCGAGCGATCTCCTCCGCCACCTCGCTGCGATCCATCACATCGTACGGCGGTGCCGCCACCTCACTGGCAAGATGCGGGGTGGGTCTGCAACAGGAAAACGGTAGAACCTCGGCCATCAAAGACTCCTTTTATCCGAAAGACTGACAAGTCATTATACTTATTGATTTGTTGATTGTGCGAGAGCCGCCTGCCGGAAGGACTCATCTGCCTTTTGCGGTACAATGGTCAGATGGCAAATCGCGCTGAAAGCGCTGTCAAGATGCCATTGTTGCCGAGACACATCATGAAAGGATGTTGCCCCGTGAGTAATAGATCAAGCTTAGATTCCCTGTTGGACGCGCTGCGCCGTTCCGGCATGGATATCAGCGGACTGGGAGGTCCGCCCCGAGATCAAGGAGAGTCGTCGCCAGGAGGCTCTACCATACCACCTACCGTTAATCGTGCATCTCAATTATCTGAGAAGATGGCCGCTTGGGGGAAACGCGCGCTGATCATCGCCCTCATTGTGTTGGTGCTCTTCATCATCGGCGCCTACTGGTGGTTCCATCCACCCATAAATATCCACAGCACTGATACGTGGTTTTTCGTCGCCGTCTTTGTACTGTTCCCCATCTACCTGATCTTCTCGGTTCGCTCACGAGCCTATACCAGGGGTACAGCGAAGGTTAAGATCAACCCGCAGAAGGCGAAGAGCTTCAAGCTGCTCTCCTATCTGCCGGTAGCGCTTGCCCTGGTGGGTGTGATCGGCGGAGTGGCATCACTCTCATTCTTCCCGGGTAATGCCGAGAAGTACGCCACTGTCCTCGAAACCAACGATGATGTCTTCGCGGAGGATATCAAAGAGGTCGACTATCGTCAGATTCCGGTCATCGACCGTGATTCAGCGATTCTGCTGGGCAACCGCACCATGGGCATGATTCCAGAATTCGTAAGTCAGTTTGAGATCTCACCGCTCTACAGCCAGATCAATTACCAGGGAGAACCGGTGCGTGTGAGTCCGCTGGGATACGCCGACCTGTTCAAGTGGTTCACTAATCGCGAAGCTGGCATCCCAGCTTATGTGCTCGTCAACATGACAACGCAGGATACTAAGATCGTCAAACTGGAAGAGGGAATCCGCTATTCGCAATCAGAGCCTCTTGCCAGGAATATCGATCGTTACGTTCAGCTCAAGTACCCGTTCTATATGTTTGATCAGTTCGCGTTCGAGATCGATGACGATGGTAATCCTTGGTGGATCTGTCCTGTTCAGGACCGCACTATTGGCCTGTTTGGCGGCCAGACGGTCCAGCGTGTTGTCCTCTGCAATGCCTCTACGGGTGAATGTCAGGACTTCGCGGTAGCTGATTGCCCGCAGTGGGTCGATCGCGCTTATCCTGCCGAGCTGCTCATCCAGCAATACAATTGGAGTGGAGCCTATCAGGATGGCTGGATCAACTCCTGGCTGGGCCAGCAGGGCGTTGTCCAAACAACCCCCGGCACCAACGGAAAGCTTGGTTACAACTATATCGCCAAGGACGATGACGTTTGGGTTTACACCGGCGTTACTTCGGCAACAGCCGATAACTCGATAGTCGGCTTTGTGTTGGTCAATCAACGTACAGCAGAGTCGCACTTCTATTCTGTCGCGGGAGCGACTGAGGAATCGGCCATGCAGTCGGCCGAAGGTCAGGTTCAGCACCTGCGCTATAGTGCAACCTTCCCGTTGTTAATCAATATCGGCGGCCAGCCAACCTATTTCATGGCTTTGAAAGACGCGGCCGGATTGGTCAAACAGTTTGCCATGCTGGACATCCAGCGTTATCAGAACGTTGCGGTGGGCGATACTGTCGCGGCTACCCAACAGACATACAAGGCCTTATTGGCTACCAATGGGGTTATCCTCGCTGAGGAGGAGAGCCTGGACACCTCCTTGGAGGTCAACGGCACGATTGAGCGCATCGTCCAGGGAGTGGTAGACGGCAACTCGCACTTCTACGTTACCCTGGTTGGCGATAACCGCATCTTCGACTTTGCCTTGCCCGAGTCGATTGACATCATCAACTATGCCGTGGGCGACACCATCAGGTTCCGCTATCTGGAGGCAGAAGGCGTCTTCCCAGCTGAGGAGATCGTGAGTAAGTAGCGTTATGAGCAAGCCGGATCACCGGAATCTGGAGTCGGAGCAGCTGGAGTCGCTGCACGAGCCGGAGCGAGGGCAGCAACTAAATTCGCCGCAGCTGGAGTCGCTGCGCAGGATGGTGAATGGCAGCAAGCATGTTGTGTTCTTTGGCGGAGCCGGGGTGTCGACAGAAAGTGGCATCCCGGACTTTCGCAGCCAAGACGGCTTATACAACCTCAGCTACAAATTCCCACCCGAAACCATGCTCAGCAACTCGTTCTATCGCAGCCATCGCGAGGAGTTCTTCAGATTCTATCGCGACAAAGTGCTGCATGCAGATGCCAAGCCCAACGCGGCGCATAGGGCGTTGGCCAGCCTTGAGCAAGCGGGGCATATACGCGCGGTGATAACGCAGAACATCGATGGACTGCATCAGGCTGCTGGCTCCAAACTGGTGCTTGAACTTCACGGCAGCGTTCATCGCAACTACTGCGAGCTGTGTGGGGCATCCTATTCATTGGCAGATATCCTCGCGCAACCCGGAGCGCCGTTCTGCACCCGGGCAGAATGCGGCGGCGAGGTGAAGCCCGATGTGGTGCTATACGAAGAGCCACTCGATGGCAACATTCTCGAGCGTGCTGTCGCTGAGATCGAATGTGCCGAGGTACTGATAATCGGCGGCACGTCACTGATGGTGAACCCGGCTGCGAGCCTGCTCCGCTTCTTCGGTGGAGAGCACATTGTGATCATCAACCGCGACGCAACACCACGTGACCAGATGGCAAGCCTGGTCTTCCACGACAGCATCTGCGAGGTTCTGGGCGCTGTCGCCCTCTGATAACGGTTGATGCTGCACGGTTGATGCTGCACGGTTGATGCTGCACCCCTTTAACAATGTGTTGCTTTTGAGTACGATTTGCCCTTAGCGCGCAAAAATTGATAGAATACCGCCTTGATGATACTTTTAGAATCAGAAGAATTGGTGCACATGCCCACTAACAGAACCCGGCGCCACTTCAGCATTACCCTTCGTCTCCTACTGAGCCTCATATTGACACTCGGTATATTTGCCGTGTTGCCAAACCCAGCGCTCGCGGTAACCTCTGCAGAGAAGCAGGCCGAAGCCGATGAGGTAACCAGCAAACTCGACGCCCTGCAAACCGAACTCAATCAGGTTACAGAGCAATACAACAATGCCATCGCAGCGCAAGAAGCGGCTACCGAGCGCATGAATGAAGCTCAGCAGCGCAAAGATGCCGCAGAGGCACGCATAATCGAATTGCAAACAGAGCTGGGCAGCAGAGCCACGCAAATGTATCGTGGCGGTCAGTCCTCTTTCCTAGATGTGCTGTTTGGCGCACAATCCTTTGTTGACTTCATAACTGCCTGGGACCTGATGAACCGCCTTAACGATAAAGACGCGCAGATGGTTGATGAGAGCAAAACACTGAGAAATGAGGCCGAAGCTGCTCGCGCCGAATTCGAGGCACAGGCACAGGTTGCCGCTGACCAAAAGGAACAGGCTCGCGTCTCCAAAGAATCGATGGAAGCTACCGCTGCCTCTCTGCAGGATCAGATCTCGAAGTTGAACGAAGAAGTTGCCGAGCTGATGGCCAAGGAAGAGGAAGCTCGTGTCCAAGCCGAGGAGGCAGCGAGACGGGCAGCAGCCAGTGGCGCGAATATCGATCCAGAGAAGATTGGCAATATGCCGGCGCTGGTGCATCCCTGCCCCAACAGTTTTGTATCCAGCACCTTTGGTTGGCGCTCGTTTGATAACTCACATCACAATGGGCTTGACCTGGCGGCATCTACGGGCACACCCATCTATGCAGCCGCAGCAGGTACGGTTGTTATCTCGGGTTATAGCGGCAGCGCCGGCAACTGGGTAGTCATCATGCACGGTAGCGGAGTGGTGACCAAGTACATGCACGCATCCGCGCTGTATGTCTCGGCCGGTCAGTACGTCGAAGCAGGCCAACACATCGCCGCCGTGGGCAACACCGGAAACTCCTTTGGAGCGCACTTGCACTTCCAGATCGAGATAGACGGAGTCCCGGTCGACCCGCAGCTGTTCATCTAGAAGTAGCGAGTGGGCGCGGCGTGACCCACCATCTTTCGCGACGTGACCAGATAAGTCAGATTCTGCATATTTTTTTGAGATACGCAGCTGATAATGAGCGTCCGTGATGAAGATTCTGTGAATTAATCAACACTTTTCATCTATATGTCTATTAATGCTCGTATTACAGCCTTTGCCCAGCCCCTAAATCCCACGCATCTCGAAATAATATGCAAACAGAGAGATTTGCGCTTTTCCGAGATCATGACGATCACATCAAAGACGTGCTCATGACTTATGCGTGCTCATGACTTATGCGTGCTCAATTCTTATGCGATTAGCTCCGCACTTCTGCACCGGTTGCACCCTTGACCTTGCGGATCACCTTCTGATGCACAAGTTCCACCTCTTCTGAGGTGAGTGTTCGGTCTGCGGCACGGTAGCTGAGCGAGAAAGCCAGCGACTTCTTGCCCTCCCCCACCTTCTCAACGTCGCGATAGACATCGAAGAGGCGCAGCTCATCCAGGAGTGCGCCTGCGGCTGAGCGCAAGACCTGCTCCACTCGCTCTGCAGTGACCTGCTCGTCTACCACTAACGCCAGGTCGATATCGACAGCCGGATACTGTGGCACATCTTTAAAGGGACGCGCTGCCTCAGCTACCGATATCACAGACTTGAGGTCGAGCTCAAAGGCCACGACAGGAGCCGCAGCGCCAAAGGCCTCGCAAGCCAGCGGATGCACTTCTCCCAACCAACCCAGATGCTTGGAACCGGCTAGGATCTCTGCTGCCCTGCCGGGCTGCAACCAAGGGGCCTTTTCCACATCCAGCGCCTTGAAGCGCAACTTTTGGACGCACAGCTCGCGCATCAGATTCTCCAACAGACCCTTGCCGTCGAAGAAGTCCAGCTCAACGCGCGATTGATTCCAAGCAGCCTCACTCCAGCTTCCCGCCAAGACAGCAGCGACCACTTGGCGTTCCTTTGGCTGCTTGCGACCTTCAGAAGCGAAGAACACCGTACCGATCTCATAGAGATGCACGTTAGCCACACCATGGCTCTGGTTGTAAGCCACGCTGCGCAACAGGCCAGGGATGATGCTGCGACGCAACACACTTTGCTCGCTGTTCATTGGGTTGATGAGTTCAACAGCTTCCTGCCAGTCCTCCGTGGGCATCATCAGGCGGTCCTGATCGTCGGGCGCGGCGAAGGCGTAGGTCATGGTCTGGTTGAGACCGCCAGCACGCAGCGTCAAGTTGATGGTACCGGCAAGCTCCTGTTCGCGCGTGCGTTCACCAATGCGCTCACGACCACCTGGCAGCGTTGAGGGCACCCGGTCCATGCCCCAGATGCGCAGGACCTCCTCGTAGAGGTCGACTTCACGAGTGAGGTCGGGGCGATAGCTGGGTGGCGTGACGCTGAAATTGGCGCTGGTTGCGGCTACGGCAGCAGGGTCGCCAGCGGCATCAGCTGCACCGGCCTCTACAACCTCGCAGCCCAGGCGCGTGAGGATATGCTCGATATCGGTGCGGGTGATATCGGCACCGATGAACTCACAAAAGCGCTCCACCCTGAAAAGCAGGGGTTCGATCTGCTTAGGTGCGGGATAGACATCCACCACACCCTCGCAGACGACTCCGCCAGCAACCTCCACCATCAGCGCAGCGGCTCGGGCGGAGAACTCATCGCAGGTCTCGGCGTCAACCCCGCGCTCGTAGCGGGCGGACGACTCGGAGAACAGTTGCAGATTGCGACTGGTTCGGCTGGTATGTGCGGATGAGAACGTGGCGGATTCCAGAAGGATGTTCACCGTCTTATCGCTGACCTCGGAATCCTCGCCGCCCATCACGCCAGCCAGCGCGATGGTGGTGCCACTGCCCGCGGGGGCATTGGCCGCGTTATCGCTGGTCCCAGCCTCGGAGTTGATACCCGACGTGGTGCCAGCCGCGCTGCCATTGCCGTCGACGATGGCGGTGATGTCGCTCGTAAGGGTGCGCTTAACGCCATCCAGCGTGGTGAACTGCTCGCCATCGTTGGCAGCGCGCACCACGATGTGCACGCGACCNNGTCGACGATATTGTTGATCGAGCGGGCTCCGGCGGCAGTGACGCGCTCCACCAGCCACTCAGGTGACGGCCCCACCTTGACGCCCTTGATCACACGGGCGGTATAGCGCGGACAGCGCACTTCGTCATCGATGGTGACGCGCACCAGATTCTCAACAGGTTCACCAATTGGCGACTTAGGAACCTCGCGACCAACGCAGTAGTCGATGTTGTAGACAGCGCCAATCTCGCGCGCGACTCCCAGCATGCTCATGCAGTCAGGTCGGTTGGGAGTGATCTCCAGGTCTAACACAGTGTCGCCCATCTGCAGATAATCAGCAAAGGCGGTGCCAACCGGAGCATCGGCGGGCAGGATCAGCAATCCAGCCGCGTCGTCAGACAGGCCCAGCTCGCGACCGCTGCAATTCATACCGCGCGACTCGATGCCGCGCAGCTTGGCTTTCTTGATCTCCAGACCATTGGGCAAAACAGCACCAACCAGCGCCACCGGCACCTTATCGCCGGCGTCGAAGTTCTGCGCTCCGCAGACGATCTGCACGAGTGCCGCATCACCGTTCTCGTCGACATTGTGCTGACCCACATCCACGCTGGTTACCCAGAGTGTGTCGGCATTGGGATGTTTGTCGCGCTTGATAATCTGCCCCACCACCACGCCATCCAAGCGTTGACCGGTGCTTTCGATAGACTCCACGGCGGTTCCCGTCAGGTCGAGCTTATTGGCTAAATCCTTGGCCTCGACCGGTACGTCGACCATTGTCTTCAGCCATTTCAATGATACCTTCATCAGTCACTCCTAGAATTGCCGTAGGAAACGCATGTCGCCTTCCAGCAACATACGCAGGTCGGGAACGTTGTATTTAAGGCAGGCTATGCGCTCGATGCCCAGGCCAAAAGCAAATCCGCTGTAAACCTCAGGGTCGATGTCCACGTAGCCATAGACGTTGGGATCGACCATGCCACAGCCCAAGATCTCCAGCCAGCCAGTACCCTTGCAAAAACGACAGCCCTCTCCTCCACAAATACCGCAGCTGACATCCACCTCGGCGCTGGGCTCAGTAAAGGGGAAGAAATGCGGACGAAAACGCGTCTTGCGATCGGGCCCGAAGACCTGCTTGCAAAAGTAATCCAGCGTACCCTTGAGGTCGCCAAAAGTGATGTCCTTATCCACGACCAAACCCTCGATCTGCGTGAACTGAGGCAGATGCGATGGATCGGCAACGTCGCGACGATAGACTCGTCCGGGAGCGAGGATGTAGATTGGCAGCTCCTGATCCTCCATGGTGTGTACCTGGACGCCACTGGTCTGCGTGCGCAGAAGGACGTCGCTCTCGCCTTTGACAGCTGCGACATCGCCCGAGCGGTCGACCACGTAGAAGGTGTCCTGCATGCCACGAGCGGGATGGTCGGCTGGCGTGTTCAAGGCAGTGAAGTTGTAGTAGTCGGTCTCGACCTCATTGCCCTCCACCACGCGATAGCCGATGCCGCGAAAGATATCGACGATCTCGTCGGTTAGGCGGTTGATGAGGTGTTGCGTGCCAATTGGATGCGCTCGGCCTGGTAGAGTGACGTCAACAGCACTGGCGCTGATGCGCTGTTCAAGCTCGCTACGGCTCAGCTCTGCCTGGCGCAAAGCGAGTGCCTGTTCCACAGCGTCGCGCACCAGGTTGACCGCTGAGCCCACCTGCGCGCGCTCTTCTTGAGGTATCTGCCCCATGCCGCGCAACAGAGCGGTTAGCGAGCCCTTCTTGCCCAGCACCGAGACACGCACCTGTTCGAGGGCTGCCGTAGTGGTGGCCTGCTCGATAAGGCCCAGTGCCTCGAGTTTTTGTTGCTCTATGGTTTCCAACAGTGTCATAGTCATCCTTTCAGAGAATGAAAAAATCCCCCGCCTCCAGACGCCTTGCGGCAATCCAGAGACGAGAGACTCGCGGTACCACTCTGGTTGAC
>DBPN01000039.1:46736-50159 GCA_002305585.1 Eggerthellales bacterium UBA1419
TGTGCGCCGTCGTCTTCGTCATCGCGTTAACTGGGTATCATACTCGATTTTTGCGCGCGCGTCATTAGTTCTTCGCGGCTGGATATGTATGCGGCGCTTATAGTGGGTGGATTTGGGCGTGAGGCGTGCTTGGGTCGCCGAAAGCAGCTGATTTGATAGGGTGCCATGTTATTATATCTTTAACCATCTTTTTGTCTCTGATTTTGTCTTTGCTGTAATCTTTGATGTTGTCTCTGACGAGGTGGAATATGTACAGGATGAAGGAATTCTCGGCTATGACGGGACTCTCGCAGTCAAAGATCCGCTTTTACGAGAAACAGGGCTTAGTACTTTCCAATCGACTGGAGAACGGCTACAGGGTCTTCACACGTGAAGACGCCTTCCGTTCCAACGCCTTTCGCATGCTTCTTCAATATGGTTTTAGCATCGAAGAGGCAGTGATCCTACTTGACGCCAAACAAGGTTCTGATGAATTCCGGCAGCTGCTACTCATACATAAGGAGAAGCTACAGCATGAAGCCGATTCAATCGCGCATAGACTTAAAAGGATTGAAACTGCCCTAAATCTGCTACAACTTAAACCCGAATCTGAGTTCGAGTTAATCAACGCCAATGACCAACTCTACATCAATGCATCCTATGGCAAAGATTTCAGCGTCTCGCTCGATAACGAACAGACAATCTGCGAATACTATAGCCTTATGAGCTTCACCAATTGCGCTCGAATCATCGAAAAGGATGACCTTCTCGATAGCAACGATACCGTGGATCCCAACTACATCCTTACTGTGGCGGAATGTGAAAAGCATCGCTTAAGCGAGAAATCGCTTAAGCAGGTTAAGCGCCTAAGCCTTGGCAGGTGCTTACGCTTTAAAAGGCAGGCAAGTCGTGCCGAGAGCGTTCGCAAGGAATCCTTCAACATCCTCTTTGATTACCTCGACAAACACGGTCATGAGATCCGTAGTGACATCGTCTTGTTTCCGTCTTTCTTCAACATTGATGGTCAGGGCAGCGATATCGAGATCCTCTATGTGCCGATCAGTTAGCCGCCCGATGATATTTTGTCTACAAGTCACGAAGAAACCCCCGGCACTTGACTCGCGAGCTGGGCTCTTGAGTTGCACCGGGGGCTCCTGTCAACGCCTAATTACACGTTACTCTAGCTGGTGGTTCTCGTTAACCGTTCTCTGATAGTGCTACCGCTCGTTACTTGGCTGCGACATCCAGCAAGAATATGGGCTCTGCCTCTGGAGTATAGACATGGCACTTGGAGCAATAGTTGTACGAGATGACCTTGTCCGCCTCGTGACAGTTCACGCAGCTGTTATATCCACCATGTATGGAATCATGCGGATTCCAGTCACCAAGTTCAGCAGTTAATCCTGCAACTGCCTCGTAGGTGCCACCATGGCAGCTAAGGCATTGCTCGTCAGAAACGAATGGGCCACCTTCGACAGCAGCAGTCTGGGTCGTATCGGCTGGCTTATCCGTGGCTGCCTTCTCAGGTGTGCAGCCAACGACCAGGGAGAGCGAGACGAGGGCGATAACCGTCAAGAGGACAATGATCCTCAATTTGTTCTTGGTGCTGCTCATGCCTGGCCTCCTTTCAACATATGTTCTACTGCAACATAGCCAAACGTAGCGGCCCTGCCAACTGAGCTTCCAGGTATGTGACGCGGATAGTTGCCCGCATAGAAGTTACCCGATGCGTTGCCTGTGGCATACAGACCCTCGATTGGTTTGCTCTGAGTATCTAGGACCTGGGCATTGCCATCGATGGTGAGACCACCTACGGTTGCCAGCACAACGCTGTTGGTGAGCAACGCGTAATATGTGCCACCAGTAAACGGCTTGTTGTTACCCATGTAACGGTAGAAGTCATCGCGCTCAACACCAGCCTCGAAGAAGCCGTTGTACTCATTGACTGTCTCCTCAAGAGCAGCTGGGTCAAGATCGATCATACCCGCCAGCTCCTGCAGAGAGGCTGCTCTGAAGAGGAAGCCCTTCTCCTCATCAAGGTCGAGTTGCGCCGCAGCGGCAGGCACCTTCTCAAGCGTTGAGGCTATCATGGCCTGATCCCAGATGTGATAGCACTTCTTGCCCATACGGTACTGGATGTTGATTGCGTTGGAGATGTACTGACGAGCCTGTGCTTCATTGACGAAGCGCTTGGCATCAGAATTAACGATGATGGAGAGATTCATGGCGCCAGGGAAGTACACGCGCTTCTCGACGAATGTTCCCGGAGTGGCGTTGCTGAAGTTCATGACCGGATGCGGCAGGGAATCCATCGACGCCCCAACCTTGAGCCCCATCATGTGACCATCGCCTGTGGTCCCCCAGCTGGGATTCCACCATGAGGATGACTCGTAATCCTCTGGACGCACCCACGTTTGCAGCATCTCTGGATTGGCATCGTAACCACCCGTTGCCAATAGCACACCAACAGAAGCATTGATGCGGATGTACTTGCCTTCACTCTTGGCGATACAACCAGTGACTCGACCGTCTGCCTCGCGGATCAATTGAACGGCTGGTGTCTGGTAACGCATCTGCAGGTTTGAATAGGTCTCGGCTACCTTGCGCAGCTCCTTGCAGACATAGATGCCGTACAACCAAGTGGTGCTGATACCCTGTGGCATCTTGAAGTTCACATAACTGTCAATGAGTGGATAGCCATAATAGTTGGGTGCTTGATCGAACTTGTAGAGCTTCCAGCCAGCGCCGCCCTTGTCGAGCATCTCCTGGAAGAAGTCTGCCATCTCGCCCGAGCGACCTACATAGGTCTCGATTGGACCGGGATCCACACGCCAATCTGCAGCACGGTAAAGCTCATCTCGCAACAAAGCAGGATTGATGTTGAGGTTCAGTTCCTTCTGGAATTTTGCACCTACAGCACCAAAACTCTCCCAGGTCGAGCGACCCTCGGTCATCTTCTCGATGGTGATGGTATTGGCACCCTCCACAGCTGCCTTAAGGCTGGCCATCAATCCACCGATACCTGCTCCGATGATGAGAATCTCGCACTCCTCGGTAGCGCTGATCTCTGACTCGGGTATCTCTCTGTCCTCGAATGCGATTTGCCCTACAGGTGCTGGGCAATCTGTCTTCCTCAAGGGAAGCAGATTCACATCCTCACCCAGTGCCGCGGAATACGGATTCGCGGCCGCTCCTGTCGCGCTTGCCCCGTCTTCTGCGAAGGCTGCCCGTGGATCAGAGAACACGAGCGCTCCCGCCGCAGCTGCCCCGGTGAAAGCGGCGCCTTTCAGGAAACTGCGTCTTGATAAGTCGTTCTTTCCCATTTTGCCTCCTCACATGCCACATAGTTCTGCGCCAGTATGACGCAATCTCACGATAGACCCTGAACCATGTCGAGGGTCAAGAAATAAAAATGAATAAGCTATCCTGATTATGTCCCTTATT
>DBPN01000039.1:50193-52234 GCA_002305585.1 Eggerthellales bacterium UBA1419
GCCACTGCATTCTCCAAGGAAAAGTACAATGGAACTTGAGGTCAAAACAGCAATCAAGGGAACGTATGAACCTGATACCGGGTTTTATTATGCGCGCTTGAAGACCGATGGTAGCTTTGAGGGATACGATGTGACTGACGATGGCTTTCTTGTTGGCTATGACATCGACTCAAACGAACCTATTGCCGTTGTGATTGAGGACTATCGCGGCGGCAAGGAGTTCGTTGTCGACACCGACCCGCCGTTCTTGCTGCGCCTAATGTGACTTTCGAGGAAGCTGCGACATACTAATCTCTCTAGCACAATTGTATTTTGCTGANNTCCATCAGCACGATATCGAAAGACGAGGCAAAACAATGTATAGAGGCAGCGAGGCAAGAGAAGCAGCTCTGGCGATAGCGACTCGTGCTCATGAGGGGCAGGTCGACAAAGGCGGACACCCTTACATTAGTCATCCAATAGCAGTTGCCGAAATGGTCACTGGCGAAGGCGCCAAAACTGTCGCTTTGCTCCATGATGTTGTTGAAGATACAGACACCACGCTGGATGATCTTAGGGAATACGGGTTCTCGGACAAGGTTGTGGCTTCCGTAGACGCCATCTCAAGACGAGATGGCGAGGCAGAATATGACTACCTGAAACGTGTGGCAGAGGATCATTTAGCTTGTGTAGTTAAGATTGCGGATATGACCCATAATTCAAATCTGTCGAGGATCCCTAATCTAACATCCAAGGATATTGAGAAGGCTAATGGTTACCTCGATAAGATCAAGCTCCTTAAGTACCGCTCAGGGTTCTTGCAGCCATACCAGTTGGATCCTCAGCAATCATCCAATCAGCGAATCTGATTCCATCAAATGTTCCATTATCTGATCGACCCCAAGCAAGATATGACGTGAATTCTTCATCATCGATAACACCCTCGTATTCTGGATTCTCGATGGAGCATGGCCAATAGTAGTACCTACCGTGTGTGAAGCCACCGATTCCGCAGGTGGATTTGCCAAGGTACTGAACGATAGACCAATCCTCTTTCACATTGCGTTGCCTGATGTCTTCGATGTAGGCAGCAATCTTCAAACCGAGTTGATTTGGTTTGCCGTCTTTGGTTCCGTATTTAACCGCATAGCCTTCAAGGCGAGCGAAGTACTCTTCATAACTGCAATAGCCAAAAGGGATGATAGTTTCACCATCCGGTAACAGGTCGTCGATCTCATCAGTTGGCGAATAACTGAACACCTCACCACCATGCTCTCGACAGAATGGGAGCAAGTCATATTTCTCGTGTCCAATAGGAATATAGGGCATCTATGGTCTCATTCGTAGTCGTGTTCTATTCGAGACACTACGTTCTCGATTACTTCCTCTCTCGACTTTCATTTGCCTGAACTTGAGCTTATCGTTGCCCATAAAAGCGATCTCGCAATCTCTTCAGAAACTGAATGGCACTTGAGGGGCATCCCGTGTTTAGGATTATATGCATCCTCATCAGTCTAAGTTGAAGAGAGCTGACTGTACAGACTTTTCGACTTCTCCTGAGAATACTCCTGAGAACTCTGATGAGCAGTCAGATTGTCACTGCTCTAAAACTAGAATAGGCCACATAAAGCATCGATGTTGCCTCTCTTTGCCTTGTGATGCCCGGACAGAGCAAATATGCGCAGACTGAAGAAGGACTTCACCCTCGGTGAGAATTTGGGCTGGATATGACGCAGAAGCGGCTGGAGCTCGACAGCAAGTAATAACATTATTGTAGGCAATGACGCTGCAATTGCGACAAATCGAGATACCGGTACAATCATCTCTACGTAGCCAACATCAGCTAACAAACGAAAATGGTATCAAAATGGCAAAGCTTGACTTATCGGAAAAACAAATAGCTTTCTTGGCCGACAGCGGCATTAATTTCGATTTCGCCGAAATGTCTGAGGACGATCTTGTCGATCTCGAAGAGCAAGTCGGAGACTTACTCGTTCTCAGCGGCTTAGACGAGTCCTATGACGACAACGACATTGGCAAGCAAGCCAGAGCCATACTGGAA
>DBPN01000055.1:0-2817 GCA_002305585.1 Eggerthellales bacterium UBA1419
GTTCTGGCTATGCGGCAACTACCCTGGAAGCCATCGCTCGTCGCTCTGGCTACACAAAGGGGGCTGTCTACTCGAACTATGGTTCGAAACAGGAGTTGTTTGTATCACTTGCCCGGGAGCGTATTGGAACCCTTCTGACCCAACGTGTAGCGGCAATCTTGGACAACGCCAGCGCGCAGTCCGATCTAGCTGCTGTTGCTGATGAGCTGGGACGACTGAGTTGTGAAGATGAAGGCTGGAACATCCTGGTAGTCGAATTAGCCTTGCAAGCAGCACGTGATACCGAGGCTGCTGAAATCTATCGCGAACTAATGGGCAGCCTCGTTGAGGAGATCTCTGCTGCGTTACGCGCTTATCTGGAGCGGATTGACGCTATGAATCTTGAGAACGTTGATGTAGGAATGCTCGCTCGACTCATCGTCTCTACTTCCAATTACACGGCGCTGAATGGCATTCTTGATCCCGCATCATATACATCAGCACAACGACAAGCCATCTTTCGCGTTATCCTCGAGGGAGCTCACTTAAGAGACGAACAACCAGTACCAAATTAAACAAATTGCCTGGTCGATTGGCAGAGCTTTATCTACCTGTCGCCCTCTTCAATTTCGTAGAGCCAGCCCGGAAAACCTTGGAGCTTCCTTTGGCAACATAACGAACTGAGCCCGCTGGATTCACGTTAATACCAAAGAGCATCTTTGTGACCGCGAATAAGCCAATCAAAGTCAATATTGGGACTATACAGGTGGTCACAATCCACTGCACCAGTAGTGTGAAGGCACTCGATAAGGCGACTTTCGCACTATCGACTAATCCGGTGAAAGTACCGGTTACGGTATTCGCTGCACTTGCTGCTGCATCACTGAAGAAGTCAATGATGTCGTCAACGATGGTTCCGTCAGATTCTGCGTCATCAACATCCTCGCCCTCTGCTTCAACACCAGAACCAATCGTCTCCGCAGAGCTATTCAGCTGAGACTCTATATGAGCTCGCTCCTGCTCAAAGTAACCATCAACTAACTGAGAGACACCAATGCTAGCTGGTATGGCAATGGAGAACATGACAGCAAAGATTGCCAACTTAGTCGCAACAGTCTTGATTGATACTCTTCCAAGCAACAAGTAAGCAAATCCCAGTAAACAGGCTAGGGGTAAAACTATTCCAAAGCTGATTACCGTGGTAGCGCCAAGAAGGACTTTCTCGGTTATCAAGGCACCTATCACGATGATGAAGAGACCAGAGATATCAAATAGCTGAGCGGCAAGCTGGTCGGCGATATCCAACGGTATAAAATCAACAGCCGTTGCAACGCCGATAACGGTAGCCATGGCTCCTGTTGCCTGATCGCTCTTCTGGGTGAGTAGCGGATCAAAGGTATTCGATAGTGCCCATCTTGTTGGCGACCATCCAATTATCAGGGACAGAATAAGGATTACACATAAAGCAATCACTTTCTGTGTTGTGGTGATCCTTGAGAAGAACTGGGAGATAGCTTGTGCAACAGGGGTGGCATTCTCTTCTTCAATAACGCAGATGTCTGTATCAAGCTCTGAGATATCATCCTGTAATTCAAGGTTATTGTTTTCGGATCCCATGTGTTTGCCCTTTCACTCAGGATATTGCCCGATAAGCCAGTGCTTTGCCTCTTACCAGTGTGTCGATTTAGCGCTATACCAGAGTATAGCTTTATTCTTACTGACGCAAAACGATGCCTTGCCTAAGCAGCTGTGATGATGATTGAATGGTACGGTGATGGCTGACATTGAAACTCGCGAGAGCGGAGACCTCTCCGCAATAATTGTGTAAACTTGACACAGCACTAACATTCCTTATGGGATCACATTGGAGGCAACCATGGCAAAGAAACTAACAGATAAAATTACCTGGGTTGGCAAGGTTGACTGGGAACTGAAGACATTCCATGGCGACGAATATTCTACGCACAAAGGCTCCTCCTACAATTCCTATCTGGTGCGCGACGAGAAGACAGTCCTTATCGATACAGTCTGGAAGCCCTATGACGAGGAATTCATCAGTAATCTGAGCAAAGAGATCGACCTGCAAAAAATCGACTATATCGTTGCCAATCACGCAGAGGTTGACCATAGCGGCGCGCTGCCTGAGTTGATGCGTCTGATTCCCGATACACCCATCTACTGTACGGCGAACGCAGTGAAATCACTTACGGGGCATTATCATCAGGATTGGAACTTTGTCACCGTGAAGACGGGGGACACCTTGGATCTTGGCAGCGAGAAGCTGATATTCATCGAGGCGCCAATGCTGCACTGGCCCGACAGCATGTTCTGCTATCTCACGGGTGAGAATGTCCTCTTCTCCAACGATGCATTTGGTCAGCATTTGGCCAGCGAGAACCTCTATAACAACGCAGTCGACACCGCTGAACTCTATGCTGAGGCAATCAAGTACTACGCCAATATCCTCACGCCGTTCTCGGCACGAGTTACCAAGAAGATCAACGAGATTCTGGCACTGGGGCTGCCCGTGGATATGATCTGCCCCAGTCACGGAGTCATCTGGCAAGATGATCCGCTGCAGATCGTCCATACCTACCTGAAGTGGGCCGATTCCTATGCCGAGAACCAGATAAGCATCGTTTATGACAGCATGTGGGGAGCAACCCGATTGATGGCGGAGGCAATTGCCAAGGGAATCACGAGTGAGGACGCGGATGTCACTGTCAAGCTGATGAACGCGGCGATGATGGATAAGAACGACATCCTCACTGAGGTGTTCCGCTCCAAGACCGTGCTGGTTGGTTCTTCGACCATCAATAACGGCATCCTGCATTCGAT
>DBPN01000055.1:2829-3169 GCA_002305585.1 Eggerthellales bacterium UBA1419
TGCTCAACGAGGGCATCAAAAAGCAGTGGCGTCCAGACGATGAGGCATTGCTGGAGTGCGAAATCTACGGGAGATCAATTATTAGTGGATAGCCAAACGTACCAATACGTGAGTAGTGATACTGTTATGTCAGCAGGAGAGTGTCTCGGCCAAGAGGATCAGGAGGTAGTGAAATGGATAAGAAGAATGTTCTAATCGGTATCCTGATCGTGCTCGTTCTGGGTCTTGCAGTAACAACAACGTATCTGTTTGTGGATAACCAGCACAAACAGGAGAAAATCGATGCAGCTATCCAAGCTGCTGATAAAGCACAGGGTGATGACGACTCTGATCAATCTGA
>DBPN01000002.1:0-2057 GCA_002305585.1 Eggerthellales bacterium UBA1419
TTATTCTTCTCGGCAACCAACGCGTAGATGAATGTCCCAAAGATCATGCCCAGCAGCGTGAAGAGTCCCAACAGCTTGCCTTCGCCAACCTGAGCCAGAACAGTGCCTGGGCAGGCTCCCGTTATCGCCCAACCCAGACCAAAGATGGCGCCTCCGATGACGGTGTATTTGTTCAGCGGCTTTTTGCTTATCTTGATCTGATCACCCTTGATATCCTTATTGCCCGCACGTTTGAGGATTATCATGCCTATGGCGCCCGTCACAATGGCAGTGCCCATGAGAAGAGCGAGTTTGAGGTTCTCGCCTGTGAACATCTGATGAATGAAGTTATAGTCAGAGGCTCCAGAGCGGCTGAGCACGAAGCCGAAGAATATCCCAAAGAGTAAAAAGCCGATTCTCTTCAACATATCAGGCACCTCCCAACACAAACAGTTTGATCAGCCAGGTACCAATCACACCAAAAAGCAGGAAGAATATCGTGGCGACAAGGCTCGACTTTTGAAAGGTGGCTAAACCGTGGATGCAATGGCCCGAGGTGCAGCCGCCAGCCAAACGCGCGCCAAACGCCAACACAGCGCCGCCTAAGAAGAACCAGAGCAGGTACGCGACTGTGGGCCAGTCTGTTTGTTGGGTAAAAAGACCCATGACATCGGTTGTCAATGCCATGCCAGAGACCCGAGCCGACAGAAAACCGCCAAGGATCATGCCAACGATGAAGATGAAGCGCCAGTTGAACTTGTTCTTGAATGTCTCCGTATTAAGCCAGCGCAACTTTGTCTTTGGCAGGATGATCTTAACTAGATTGCCGTAGCCAGTGGAAACGCCCAGAGCGGTATTGAGGAAATAGTACATCAACGGAACCAGTAGTCCTACAGCGATGCCGCCCAGCCACCAGGGCCAAAGCTCAACGAAGAGGAAGTGCACAATACTCATATTCGCCCTCCTTCACAGTGGGATAGCCAAGGTTAATCCAAGCGGTGGTACCTCCGATGACGTTGATAACGTTCTTCATGCCGCTGAGATTGAGCATCAGGCTACTGGCCAGCAGGGAGCGATTGCCCGAATTACAGATAAACGCCACTGGCCTCTCGCCTATGAGATCTTGATAGTANNTTGCGTACATCGGGCGCGGGGATATGCACGGTACATTGGATATGACCGCCCTCCCATTCGCTTTTCAGTCGAGTGTCAACCAGGTAAATCTCGCCTGCATCAAACCGCTCCTTAGCCTCAAAGACCGAAATACTCTCAATGCGCGCTGTATCCAAGCCGCTGGCGGCGTAGGCAGCCATACCTCCTTCGAGGTAACCTGCCACGTTGTCAAGGCCAACATTGTAGAGAGCCTTCAGGGCGGCGGGCATGTCATGCGCTGTTTCCAAAACGAGCAACAACGGTGTGTTGGGCGGCAAGACCCAACCCGAGAACGTTGCGAAGTTGCCTTTGAGACTCAGGCCGTAGGCACCAGGGACATGAGCAGCAGCAAAAGCCAGCTGATCGCGAGTGTCGACAACTACGTGGCCGCTTCTACTGAGGTCGAGGAACTCTTTCGGAGCATAGCCAACGGGCTTGTTGAGCCTAGATACGGCTGGCGCGCCCTTCCTGTTGATCTCTGAGCAGCGGGAAAAATGATCTGGCGCCTCGGGCATGCCCTCAAGGAAACTCTTGATGAATTCTTCCTCGGGATGCTTGAGGATTGCGGCATTATGTAGCTTCTCCGTACCGATTGTGGAAGACAGTTTTGACGAGAGGGCCTTGCCGCAAAGTGAGCCCGCTCCGTGAGCTGGATAAAGCTCGATGTTATCTGGCAGCTGTTCGATTCGGCGCAGACTTTGATACAGTTTTGCTGCCAGCTCCTCCTTGATATCAGGGAAGAGGTCAGGGCGTCCGGCATCGCCTACCAAAAGCGTGTCACCTGTGAAGGCAAGCGCTGGTTCAGGGCCTCTTTCCAGGTCAGAGACGATGAATATCGAGCAATCAGGAGTGTGGCCTGGTGTATCGAGCATCTTAAAATGCAGGGTATCGATAACAAATTCCTCTTCATCTTTGAGTGCATGATG
>DBPN01000002.1:2139-2833 GCA_002305585.1 Eggerthellales bacterium UBA1419
GATAACATAGGAGCATTGTGCTAGACCAGGGGTGTAGATCTGCTTGAATTCCATAGCTGTTCCCTCCTTAAGTGTTTGTCGATCATAACCATACAACAGAGATGACAAGCGATGCTAGAAGAGCTGCAAACAATAACATCACAGCACCAGTTCTCATAAAGCTCATCTTAGAGAATCCTGTACTGTTCATCACAACGAGTGTTGCCTGATGGGTTGGGATAACTATGCCAAGACTGGCACCCGCCGCAACCGCCATCAGCAACGCGTCAGCACTAACAGCCACCGCTCCTGTCATGTAGAGCTGGAGTACCAGAGGCGACATCAGAACCGCCGAAACCGAGTTGTCGACAAAGTTTGATATGGCTGCGGTCACAATCAAGACCGAGAGAATTAGCAGGAAGGGTGGCAGAGAGGCAACCAGAGGAAGAATAGGATTTGTGATTGCCTCGAGTGCTCCGATGCTACTCAATATATTTGCGATACTCAACATGCTGCCCAAGAATAAGATGATTGGGATGCTGATATTCTTGTAGGCAGTCTTAACTGAGAAGACCCCCGTGATCAACCAGATGAATACGACAATACCAAAGCCCACCGCAGGGTGGATCAAGCCAAGACTGATGAGGATTATGGCTGGGAGTAAGCTAAGAAGAAGGATGGCAGTCTTTCTGCGGTTTCGCGCAGGGGCAGGCTC
>DBPN01000002.1:2882-3163 GCA_002305585.1 Eggerthellales bacterium UBA1419
GCCACCATGGCAAGACCGTGCGCGGCGAAGTCGAACATCTTGAACGGTTCGCCCAAAACCTGAGCTCTAAATGTAGAGACGATGATATTCGACGCAGTACCTATGAGCGTAAAAGAACCGCCGAGAATAGTGATGTATACCAACCACATCCCAGCATTAGCTTTTGGGATCCCCGCGCGTCGCGCCATTCTCTGTGCGGTGGGAAGCATGATGCCAACAGTTCCAACATTATTCACAAATCCGCCGATAATGGTAGTGAATAGCATCAACGCGGCCATCTG
>DBPN01000025.1:0-33396 GCA_002305585.1 Eggerthellales bacterium UBA1419
AATGTTTCTTTCCTCAAGCCTCTCTACACACGGACAATTGCCGAGGAGGTCAAGAGGCAAGGTGGAAGGCCATTCGTTACCGACTGCAGTACTCTCTATGTGGGCATGCGCAATGACATGATCGATCACCTGGAGTGTGCCTCGTTGAATGGTTTTAATGCGCAGTCCTGTGGTTGCCCGGTGATTATCGGCGACGGTCTGCGTGGTACCGATGAGGTTGATGTGCCTGTTCCTGGGGAGGATACTATATTCGAGAAAGCCCATATTGGCCGAGTAATCATGGACGCCGATATCTTGTTAACCCTCACTCATGCCAAGGGCTGCACGGCTGCGGCTTATGGTGGTGTGTTGAAGAACATCAGTATGGGCTGTGCCTCGAAGGCGGGGAAGATGGACATGCACTCCAAGGGTGTCCCCAGCGTTGTGGCCGATAAGTGCATAGGTTGCACCAAGTGCCTTAAGAGCTGTGGTCAAGAGGCAATCGACATTGTCGAGCACAAGGCTGTGATCAATGATAAGTGTGTGGGATGTGGCCACTGTATCTCCTATTGTCCCGAGAAGGCGATCATACCTGCCTGGAACCGTAAGTGGGAGGACCTGCAGCTGAAGATGGGTGAATATGCAGCGGCAGTGGTGAACGCAAAACAGAGCTTCCACGTAGCACTTGCCATTGATATCACTCCACAATGCGATTGCTTTGCAGGCAATGACTCACCGATGGTGCCCAACATCGGTATGTTTGCATCGAGTGATCCGGTTGCCTTGGACGCCGCGTTAACCGATATGATCTGCAATCAACCTGCTTTGGAGAACGGCGTGCTACCGGATAGGCACGCTGCTTTTGAGGGTGAGACCGACCATCTCCACGCTATTAACCCTGCCTCTGATTGGGAATTATCTCTGAAGCATGCGGAGGAGTTGGGGGCAGGCAGTCGCTCATACAGGATCGTCGAGGTAGCTTAAAAGATGGCCTAGAAGGATTCTTCTTCAGCCTGCGTCTTTGCTCTGACGCTCCTGCATGCGTTTCTGCCGCCTGAATTCTATGAGGTGGCGGACTGCCCAGACAGGCCTATGGAAGATCATCCTGGGGCCGGAGTAGCGCATTACCGCGGCGATACGTTCGCGCATATCGGGACGATAGCAGTGAACTGGGCAGAATTGGCAGAAAGTGCGCTCCTGCATAAGAGGGCACGCGTTGTTACGCTCGCGTGCATAGAGAGCTAGCTCGTGGCATTCTGGGCACAGTCCGTCATCGTTTGAAGCCTGATGTTTCGCACCCTTGCAATAGATGCGTATCATCAGGTCGATGATAGCCTGTTGCTCGGCACGCTTTTGTTTCTCAGCGTTCGTAGTCACCGGCAGCCTCGGGTTGATAGACGATCTTCTCAATTAATATCGTAGATATGCCCGAAGGGACTTCCCACTGCACAGTGTCACCCTCCTTATAGCCAAGGATTGCGGTACCGATTGGGGAGAAGACAGAAACCTTTGCAGCACTTGTATCAGCATCTTCGGGATAGACCAGTGTCAACTCCATCGGCTTGTCGTTCAGCAGCAGTTGAACCGTGGAATTCATGGTGATGATATCCTTGGGAATCTGTTGCGGCTCGACAACCTTCGCTCTGTCTATCTCAGCTTCAAGATTGCGGGTATGTTTGTCAGGTTTCCAATTGGTGCTTAAAAACTCGTTGAGAGCCTTTTGGATCCTATCTTTGTCTACACGCGTAATATAGATATCTCTGGACATGACGCGTTCTCCTCTGTTGGTTGATTGGTTTTTGACATCAATAAAAAAAATCCAAACCCGAGCGTTGCCTTTCACAACGATACTCAGCTTTGACATCTTTGACGTATTAAATTCTTGTTTCTATAAAACTTATATCGATGATTCTAGCTTACAGGATGGAAATAATCAAATATCACAGGCGTGTGTCTGGTGAATACGAGGTGACCTGTTGATTGATCAATATTGGTAATCTGCCAAATCTCCTGTCACCCCAAGATCGTAGCTTCTTCTCGCAGGGTTTCTCCACTAGATAATGTAGCGCCATTGCAGTTAGCAGTGCCATCGAGAAAAGAATGAAGAACCAGCCGAATCCAGAGACATATGAGTGACGGGCGGCAAAGGCATAGAGGACGGTGGCGTGGACTAAATAGAATGCATAGGAGTAGATCCCACCTTTAACCAGGATAGGGTGACGCATGATTGACCTGCGCTTTTGGACATCCGCTGTTGCGGCGATGCCGATGAATAAGGTATAGAACAGCGGCAAGGCGATTACTCGCCACTTGTTGAGGAAAGCACTGAGATACGTGGCATCTCCCATTTCAATCAGCTGCCAAAAACCGATAACAATCGCAATCATCGAAACATAGATAACCCACATGGGTAAGGGAATCCTCAGACCCTCTCTAATAGCATAAGCCATAACCATTCCAAGGAAGAACAGCCAGAGTCGCGAGAAGGGTAGGGGTAGAGCGATTGGACTGAATGAAAAGAGCACTCCAGCAGCGGCCGTGAGCAGGAAGCCGATGGCTATAGCCCCTTTCTTACCTTGTATCCAGGCAGAAAGCTTTGTATTTATCAGCGGATGCAATAAGTAGAAGAACGCTTCACAGGAAAGTGTCCATGCTGCAGGGTTTCCGCCAAAGCATATCGTTGGTTCAAGGGAAAATCCCTGGACTAAGAAGATCGATGCGATAATCGCCGTAAGCGACAGGTCCTTCTCCCACCAATTGTCGCCAGATGTGAATACTGCGTAGAAGACGGGAATGGCGATAATGAGAGCGACGAGATGGGCGGGCCAGATTCGAGCTATCCGTCTGATCCAGAATTGCCTTTTTGTAATTGATGGTCGAGCGGACCACGTAAGCACAAAACCCGAAAGGATAAAGAAGAAATCTACCCCCGTGTATCCCAGTCCGCCAAGTTCGATGCCGGGTATCGTACCAACATTTATGTAGTGGTAGACGAATACTGCAAAAGCAGCCCACCAACGCATGCCGGTCAAGGAATCTAACCTTGGTACCGATTTATCCATGTGTTCGTTCCTGTTCAGTAATTTGTATCTGGAATCTTCAGCGATTAAGCCACTATTTGGCTAGATTATTCCAGCGAACTGATTCTAAACCATCTTGCTGCAATATTGGTTAGACACTTGTCAGTGGATAGTAATAGCTGTAAGCAATTAGCTCAACTCCAGTGACTAATACAAGAAAAGGTCGGACATTTGCCCGACCTGCGAGTTTTGTGGCATCCCCAACGGGATTCGAACCCGTGATCTCCGCCTTGAAAGGGCGGTGTCCTAACCGCTAGACGATGGGGACGTGAAGCACATGCTGCCGTAATATGTTACGGTAAAAAGTGCTCGCCTATTATCCCTTTATGTAATGATGTTTGCAAGTAACAGACAATAAACGGTAAATGCGGCCAGCTCCAAGTCCAGCTTGACCAAACAGTCATCAATGGTATTATATACCGGCGCAAGATTTGGCTTTATTTTTTGCCAATGTGGTTCGGGCGCTCATATGGTCGGGTAGCTCAGTTGGTNNAGCAGGGGACTGAAAATCCCCGTGCCGGCGGTTCAAGTCCGTCTCCGACCACCATAGACTTTTTGCAGACTCGGAGGCTTTCGGGTCTGTTGTTTTTTGTTCTACGATCCTATCCTCAAGAAGCCTAAGGTTCTAATATGTCCCTCTAAGCCTAAAAGCAATAAATCGTTATTCGCGTTAGTGTTACAATATTACTGGATGATACGATGAATCTAAAGGTCAGCGCACCGTCGGCCAATCATGAAAGGCCAGCAAAACAAAAATGAGCCAGGTGCTTCCTCACTTACATAGTGTGATACTTTGCGAAACCAGTGCGTCTAGGTTGTGGCCGCTTTCTCGGCTCAGAGCCCCGCGTGAGCTTTATGTACCTGAAGGGCGTAAGGAGAGCTTACTGGCCGCTACAATCAAGGCAGTGAAACCCTTCAGCGTCCTTCCGCTGATTATCACCGTCGAAGGCGAGCTGGCGTCTAGCGTCAAAGCGCATATCGAACAATACAACCTATTGAGAGAAGATGAGTATCAGCTACTTGTGGAGCCCTATCCGCGCGGGAATGCATTCACGATCGCTCTCGCGGCAGCGCAACTCAAGTTAACAGATCCAAACGCCATAATGTTGGTGTTGCCGGTGAATCAGGAATTCACCGTTGATGACCGCTGGGCATCGACGATCACACGAGGTTATCGTGTTGCCGCTGAGGAGAAGATCGCAGTACTCGCCACAGGAGAGTCCTCAGTCAACCACACGGTTGTGCTTAATCGCGGCTACATACAACAGGGAGCGGAACTCAAAGGTATAATCGGCGCTTATCAGGCGAGATCCTATATCGCCGAACCGCCACCATCTCTGGTGTATCGACTTGCTCGTAGAGGCGCGCTTTGGAGTGCACGCATTATCCTTATGAGGGCTACTGTGGCCTTGGCAGAGTTAAAGGGCGCTCCGCCACGCTCTGATGAGATCGCTGCGCAGGGGGCAGCCCGTATTGCCGAGACGGCAACGTTCCTTGTAGCTTTAGGATCAGATCATTGGTCGAACAAGGAGGCTCAGGCAGTACTGGCTACTTTGCCTGACGTCAGCTACGAGCAGGCAGTGTTGGAGAACAGTAGCAAGATCGCGGTTGTGCCCTCTACAATAGAGTTCAACACATTAGCCGATTTTGAATCCCTCGAGCACAGCATCAAACCAGATAACGATTCGAATCGCAGCATCGGTCGTGTTCTGATGGTCAACTCGCAGGACACCACAATTCTGTCCACTGCCGGAAAGCTGACTGTGACTTTGGGGACTCAGGATCTGGTGATTATCGATACACCTGACGCGACACTGATAGCCGCCAAGAAAGCCTTGGGCAGCATGGACGAGGTTGCAGAAGCCCTACGGGAGATGCAGGCCCCGGAACTCCTGGATTTTATCGATAGGAATACGTCAGGTAAGCAGGCAGCTAAGGATGAGTGATAATCGTTAGCCTATCGAAGCGATAGCATCCTTTAGCATCTGGGCGAATTCTGGCTTTCTCATCGCTAACCGCACGTTGGTTTCTAGCCAGGTCTCAATGGTTCCGGTATCAAAACCCTCATCGTCATCAACGACAACCGCGTACATATCCTCGGTCTTAAGCAGGGCTTTGAGCGCGTCAGTGAGCTGGATCTCGCCACCAGCGCCCGGGGCAGTGTGAGCCAGCAGTTCCATCACCGCCGGAGTGAGTAGATAGCGGCCGAATATCGCGTACTCGGATGGAGCATCCTCAACAGCTGGTTTCTCCACCAGATCGCTAACCTTCCAGAGCCCCTCTTGTATCTGAGAGCCAGCTATGACGCCAAAACGGGAAACCAGCTCACGGGGAACCTTGAAGACAGCTATCACACTGGCACCGTTGTAGCGCTTGTGCACATCAAGCATGCGCAGAAGCACCTGATTGTCCGGAACCAGCACATCTCCCAGCAGCACATAGAACGGCTCTTCACCGGTTTTGGCTGCAGCGCAGTGTACGGCATGGCCTAGGCCCAAGGGCTGATCCTGCTCAACGAAGCTCACGGGCAAGTCGCCGGCATGGTCCACGGCATTCGCCAAAGCTGCCTTGCCTTTGCTCAACAGGAATTCACTCAAGTTGGGGGAGGGGGAGAAGTGCTCGATGAGCGCTGCCTTTTTTGCGCCGTTGATGATTATGACCTCATCGGCACTGGCCGCTAGTGCCTCTTCAACCACATATTGGATAACTGGACGGTCCAGTACAGGTAACATCTCTTTACGCTGTGCCTTGGTTGCGGGCAAAAAGCGGGTACCTAGGCCAGCTGCAGGAATGATAGCTTTCACAAAACCTCCGTAACAAGAATTCTGTTGGGCTGCTGCACAGGACCGTTATCCAGTGTCATCGACCTACTTTCGAGTATCAGGCTCAGAAAGTCATTCGGCCTGTTTGATATCAGCGGTCTCGACCAGCCACTTGTTGGCCTTTGTCCTCAGAGCGGCTTCTTCAATCAGGTACATACGGCTGGTGAACTCGAATTCGCGACGCGCCTCTTGCTCATGGCCGGGGGCCATTACAGCTAAGGCAGCATCAATATCGCCTTCTTCGAGCGTGAGTTTGAGATGTCGTGCCAGCGCATCGAGGCTGAAACCTTGAGTAAGGATCTCGCGGGTCTGCATCATCATCATCATGCTGAACTGCTGCTCGCCGCCGCGCTGAGCCATGAATTCCTCAAAGGAGAGACCCGCCTGCTGCGCCTGTTGACGAACACCTTGCATCAGCTCGGCACGGGTGAACTCGTAGAATTCATCGGGGATACGTGACTTGAAGCGCTTGGCCAACTCAGAAGCGGCGAGGAACATCTTCATATTCTCGACTTCCTGGGTCTTGTGCCTTAGTCCATCTTCCTTGATTCTCTCACGCAGCTCGGGCACGGTCTTGATGCCGGGGATGTTCTTCTCGACCCAGGCATCGGTGATTGCTGGGATGACCTTCTTCTGGATCTCCTTGACAGTGACAGTGATAGTCACCTTGTCTTTGGCCTGTGCAGGATTGACACCGATAGTGGGCTCACTAACATCGAAGGTCTTTGTCTCACCTGGTGAGAGGCCGATGATATTCTTGTCAAACTCTTCTGGCATAAAGCCTTCTCCAACCGTGTACTGACGGCTGTCTGCGGTCAAGCCACGAATCGTCTCACCAGAAGCGTCCTTTGACGCGATAGCGATGAGGATATCATCACCATCGGCAACCGGACGGTCCTCATCTTTGACAAGGGAGACATTGCTCTGAGCCAGATGATGGATCTGGTCCTCGACTTCTGCTGCGGTTACCTCAACCGTGGGAAGAGCGAAGCTCACCGGCTCATAGGAGTCGAGCTCGTAAAGTGGCTTAAGCGTAATGATAGCTGTGAAATTGAAGGGCTTGTCGCGTTCAACATTTGTATCAGCATGGACCTCGGGATTCATGATGATGTTCAACTTCTGCTTGGTAACGGCAAACGGCGCGAGGAAGTTCATCACATAGTTATCCACGAGAGCCTTGTAAAGTTCTTCTCCGAGCTTCTCTTTAATGGCTCCCGCAAGATCATCTGTTGAAGAGGGATTGATACCATTGCGGTACGCCTGGATGATGTTTGCGTTATCGATTGCCTCATTGATCTTCTCAACCGGCACTGTGATGTCGAGTTGTATCTTGCCGTCTGGGCGGGTTTGCTGCTTGATCTTCACCTGATGCCTCCTTGATGCTTGTTCCTACCCGTTTTGGGTATGCATCTTCAACGAACTGAACATAAACCTAATCAGTATACAGGATACATGAAACCGCTTGTTAGCACGAACGCTACTGGATATTGCCAAGCAGACCGTATTTCATGCGCACACGCTCAAGTTTCTCAATCATGAAAGGCGCAAGGAATATGAGGAACAACACTGTTGCGACAGCGTGGACGGCATTGAAGGGCAGTCCGGCAAGATAGATGGCCAACGCGCTTTGACCACTGAGCAGGTTTGTCATCAGCAATACCGATGAAGTGTCCATGAATAAACCATAGATGAGAAGTGCGCTCAAAGCACCGAATATACACAGTGGCAGGCGCTTTGTCGGTATTCGGCCTTTCGCGAAGAGCATGCCGGCCAAAAAACCGATTAAGCCCAGAGCGAACATTTGCCAGGGTGTCCAAGGACCCTGACCAAAGATGAAATTGGAGATGAATGCGCTCAGCGAACCGGTGACAAAGCCACTCTCGGCACCTAGGGCCACTCCTGCGATTATCACCAGCGCGATCATCGGCTTGAACTGTGGCACCATGAAGAACGCCGCGCGACCTGCTACAGCCAGCGCGATCATGACGGCGATCAGCACCAGCTCACGAGCCTGTGGTCGACGTCCTTCGAATGCCAGAATGAAGGGAGCCATGACCATTGCGATCACTATCGCACTTATTGCGTACATGCCACCTTGACCCGGCAACAGCAGACTCAAACCAATGATTACAGGGATGCACAACACTATCACGACAATCGAAACGATGGTCTTGAGCGGCAACCGGGTTTTTGTGCTGGCATCCATCGCTTAGCCCTGCGTCTCTGGTGTTGGTGCCGACAGGCGCTCAAGGATATCTTCTGCCGTAACGATGTCATCGATCAGACCACGCGACATCCGATTGGCGGCTGTGGTATAGAAGTTATTGTTATTGAAGAATTGCCGTCTAGGGCCTTGCGAGATGATTGCTCCATCAAAGAGCATGGCACAGCGATCGGCATGAGCCGCGCAGAACTCGATATCGTGTGAAACCATCAGGATCGAGACACTTTGACTTTTTAGCTTTACGAGGATCGCGGCCAGTTGCTCTTTAAAGGCGGCATCAAGTCCCTTTGTCGGCTCATCGAGCAGCAGCACCTGGGGTTCTCGCAGCAGTACCTTTGCCAATGCCGCTCGTTGCTGTTCGCCGGCGCTGACGTCGAAGGGATGCCTGTCTAGCAGGGTATCGATTTCCAGGAGCATAGCGATGTTATCGGTGATAGCCAGGCTGACCTCTGATTTAGGGTCGCTGAACATGGTGAGCAGATCATCTCGGATAGTCTTCTCGGTGAAGACGGTCTGTGAGTCCTGGGGCAACAGGCACAAGCCGCCCCGAGCAGCCGTAGGCTTTATTGAGCTAACAGCCGAAAGTGGATTTGAGCTGCCGGCGTGTTTTTCTATCCAGACCTTGCCACGATAGGGTTTTCTTAGACCGGCTAACACACCCAGAGTAGTTGATTTACCGGTTCCGTTTCCGCCCAGTAAGCAGAATAGCTCCGATTCGCGTACCTCGAGTGTGAGTCCGCGCAGTATGTCTTCACCTTTGCGATCGTAGCGGAACCAGACCTCCCTGGCACCGGCAACAATCGCGTTCGCATTACTCGGGGAATCTATTTGGGAATCTCTTTGGGATTCTCTATGAGCCGGTATATGAGCAGGTATAGGGGCAGTTGGGGGTACAGGTATGGAGTAAGGTATGTGAGTAGGCGAATCCAAGGCTACAGCCTGCGATTGAGCTGTTGGGAGTAGCTCCTCAAGTTGCTGCGTAAGTGGCTGCTCAAGTTGTTGCGCAAGTTGTCGCTTCAACCAGTTTCGGCCTTCGCGGATGGTGATGGGACACGTCGCGGCAGGCGATCTGGTGCTGCCTGTCAGGTTCTCGGCTGCCAGGAAAACACGTGTGGCCGTGGGAAAGGCCTTGAGCATCGCTGATCCGTTGGCATTGAGGTTGGCACTCACTGCCCCAACATCTCCTGCAGCTAGTATCCTGCCATCGACAAGGACTACAACCTTATCAGCTAGGGGCAGGACAACCTCCAAGCGTTGCTCAGCCAAGATGATTGTTGTGCCCGTCTCGTCGTTGATCTTCTTGAGCTGGTTTAGGAACTCTGCAGCTGCAATTGGGTCGAGCTGTGCCGTTGGCTCATCGAGCACCAAGACATCCGGCTGCATAACCATCACTGCGGCGAGGTTGAGCAGTTGTTTCTGCCCACCCGAGAGTTCGTTGACATCTTTGTGATACCACTCCTGGATGCCAAAGAAACTGGCCATCTCGGCAACACGCAAACGTATCGTAGCAGTGTCGCAACCTAGGCTTTCCAGCCCAAAGGCCAACTCGTGCCAGACCTTATCGGTGACTATCTGATTATCGGGACTTTGAAGTACAAAGCCGATGCGTGATGATTGCTCGCGCAGCTCAACCTGTGCCAGAGGTCGATCGCCGAACAGGACCTCACCCTCACGCGTCCCATGCGGAGTCAACACGGTTTTAAGGTGCCTGAGTAAGGTGCTCTTGCCACAACCAGAACGACCGCAGAGCACTACGAATCCGCCCGCCTCGACAGTCAGGTCGATCGCTGTCAAAGCTGGTGTCGATTGCTGTGGATAGCTGAAGCTCAGATCCTTGACCGTGAAAAGCGCCACTTCAATTCCTCAAATCCATCAAGAAGCAGGGGAAACAAACAGAGCAGAAGGAAGGCCAGGTAGATGAATAGTGCAGAGACACTCAAGTGATTCAGTTCGATCAAAGGGAAATACGAGATAAGCACTAGGCGCAGTGCGATTCCGGCAATCACCAGCACAGCCAAATAAAGACTGAATGCCGCCAGCGTTTTGTCGCGCGAATTGGGCTGATAGAGCGAGTAAGCGCTGCGGCCTTTGAGCCCGTAGCCACGCGAGCGCATGGAATCTGCTGTGTCTACACCATTCTCCAAAGCCCAGGTAACCATGATCGAGAGGACATCGGCTCCGCTTCGCAGGCGATCGATGATTCGCCCACTGCCCACGTCGCGTCCAATTGCTCGTTGTGCATAGCTGATCTTCTTGATCTGTGCGATATAGCGTGGGATGAACCTTAGCGCCATGGATATGATCAGCGATATTGCGGGGATGATTCGGCCAAAGAGATAGATGAACTTATCCGATGTCATAATCTTGTTATAACAGGAGAACCAGAGTATCACTGCTGCTAACATGGCTGCTGTTGCCAATCCATATAGTGTCGATTCCAGGGTGATCTGTATGTTGGCAACAGTGAAGAGCACGGTGTTTCCCAAGTGATTGAACAGGGGATTGATGATTGCAGCCAGCAACATCATAGGCACTAGGAACAACAGGGTGAAGCGAAGTGATTTGATGCCGTTGAGATAGATGGCATAGAGCAATGAGGAAACCAGGGAGATGCCCAGCATCACCGGATGCAGGAAGACAACCGTGATCAGGATGACGAAGGCAAAGTAACCGAAGCTTATCGCAGGATGTAGGTTGCGCACGCTTAGATATCCCCCGGATTCACAGAGTAGCGCCACTGGATGGTGTCACCATCGCTTAAGGAATACGAGCTACAGGAAGCCGACGGTTGGCTGCCATTGACTAGATAGAGCCAGCCACTGGTTGGCCCGCAGACTTTCTCCTGCAGTGAGTAAAGCGCTGTGACATACGTGCCCATCGCTGATGATGAAGCGTTTACCGGTGCCCCGCAGGCTATAAGTGCATCGTAAACTGTCGCACCCGGTGAAAGAGTCAGCTGAGTGCTGAGCAGATAACCACTGGAGCTCAGCGATTGGGCTGTAGCGCTACCATAGTTGACCGCATTAACACAGTCGATGCTGATAGATACGGTGATAGTCGCAGGTGGGGGAGGTTCCTGGCTGGTGGGCGGCGTTGAGCTTCCATTTGAAGACGAACCCGAACCCGTCGAGCCTGGATTAGTGGTGCCGGAATTTGATGCTCCCGAAGTCAAAGAGTCTTGTGAGGATGCTTTCTCAGTGTCCGAGTTCGCGTTGGAAGTGGATTTGGATGTACTTGACTGGGGGTCATCGTCGTCTGCTGTGCCTGCATCAGCATCTGAATCTCCTTCATCTGATGTAGTTGAAGGGGCTTGCTTATCCGAGATGTTCTTGGCACTGGTTGACGAGGAGTTTTCGGAGGCGTTTGTCTGTTGGGCAGTTGTGCCATTTTCCTGGCCACTATCTGCATGGAGCGCCAGTTGCCAGACCGAGACAACCAAGAGGGCGACGAACGCGCAGGCGAAGATCGCTGCAACTGTGATACGGCGTGTCTTGTTCGTCTTTGAGGAGCTAGATGGCATGATAGTCGTCTCCTTTCCAAGGTTCTCCGGGCTAAGCTCAAGAACCGGTCATGCACAAGTCGGATCAGGCGCTAAACCCGGCGTACTCACAATCGGGTTTGCTGCACGATCCAATCGGCAAGAGCAGCGGATATCACGTTTGTGCCGCCAAGGAAGTAACCGTGGCCGATGGTTGAGGCATTTGCCTTGATCACATCATCGATGGCTGTCTTGCCCACGGCATTATCATCTGCAAGAACCAAGATGCTATGTCTGTGCCCGGCAAACGCTCCGCCAGCCAAAGCATCAGGGAAGTTGGTGCCAACAGCTACACTGACGTTGTTATAGTCAAGGATATCGGAGTTGGCAACAGCCCAGTTGGCGACCAAGGCCGATGTCTCATAGCGGTCGGCCCCTCCCTTGCGTAGCGTTTGTGCGGCCAATTGCTCTTCTACTATAGTTGGCACAACTGCCTCGCCGCCAACCAATATCACCCTCGCAAATCCTCCTGCGTTGATTGCGGAGGCAGTCTCATCGCTAAGGCCGTTTTGAGGGTCAGCCAAGAAGATGGGGGCTCCCTCAGAGAAAGCATAGGGTGCAATCGAGAGGGCGTCGGCATAGCCATTCGCAGCCACAACAATCGCCGTCGTGCTCCATTTCTCGTGCTCCTCGGCATAGATGTTCAAAGCTGTAGCGTAGCGGTCATCTCCGTCATAGCGTTGGATTGAGGCACCGGTGAGTGTGGCCAGTTGGGCTTCGGTGGCTTCAGAAACCGCTGAGGTGCCGCCGACGATGATGATGTCATCAGGCGTGAGTGTGTCTGTGAGCAGTGAGGCGATATCGGCGGGTACGGCAGTTGTTGCGACCAACACAACGGGTGCATCATAGAGGCCAGCAAGTGCCGAGGCAGCCAAAGCATCGGGGAAGTTGGCCCCCGTGGCCACAATCACGGTCTCCGAATTCGACCAACCGTTCTCGACTATTGCGGCTGCAGTGCCATAGCGGTCAGCTCCTGCCAATCGCTCCCATGCAGGTGAAAGTGCGAAGAGATTACCGGAATCATTTGTGTAATACAGTATGCCGTCGGCAGCGACTATCGGGGATGCCATGCAGTAGTTCGCCAGGTCGCCTTCGGGGACGAAGAGGTCTGTTGCCGCCTCATCACCCAGACGATAGACCATCAAGCCGCCTGGTAAGCTGTTGTAGGTGAAATAGATGTAGGTTTCGTCACCTTGCGTTGAGACAACCGGTGCCGACTTCACCTCGGCAGGGGCGACGACTGTCTTTGTCACCTCTAGGCTTGTGATATCGATCACAGCCAGGATGCCGTTATACTCTGCATCAGCGCCACCGACAAAGATGTTGCCAGCACAGATAGTGGGAGTAGATGTTGAGGAAGCGGCGAAATCGACTATATCCAGCTTTCCGAATGACGCGTCAGCATTGAGTGCGATGACGCATAAATCACCTTCAGTGGTTGTTGCATACAGCGCACCAGCATCAGCCATTATCGATGACCGCACCGAGGCGCCTAGCGAAAAGGTGTCATTGACATCACCATCTACTGCATCAAAAGAGAAGAGCGTGCCATCGTCATCGGCGACGTAGTAGTTATCGTCAACCTGCACGCCACCACTCCAGTAGAAGCCGGCAGAATCATTTGTGTACCGCCAGCGAATACCACCGGTTTCGATGTTAACGCTTTGGAAGATACCGCTGTAAGAAGTGGTCCAATCAGCGACAGCGGTGCCCATCTGTACATAGCCATCAGCATAGGTGAGGGTAGTCATTGCCTGATGAGCGCCATAGGTTGGGTCATCGGGAATCGCCGCGGTTATCCAGACCTCCGTCAGTTCAGAGGCGTTAAAGGCTTGTAGACGCCCGCCACTAAGTGGCACCACCACATTGCCATTGGCATAAAGGGGTCGACAGGTATAGTCGATTGAGGCAGCGAGAGATGTCTGCAGAGCGAGCGTACCGCTCTTCCTGTTGATCTTGAAGAGAGTTGAATCGGAAGCGATATAGATATAATCATTAGCGATGATCGGCTCAGAGACCATCGCCCAAGCAGCTGTTCCTTTCATGTCATAGGGTGACCAGGCAAGCTCAGCCCTTTCTTCGGAGACTGCTGTCGGAGCAGTGGTATTGCGATACCCTGTGTAAGATGGCCAATCGCCGGTACTGCCCGAAGATCCAGGCGATAGGGTCAAGCCAGATTGCGCGAATGCTCCTATAGGCGTCAAGCCGATACAGAGGGTCACTGCAAGTAGGGACATCAGGAATCTGAGCTGCTTGGATGTGTGAGAAGATCCTCTCCCTGCACACTTTGACGCTACCTTTTTCTGACTGGTTGGTGTCTTAACGCTGAACATGTTCTCTCCCTCTGTCTCAAACCTGTAGCTGCAATAAAAAAGCGACCGGATTCCGGGTCGCTTCAATCTGCCGCATGTGCGTGAACACAAAGGTCTTCAAACGAGCAAGGCCTACAGCTTCTCCCCGACGACCCGGGATGCTTCCTGTATCACCGCTGGCAAGTATCCTGACTCCTGCTTCGTCCTCCCGGGCACCTTCCCACAAGATCGCTACAATCTCGCAGTGGCACTCGCCCGTTTGTCAGCAGTCACAGTTGTGGTCTGCAGCTCCGGTTTCTCACCGGATTCCTTGTCTCGCTTGCGCGACCAACGGCTTATGATTGCTCATTATAGCCAAGCATCGCCTGCATACAATAGCCAATAGGTATAATGCCTAATATCGGATACAGACAGCAGCTTATCGCTGTGGTAGCGGAGAGCATGAAGGGGCAATCAGATGACACTCACCAAGGGCGTACAGACCGGCAATGACGTTGAGGGGATTGATCCAATCCACTTTGGCACTGACGGTTGGCGAGCGATAATCGACAAGGATTTCAACCATCGTTCCGTAGCCCGTGTAGCCGACGCTGTCGCGCGGGTATTCCGAGCTGAGAATCCCCGTGACAATGTAGGTGATGCCAGCAAGCCCAATACCATACTCATCGGTTACGATACACGCAGAGACGCAGGCAGATATGCCGCCTTAGCTGCGACGATAATCGCCTCGCATGGCTTTAACGTACAGGTTTCACGCACATACTGCCCCACACCTGCGCTATGTTGGTCGGTTTCCGTCAATCCTGCCGCGGCAGGTGGGGTGATGCTTACATCCAGCCATAATCCGGCGGAGTACCTTGGCGTTAAGGTGCGCATGGTCGATGGGGGAGCAGCGCCCTCAGAGTTCACCGATCGCATCGAGGCAGTGCTTGAAGACGAACTGCCGCAATCATTCCCCGCGGCGGTTGAGGCATTTGAGAATGCGGTTAATGGCACTACGGAGAGCCCGGCCGATGCTTCTCTCTTCGCCTTCAACTTCCAGTACGCCGATCTGATGTCGCCGTATTTGCAGGCTTTACTGTCAACGGTTGACAGCGACGTTATCACTAAGGCTGGATTGCGCGTGGTTGTCGACCCACTCTTTGGCGCCGGTAGGCGTTATCTTGCGCAGATCCTTGATCGTCTTGGTGTCACGGTTGAGGAGATACACGCTGCCCAGGATCCCACATTCGCTGGATTGCATCCTGAGCCCATCCCACCTTGGATCGATGGTGGCAGCGAGAAGGTTAAGGAGCTGGGTTTTGATGCCTGCTTCATCACCGATGGTGACGCCGACCGCATCGCAGCAATCGATGGAGAGGGTTGTTTTGTGAGTCCTCAGCGCATCCTCACGTTGCTCATCGCGCATCTGGCCGAGGATAAGCAGCGCAGTGGTCGGGTGGTGCGCACTGTCTCTGGTTCAAATCTGATCAAGCGCCAGTGCGATCGCCTGGGCNNGTGATGTGCTCATCGGCGGAGAAGAGGGTGGCGGCATTGGCATACCCACACATGTCTTCGAGCGCGACGGTCTGCTGATGGCCTTGTTGGTTGTTGAGTTGATGGCCGAGCGCAAGATGTCGCTTCGGCAGCTAACAGAGGACATGCTCTTGCAGCTGGGTAATCTGGACTACGATCGTCGCGACCTCAAGCTCACTGCCAAGCAGAAGCAGGATTTCCTTGACAGCCATGTTGATTCCGACAAGGGAGCGGAAGACTACGCCGAGTACTTTGCAAAGCTGGGCGAGACGATCGTCTCGGTGAATCGCCTCGATGGGATCAAACTCGATTTTGCCTCCGATGCCTGGCTATTGATGAGACCTTCGGGCACCGAACCACTGGTGCGCGTCTATGCCGAAGCAGCAACCAAGGAGCAGTTGGATGCTCTTCTCGATGTGGGCTGTGCTCTGGCAAAGGGAGAATACGGGTTCTGAGGTGGAAAGCAGAACAAGGAGGAACGTGTAACAAGGCTGAGCACGCAATTGGCTGGAATGGAACCTTGGAATCGAGAAGCGAAAAGCAATCTGTGCTCGTATGGTGAGCACGTACGCACCATTCGTGACAAATGCTACTATAATTCGCGTATGAGAATGGCAGATAGAAAGCTGACACCATGGCCAATACAGTGATAGAGATCCAAAACCTCACCAAGTACTATGGCAAGCACAGGGGTATTGAGGACATCAGCTTCTCAATCGAGGAAGGCGAGATATTCGGCTTCATTGGGCCAAATGGTGCAGGCAAATCCACAACAATCCGCCTGCTTCTCTCGCTGATATTCCCTTCCAGCGGCAATGCCAGGATATTTGGCAAGGATTGCTTCACTCAGGCGCCCGAGATTGCCATGCAAGTAGGCTATCTGCCGGCCGAGGTCTTTTATTACGATGGCATGAAGGTCGTCGATCTGCTCAAATACGCAGCTAGCTTCTACGGCAAGGACTGCATGCCGCGCATCAAACAGCTAGCCGAGAGGCTGGAACTCGATCTGAGCAGGAAGATCGATGATCTCTCCTACGGCAACAAGAAGAAGGTGGGCATTGTGCAGGGATTAGCGCACAGCCCGCAGTTGATAGTTCTAGATGAGCCAACCGGCGGTCTTGATCCCCTGATGCAGCAGACATTCTTCGATCTGTTGCGCGAGGAGAATGAGCGGGGAGCAACGGTGTTCTTCAGTTCGCACATCCTTAGTGAGGTACAAAGGCTCTGCAACCGTGTGGCCATCCTCAAGGAAGGCCAGCTGATAAAGCTGCAGAAGATGAGTGAGCTGCAGGCGGAAAGTTATAAGAAAGTAAGGTTGGTTACGCGAACTCCCGAGGCCAACGGTGCCCTGCAGGCTATTGTGCAGATGGGTGCCGCGAATATGGCGGTGGATGAGAATACTGCCTCTTTCATCTACAAAGGTGACCTCAACGCCATGCTCACAGTTCTTGGCGGTCTTGAGCTGCAGGATTTGACGATAGAGGAACCTGATCTGGAGGAGATATTCCTGCATTATTATCGTTAAGCGGTTTTAACCGTGTTAGCGCCTGGCTCAGTGAGGGTGGAGGTTTAAGCGATATGAACGTACTTCTCCAAGAGATCATACAGTACCGCAAAGGGCTGTTGGCTTGGATTATAGGCCTTTCACTTGGGGCATTGATGTTCATGCCCTTTTTACCTGCCTTTGCCGACAATGTTGACAGTATGAAGGACTTCCTGGCTGGCATGGGTCAAACGCTTACCGGAGCTATCGGCATCGATTTCGAGGTGTTCTTTGGCCCGCTGGGTTTTTTCAACTACATCTATTCGTTCATCCTTCTGGCTGCTGGAATCCAGGCTCTGGCTTTGGGGTTACGGATCATAGCCAAGGAGACTCGCTTCAAGACAGCGGACTTCCTGCTCACCAAGCCAAAAAGTCGTGTCTCCATCTATCTGCAGAAGGTCTTTGCCGGGATTATCTGCCTAATTATCACGCAGGTAGTGGTCGGTTTGGTTTGTCTGTTCAGTCTGATGGCATTCTCTTCCCAGTCCTTCCCAATGCAGACCTTCTTGCTTCTGGTATCCACTTTGAGCACGATGCAGTTCTTCTTGTTTACGCTGGGAATCCTTATCGCAGCCTTGGTTCCCAAGCTCAAGCAGACTATTGGTGTCGCCATTGGTATCACCCTGCTCTTCTACGTGTTGTATATGGTCGCAAACGTCACAGAAGACGAGCTCTATAACTGGTTCACACCTTTCAAATACTTTGAGGGCAATTACATCATCGCCAATCAGTCCTATGATACCCAGATGCTTGCTCTGGGCTTGTCTCTAACGCTGTTGTTCTTTGTGGTGGGCTTAGTGGTATACCGTCGACGCGATGTTCACTCGGTGTGATTGGAGGCAAGGATGTTCGCGATATACAAACGGGAGATGCGCGCTCACAGCAAGTCCTTGTTCTTCTGGGCGCTAGGGGTGTTCCTGCTCATCTTCATCTCCTTTATCAAGTTCGAGAGCATTGCCGCCACTCCCGAAGCAGCAGATGCCATGTCAGATTTGATGCCTGAGTTTGTACAGGTGATGTTTGGTATGGTTATGCCCCTCTATACTCCCCAAGGCTACTTTATCTGCATATTGCTTTGGATCAGCTTGGCGATCTTCCTGCACGCCGCATTGCTTGGAGCCAGTCTGGTTAGCAAGGAGCAGCAGGATAAAACCGCTGACTTCCTGTTGGTGAGGCCTTTGAGTAGGGAGAAGGTCATAGTGGCTAAGGCTTTGGCCGGGATAACACAGGTTGTGATCCTTAACGCTGCGATATGGCTATCTATACTAGTGTCCTTTATACCGGCGCTTTCGGCCAACAGTGATTTATCTGCTTTCATCGAGACTGGTGCCTTGGCCTTAGGCAGTGATCTTGACCTGAAGCAGGGAATCTATCTATCACTTGCCGGGCTGTTGATTACTCAGGTGATCTATCTGATCTTGGGGATGATCGCTGCTACTGCCAGTCGTTCATCTCGACGTACCGCTGCCTATGCGGCCATGCTAGTTCTATTGGGGTATCTGCTATATTCAGTGGTTGCTACCTCGGGTGAGGTTGACTTTCTGGGTGTGCTCACACCCTTTTGGTATTTCTTCTCACAGCGTGTATTGGCTGATGGTCTCAGCGCAGCCTATCTGGGTCTCTCGGCTGCGGTCATCATCGTTGGTGTCTGGGCTTCCTGTTTCCTGTATCGCCGTAGGGATGTCCTGTAGTAAGGCAGCTAGCACAGATTAAGGGGCTCGTGTGAGCGGTAAGCACAGTATCATGACACGCCTTTGCGCGATAATACTCTCACTGGCGCTTATTGGCTTGCAGGGTGTTCCTGCAATGGCCGCCATAGGCAATCAAGCCTCCTCCTTGACCGCTGCTCAAACGGGCTCACGCGCCGATACGCAGACGGATTCGCCAATTGATTCCCAGGCAGAGTATGTCGAGGGAGAAGTCATCGCCGTGTTGTCGGATGACCTTGATTCCCAGCAGCGTGAACAGACTCTCGAGGAGCTTAGTGAAGCGAATGCGGCTGTGCAGGCTTTGGATGCCGCTCCCAGCAGCAAAGACCAAGCTCCGACAATTAAGATCGAGCTAGCAGAGGGCACTACTGTCGAGGAGGCAATCGCCGAGATTGAGAGCCAATCGGGAGTGGCCTATGCTCAACCCAATTATATCTATACCCTGATGGATGACGACCTTTCGGTTGAGCCCGCCACAGTAGCACCATTGGATTCAACAGCCGATTTGTATCGCGATTGGCAGTGGGCGCTTACTGTCATCAAGGCAGATGAAGCGGCAGAGCTAGCATTGCCAAATGCGCAGATTGAGGTTGCAGTGATCGACACCGGTGTGGATATCGATCACCCAGATTTGCGAGAGAACCTTGATCTGCAAAGTGCGCGGGATTATTCTGATCCGAATAATCCAACCAGCCTCACTGGAGATGTCTCGTATATTAATGGAAAGGGCGGGCACGGCACACACGTGGCTGGTATCATTGCCGCTGTTGCTCGTAACGACCAAGGTGTCTCTGGCACTGCTGTCAATAATCAGGTGAAGGTCTTACCCATCAACGTCTTCTATCCTGACCCGAATAACAACAGCAGGGTTATTGCGGATACTTTTAGTGTTGTCAGGGCCTATGACTATCTGTTGGGACTTGCTTTGCCCAACCTCAAGGTAGTGAACCTGAGTTTGGGCGGAAGAAGTTTGGACTCGGCAATGGAATTGAGGATCGAACAGGCCAAAGCCGCCGGGATACTCACTGTCTGCGCGGCGGGAAACGATGATTCGAGCATAGCGTTCTACCCCTCTGACTATGATGCGGTAGTGTCGGTAACCGCAACTACCTTCAGTGATGCGAAGGCATCGTATAGCAATCACAATCGTTACAAGGACATCTCTGCACCGGGTGGAGAATCTGCATCCTATTCAGACTGGGCAGTGCCGAGTGTGTACGAACTGGGAGTCCTGAGCACAGTTCCCAATGATGATTACTCTTTGATGATAGGCACGTCTATGGCCGCGCCGCATGTCTCTGCAGCGGCAGCAGTCCTGTACTCCATAGACCCCTCACTTACCATTGACCGTATCAAGGATATCCTCTATTCAACTTCCACTGATCTTGGCGATGTTGGCTTAGACGAGTACTTTGGCTGGGGGCGCTTGGATCTTGAGGCGGCCGTTGCCGAGCTCCTCGATTCGACAGCGTACAGCGCTGTTACTCTGTCCGGGGAGACGCGCTACGATACGATGGAGCAGATAATCCAATACTATATACAGGCTACCGATGAAGAGCCGTCTGCTTCGGATACGGTGATCATCGCCAGCGGAGAAAACTATCCTGATGCGCTTGCGGCATCAGGTTTAGCCGGAAAATGCGCAGCTCCAGTGCTTCTCACCTCGGCTACCGCTCTGAGTAGTCAGACGATGATCAGCTTGGAGGCGTTAGATCCATCGCGGGTGCTCGTGCTTGGCGGCGAATCCGCTATCTCACCTTCGGTTCTGAGCCAGATCAAGCAGGTGGTCTCTGCGGCAACGTTGGTGCGCATAGCCGGTGATACACGCGTTGAAACCGCTTTGGAGATCTATGAACAGGGCGCAAACGATAGTTCTGCCGAAACTGAAGCCTGGGGAGATACAGCCATAGTCACCACCGGATATCAGTTTGCCGATGCTTTAGCCATAGCCCCGTTCGCTTACAGGATGCGCGCCCCCTTGTTCCTTACTCAAAGCGATGGGAGTATTGACGCGCAGGTTAAGTCTTTTTTAACCTCTGGTGCCTTTACGCGGGTGATTGTGGTTGGTGGCAACAGGGTGATTCCAGACACAGTGGTAAGTGAACTTGCGCAGTCAGCTGTAGAAGCCCAAGTGCTCAGATGGGGCGGAGGAGACCGCTATCAGACCAGTGCTGTCATTGCCAATAACGCAGTGGAAGAAGGGGTCTTTGCTTGGCAGGGAGTGGGTTTTGCCACCGGCAGGGATTTCCCCGATGCGCTGAGCGCCTCATCGCTGTTGGGGTATGAGGGCTATCCTCTGTTGCTGGTTGACGAAACCGAGTCCGGCCGCTTTGTCTTAGACGAGCTCTTGGTGCCAAACAGTGTGAGGATCAAGACGCTGTTGTTCTTTGGCGGTAGTGATGTATTGCCCAACTCCCTTAAGACCAGTATCCAGGAGATTGTGGATTTTCGTTGACATAGGGCGCATGGGTGGTATCATATTCAGGCTTGTCAAAAGCGTGTGCGGCGTTACCTCAGCTGGATAGAGGGACTGACTACGAATCAGTACGTCAGGGGTTCGAATCCCTTACGCCGCACCACACTCACCTCAATCACTCTTTATCGATGACCGCTACACCATAGCGCTTGATTCCAAGTTGTAGAGCTCCACTAATCGACAATCACTCATCGTTCAATAATCTCTGAGAACTCATAGATGATCTGTTGGCCATCGAAGAGCTTCTCGAGAGTGGTCTGCGCTGTGTGTTCGAGCGCGGAAGGACTCTGCCAGTGGCGGATGAGCTCAGGTGAAGGTGGGGTATAGGTAAGCAATCGCGGTTCATCATCCGCACCATGGACTAAGCGTTCTGGATTCTCTGCAGGATCAAGGAAGTGAGCGATAGTGGCGAGATCATCGCAGCGAGCGAGTAGAGAACCGATGGTGATAGTGAAGGGTATCGCGGCGCAATCACAGCCTGCCTCGTGCGAGGCTATCTCTCGGAGTTTTCCGAAATCAAACGCGCAACGAAATGATCCGAGGTCGTTTACGCAAAGATGCGTCTCTTCATCACAATCTGAACAGAGGCGCTCGAGCATGCTGATAAGATCAGCTATACGGGTTTGCGATAGAGGTGGGATGACGATGGTCAGGGGAGCTGGCAGAGATCTGAGCCAATCCCAAGAAGAGAGTAGTTTGTCGAGAGTGGCCGGGTCGGTGTTGCTGCCCACTATCAACCGTTCGCATTCAATGACTGATGCTGTCTCTCCATAATCTAGCCAATATACGTTTTCGCCGATCACTGGCCGTCGCGGCTCGATAGCAGCACGACTTTGTGTGGCCTCGCCATAGTAGCACTGGCAGGAATGGGCGAAAGTCTGCTGGTAAAGTTCGGCGCGCCTCGCGTCATCAGCGAGAGCCAGAGCCGCTCTGAGGAAGCGCAAGGCCATAAGCCGATCGCTAAGAGGACGACCGCGCCCGCCAATCTTTGCAAAGCCGACGCCAGCAGTCTCGTAACGAGCGAGATGACAGGCGGCACAGGGGTCCGCTTGTAGGTAGCGCTGTTCACTGCCAAGGCAGGCATGTGTCTTGAAGGTTGTATCGAATGTATGAAGCGGCTCCACGGACACGCTATTCAAGGACCCTTGCCAATCTGCTCTGGCTACTCCGTGGTAATGGCGGCAATAGCCATCGACAAAGGGGCATTTATCGAAGAAAGCCATGACCTCGGCTTCAACTCCGGCGAAGGGTTCGAGCAGCAGATTAGCATCGTTGGGGGTTACAAAGCGCGGAAACACGATACGCGTGATGCCCAGATCAAGGTACGTGGTAATAGTGGGAATGTTGTCTGCCACAGCAAGAAGCGAGAGGCAGCGACGCAGGCCTGTGATACCATTCAGGCGACCGAGCAAACCGATATCCGAGATGATGATGCCGGTGCCGCCCATCTTCTCGAAATCCAGGCAAAGCTCTGTGAGATAGTCCAATTGCGGCTCGGTATAGCGGACATTAACAGTGAGATAGACGGGAACCTGGAGTTTTTCTGCACGTGTGAGAACCTGAGCCAATTCTGTGCGCTTGCTTAAGCTGGCAACACCCTGGCGACGATTCGCGCTATCGTGCTCGCCATAACGACTGCGCCACCAGTCCTCGACGATGCCACAGTACAGCTCATCAGCACCAGCCGAGACCAAAGGCTCCACCTCATCAGGCGCGCATAAAGGTGCTACGAGCCGCAAGATTCCCACCGTCCCGAGGGGATATTAGCAGGTTGGTTGTTAGCCTGCTTGATGCCAGCACGGTTGATTTGAGGTCTTCCATAAGCTGTTTCCCACAGATNNAGCTTATCCGTGTCGCTAGCGCTGTATGCCTGATCTTTGTTATCTGTAGTGTTAATCCTTCGGCGATCTGGTGCAGGTCACCGGGGAATTCATCATGGACAAGGCCGCGGTAAGAGAGCCTGTCGCATTCTGCAAGAACAACCTCCAGACTCTCAATCAGGCTGCGATTGCCTATGAGATGAGCATGTGCTGTCAGCCAGGGGGACAGCACGGCTCCTTCTTTCCAGGCTTCGTAGATCGGCTGCATTCTGCTTAAGAACTGTTGATAGAAACGCTCCGATTGCGCGGACATCGGTTCCCAGCGGGCAGTATGACTACTGGGCTTTGCGCTTAAGGCCTGTTCGTATAACTGGCTGCCGGGGAAGAGCACCATGCGGCTCTGGGCGACTTTGGGACAGAAAAGACCCATCTGCCAAAGAAGCTCGGCTTCGGTTTGGGCACTCTCAACAGTACTGTCCCTGTGCCAGAGGATATAACCGATGTGGGCGCTGATACCAGCCCTCTTCAATGCCGAGAAGACCTCCGGCAGACTGTCTGACGCATAGGGTTTTCGCCAGGCTTCGAGTGTCCGCGAGCATAGGGATTCTACACCCAGGAAAACCCGCGTGAAGCCACCTTGATGAAGTTTTGTTAACCGCTCGACGAGTCTGTCCTGTCCCAGTAGGGCGCTGGCGCGAAGTTGCAGAGCATAAGCGATATGCAACCCGCGTCTTCTTAGCTCTAGATCAAGTGCCTCTATTCGAGCTAACGGGCCAAAGTCGTCATCGACAAAGTTGAATATTGGAAATAATCCAGACTCTGTAACACGCAGGGCTAGCAATGCCATCTCGTCTACCACCAAGGAGATGCTTCTTTCCTGCCATTGCCGGTAAGGCGCAGGCAATCCTGGCGTTGCGCAGAAGCTGCAGGCGCCATGGCAGCCACGTGAACTCTGCAGGCTCATGGCACAGCCCAAGGTAAGGTAGCGCTCAAGTTCCGGGCGCGAGGCGAAAGCCCATTCGTTGGGAGTGAGGTGGGTATCCATAGAGCTGTCAGGTTCACCAAGCAGATCGCGCACCGTTGTCTTCTCTGCTGGCGCTACACGTTGTGCCGCCGCCGCTCTAACTGCCTCCAAGAGGGGGATTTCGCCTTCACATGATACGAGCTGTACATCTGCGGGAAAACGTTTCAGCGCCAACTCAAGCATAGTGGTTACAAATAGTCCGCCAATGAGGAAGTGTGCTTGAGGATAGTGCGTCTTGAGCCTGCTGATGAGTCGCAATGAATCCGGGACGTCTTCGGCCGTCATGACGCTCAGTCCGATGATGTCAGGTGGAGAATCCTCAGGGAATGCCTGCTTGAAGTCTGCCCAGAAGGTAACAGCGTCTTCATCAGATTGTCCGGACAGGCGCTCCTCCTTACGTTCTTCCTTATACAGCCTTCGGTCAAACAGCCGCACTTCTCTTTCGCCGTTTGCCTCAAGGAAACCGGCCAGGCGTTCGATACCCAGAGGTTCCTGGAATTCTGACTCGTCTCCCTCATACAGAGGGCGGATCAGGGCGATGGCTGGCAAGACGGATGGCAGGTCTGCGAGGTTCAGGTCTGCTAAGGCCACAGCTGAGGAGGACACGGTGCCAGAGGACTTGTCAGTGTTCGATGCAGCGAAGGTGGACAAGGTAACTCTAAAAGCCAGATTTGGCTACATCAAGGCCGTTGAGTCTTGCTACGCCTTCTAGATAGGTTAACAGGGCATCGGCATCCGGATCGCCAGCTTGATACAACGAGAGACTGACGATCTGATTGAGGACGTTCTCATATTCAAAGTCGATATCACTGCTTGACCCGATCTCGAAATCGACGACGGAGCAGGTGAAATTGTAGTCATAGGCGGGGCTCACGTAGCCAGTGCCGTTATCGGTTGGCTCAGACTCGGAGGCGAGCAATTCCCGTATCGATGGGTTACCAAGCTCTGCCAACATCGCAGTTAGCTCCTCTTCGGTGATGTTCGGATGGAATCCGCAGGCATCACCGGCGACCTGGACATTGAGCAGGCAACCGAGTTCTTCCGGATAGAGGATGACGGTCTTCAAGGCCTGGATTAGTGCCTCTTCGTCTCTCTGCTGTTGCATGAGGGCGAGCGTGAGATTGTTATTGGCACCAAAATGCGTTGGTAGGTCTCCAAGCACCGTGTTGTAGTAGTCCTCGGCTTCCAGATAATCGCCGTTGCGGTAGGAGTCGTTTCCATCGCTGAACATGGCATCGTAGAATCCGGAGGCGATGTTCTCTTGGATATTGGTGAGATAATCGGTTTCTGGGGTGAAATCACGGGCCCAATCAGCTGCCGAGCTAGCCTCTTCGATGTAATACTTGAGCTCGTCGGCATCTCTGCTCACTTTAGCCTGCCACACCGTATCGGCCACAGCTCCGTTTGGAGTCATTGACCCATTTGAGCTCTCGGGCTTCTGGCTGCAGGCAAAGAGCAATGCCGCAGTGCAGGTTGCAATGATGCAGATCATCGAGATTCGTTTTATGCGTCTAACAATCATCTGACGCCTCCTCAATGCACCGGTACACAGGCGCAGGGGCTTCCGCAGCTCACTGACTGGCACGAGCAGGTAGATGACGAGTGGCTCAGGCAGCTGCACGAGTCGTTATCGCAACCACAGACGCTTTCGCAACTGCAGGAGGAGTATCCATCGCAGCTGCAGACGCTTTCGCAGGTGCAAACCTCATCACAAGTGCAAAAGGTCGTTGATCCGGGCTGCGTGGTGTAGACCACGTCACAGGTACAGAATTCGCCAGTGACGACTCCCTCCGAACTAATGACGGCCTCATTTCCCGCTCCTTCCACGAAGAAGGTCTTCATACCCGGTTTGTAGATACTGTTGCCATCTACGATGATCTCAATCTGCGGTTTGGGCAGAGCGGTGTTGCTTCCGCCATCGCTAACGTTGCTACCATCGTTACTGCTGCCGCTGTTGTCGACAGTGCGATCGTTGTATGAGTCGGACGAGGCGTTGTTATCCGGCATCTTCTTCTCTCCAATCCATCTTGCGTTGGATTTGATTCAAGGTCAGCCTACGGTTTATCACACAGCGTTGGCTACCTTGATGTTGGGCGGGCGTACGTGCTTCGAGGACCTTAGCGGCGCAGTCACCAGCGCAATGCCAGCGACAGAAACAATCGTTGCAGAAGGGGATGTTCTTGACGTTGAGTTCTGCAAGCTCCTCGAGCTTGCCCTCATCGAAGACGTAGTCGCCGATCGTCTTATCGAATCTGCCAAAGAAGAAACGTTCGCTGCGCGGATCACTTCGGTAGGAAACCTCATAGCAGGCGGTGACATCTCCCGTGGGAGTCACGGTGAACGAGCCGCTCGAGACCTTGCAGAAAGCATCGGTTATCATGTCCTGCCGCGCGCCGGAATAGACAAGACGCAAGCCCTTCTCGTGGGCAACGTCAAGCGCCTTGAGATAATTCTCGCAGAAGAGCTCGGCGGATGGCGTATTATCGCTTGACGTCACACAGCGGCCGCATTCCCATACCGGTTCAAGATGCAACTGTTCGACACTGGGATAATTGTCTGCAACGAAAGCCGCGATCTCGGCCATGCGCGTGACCATAGCCTCTGTGATAGTTGCGCGGATGCCAAAGTTCACCTCGGCCTCAGCTAGGCGTCTCATAGTGCGGTCGACTGATTTAAAGGAGCCGGAGCCATTAGCAAGGGGACGCTGCGCATCCTGTAATTCGGGCAATCCGTCAAAAGAGATATTGACATTGTCGAAGTTCGCCACCAGGAATTCGAGTTGCTCGCTACTCATCACGCCATTGGTTGCGGTATTGAGGACAACCGGGAAGTCGAGTCTTTCGCTGAGGTCCCTTGCATACCAGACTATCTCGCGCAGCGTCTCGAAAGCGCAAAACGGTTCGCCGTTGCCATGGATACTCACGAGGAAGTTTTTGCAGGGCATACCTTCAGCGGCAAGTTCTTGAGCGTTCCTGGCGATAAGATCGATGGCGCGCTTTGCCGCATCGAGGTTGATCGTTGCAAGCTGTTCTCCATTGCCACCACCCTCGCCTCCAAAAGCGTAACAGTAGCTACAACGCAGATTGCAGCGGTTGGTGGGGAAGAGCGTCACCTGCGTTGGGCGGAAGTCCGGTTCATGGTTGGGGAATGGACGTCTCTCAAAGAAGCCATGCTCTTTAAGCGCCGCTATGACCGCACGACCATCATCATCTTGCTTTTCCTCTGACGCGGGGTCTGCCGCATAATCTAAGGCGATGCGAATGGCGTCTGCATTGGCGCGCGCCATGACACGGCGCAATGGCGCATAGAGTATGGAACTCTTCTCGTCTGTGATAACGAAGAGCTCGGGTGGTTGCTTCTCTACCTGTACGGGCATCGGTCTCCCCTACACGCGGTTCTCGTAGAGGGCAACATAAACCTGATTCTGCAGATACCCCGTTTTACCCAGAGTCACAAAGAATTCTGCGACTTCGGCACCATCTAGCGGGGATGAGATGATCGCTGATGCTTCTGTGGCAATCGTCTCCAAAGTTCGACTGCCATCGGCAAGCATGATGAGCTCAGCTCCAACCTTATCGACATTGAAAAGATGGGTGCCTGAGAAAAAGCCACGGATCTTGTCTTGCATTCCCTCGGAGACAAGACGGATGCCTGCGACCATGACCGGGCCAGCGGCTATGTTCGCTGCTAATCCTTCTGGAGTGGTGAAATCGATAGTGAGTGATGAATAGTCTAAGGCTCTGCCGGAGGCATCGTCAGACGACCACGAACGTGTTGTGAGGATAGAACCAGTGACGCTTGCAAGGGAGGCTATTACAACCAAGCCACCAACGCCTTTCAAGAAGTCTCGTCGTTCCATTAGCTCTCCTCGATGACCAAACGCTCTGAGAACAACCCAATATTCTATGAAGTTAAAGCCAAGCGCATAGATATTGTTGATACAAGTATCCAATTAGCTCATTCTAGTATAATAAACCACTTATCGATGGTATATGCAATAGTGACGAATCATCTACTTTCCTCTGCTCTCTGATCTCTCGAGATGATGACGAGATACTCTGGGACTTGTCCTGGGGTATCCTTATAGCTGCACTACTTACACACCCAACAACAAGAGGGGCATCATGACCATCAGATTGGCAGATAGCGAGACAAAGGTGATAGACAGCCATGCTCATGTGTTCCCCGATGCGCTGGCGCCCCACGTAATCGAGGTCTTCCTTAAGCTGTTTCCCACAGAAGTGTTTGCTGACGGTACGGTGTCCGGTTGGCTGGACCATATGGACCATAGCGGTGTAGACAAGAGCGTGATCCTCTCGGTACCCACTAAGCCCTCTCAGGTTGATAGCATCAATGACTTTCTGCGCCCGCTTATCAAGCATGAGCGCTTCATCCCCTTTGCCAGCGTGCATCCCAACCATGACGATCCGGTAGGTGTGATACGCAAGGCGGCAGAGGATGGTTTCAAGGGCATAAAGCTGCACCCTTTGCTGCAAGTATTCAAACCCCAGGAGAAGCGCATGTTCCCGATCTATGATGCCGCTATCGAAGAGGATATGGTAATCCTCTTCCATGCCGGCGCGGGAATGGATTTCGACGACATCCGAGGGTCTAAATCTGATTTTGATGAATTCTATCAGCAGTATGACTACCATCGCGCAGTCTTGGCTCACCTTGGTGGTCGTGCCAATTTCCAGGATTTTCCCGATTTCAAACAAGGGTGGCCCGGCTACATCGATCTATCCTTCTCGCTGGGAATGATGCCAGATGACTATCTGGTGGCACTTGTTCGCGACTACGGTATCGACCGCGTGCTCTATGGCAGCGATGGTCCGTGGCGCAGTGAGAGTAGAGATCTAGAAATGCTGACTGCCTTGGATTTTAACGATCAGGAGTTGCAAAAGATGTTCTATTGCAACGCCGCTCAGCTGCTAGGGCTCTAACGGTAAAACCCCAGAGAATCCCAGAAAACCCCCAGATAACTACAGGATATAAACAGGGGCAGGACAACAGACAATTGTTCTGACTAGCTATTGTTTCTTGTGCGCCAACAGAATAAAATATAAACCAACACTTTGTTGGTTAACGTTCAACTTGTTGGAAAACGTTCAAGGCTACCTACAAATCCCATCTTCTAGATAACGTTAGATTCGAATCGTAAGAAGTGCTATCACAAGCAATCCATGAGATCATCGGGAGATACCATGAGTCAAGCAAAAGCTCCTTCAACAGATAATGAGACGCAGTTGGCCGCTACTGAAGCTGCCACAGTCCAGACGTCAGTCGTTCAGACGGCAACTCAGCATGCGACGAACCATACTGCGGCACCCTACATGCTTGAGAGCGAAGAGCTGGCTGAGTATAAGAAAGCGATCAGACCGCTGGAGGATAGGCGTATCAGGCGCAGTAAGCGCATGTTGCGCGAGGCGCTTGCTGAGCTTATCGAGGAATGTGGATTCGACGGCTTCTCAATCAGCGACCTGACTGAGCGGGCGGGACTCAACCGAGGCACGTTCTATGCTCACTTCAGCGACAAGGAAGACTTGTTGCATAGTTTGGAGGGCGAGTTCTTCGACGATCTCAAAGCTTTGCGCGAGAAGATCAATCAAATCACGCTGGAAGAGTTCATCTCAGCCGTCAGCAATGGTGTTCCGCCGCGCGTATGCGTGGAGATGTTCGAGATAATCAGTGAACACGGTACGCTTATCTGTGCTCTGCTTGGTTCTCACGGCGACGCGGAATTCCAAGCTCGACTACGTGACAGAGCCTGTACAGATATCGTACGTGGTGTTCTCTATGAGAAATATACCAAGGAACCAACGGCTCTTGTTGAGTATTACGTTTCCTACTACGCTTCTGCGATGTTGGGTTTGATCCAGCGCTGGGTACAGCGCGATATGCAGGAAGACCCAGAGGAGATGGCAAAGATACTGATAACCATCATGTTCCTACGGCCTGGTGATGCCATTGAGATGAAGGCGCAGGAATAGCTATGGATAAGACAAGACAGTTGAATCTGGGTATAGACATTGGCTCCACAACAGTCAAGTGCGCTTTGCTGGACGCAGACAGACAGATCATCTACTCAAATTATCAGAGGCACCATACCGATATCCGCGCGACTATCGCCGAGATACTTGAGGAGACAGCTGCCAGATTTGGTGAAGAGCCAATGACGGTAGCCATCACCGGTAGCGGCGGTTTGCTGCTTGCGCAATGGCTCGAGCTGGATTTTGTGCAGGAGGTAATCGCCTCCAAGACTGCGGTTGAAGCATTTATCCCCAAGACAGACGTTGCTATCGAGCTGGGCGGAGAAGATGCCAAGATCATCTATTTCGATCAAGGCATCGAGCAGAGGATGAACGGAACCTGTGCCGGCGGAACCGGATCGTTCATCGACCAGATGGCTTCTTTGCTGGATACCGATGCCGCTGGTTTGAATGGGCTGGCACGTGATGCCGATATCATCTATCCAATCGCTTCGCGCTGCGGTGTATTTGCCAAGACAGATGTTCAGCCACTGCTCAATGAGGGTGCTCGGAAAGCGGACATCGCGGCCTCGATATTCCAAAGCGTGGTAACCCAGACCATCAGTGGCTTGGCCTGCGGCCGCCCCATCCGTGGCAACGTTGCGTTCTTGGGCGGTCCCTTGCAATATCTACCCGAGCTGGAGAAACGATTTGTCTTAACACTTGATCTGACCGAGGAATCCACTATCAAGCCAGACAACGCGCACTTATTCGTGGCCTGCGGAGCAGCTCTTTCCAGTGTGGATTATCAGCCGATCATGTTGCCCTCGGTGATTGAACGGCTGCAGACTCTGGGTGCGACGCAAGGCAGTGAGGTTGTGCGGCTGGATCCGTTGTTCGCCGATGATGATGACTACCAGGACTTTGTTAAACGTCACGCACAGGCGACAGTAGCGAAGGCCAACTTGGATGAGTATCGTGGCATTGCCTTCCTCGGCATCGATGCCGGCTCTACGACCTTCAAGACTGCTCTGGTAAGCGATGACGGCCGCCTACTCAAGCAATACTATGCCAACAATAAAGGTGATGTGCTGGGTACGGCGAAACACGCCATAGGCCAGCTGTATAGTTCATTGCCTGTTGACGAAGAGGGCAAGCCACTGGTTACCATTGGCCATACCACGGTAACCGGGTACGGCGAGGGCCTGCTGCTCGAGGCGCTTTGCTGTGACTCCGGTGAGATTGAGACCATCGCTCATCTTCGCAGCGCGCAGGAGATGCTACCCGGTGTCGAATTCATCTTGGATATCGGCGGCCAGGATATGAAGTGCCTGCGCATCAAGGATGGCGTTATCGACCATATCATGCTCAACGAAGCCTGTAGTTCTGGTTGTGGCTCGTTTATCGAGTCATTCGCGGTATCAATGAAACTAGGCGTCAAAGAATTCGCTGAGGCTGCTATCGGTTCCAGACAGCCGGTTGACCTGGGCAGTCGCTGTACGGTTTTCATGAACTCACGAGTGAAGCAGGCGCAGAAAGAAGGCGCAACCGTTGGTGACATCAGCGCCGGTCTTTCCTATTCGGTGATCAAGAATGCGCTGTTCAAGGTAATCAAGATCCGCGATCCCAAGGATATCGGTGACAAGGTCATCGTTCAGGGGGGGACCTTCTTGAATGATGCGGTTTTGCGTTCGTTCGAGCTGTTAAGTGAGCGCGAAGCGATACGACCCGATATCGCCGGAACCATGGGCGCTTACGGCGCTGCGCTGTTGGCGCGCGATCGCTATCTGGAGGCGGAGAAGACTGCCCAAACGCCACGCGAGTCGACGCTCTTGGATCCTCAGGAGCTTGCGACCTTGAGTCCTACACACAGAACTGCCCGTTGCCAGCTCTGCTCAAATGCCTGCCTGCTCACTATCAGCAGTTTTGGTGTTGATCCACAAACCGGCAAACAGCGTCGTTTCATCACAGGCAATCGTTGTGAGAAGGGCGCGGGCATCAAGCCACAGGTAGCCAACCTGCCCAATCTGTTCGCCTATAAGAAGCGTCGCCTGTTTGAGGGTACAGGCGAGAATCCCTACGTTCCTTTGACCCCAGAAGAGGCGCAGCGACCAACGGTCGGCTTGCCGCGGGTCTTGAATATGTATGAGAACTATCCCTTCTGGTACACATTCTTCACGCAGCTGGGATTCGCGGTGGTCTTGAGTGAGGAGACCAAGAAGTCCACCTACGAGGCCGGAATCGAATCGATGCCCTCCGAAAGTGTGTGCTATCCGGCAAAGCTCAGCCATGGGCACATCATGAATCTTCTCGACAGCGATATCGATTTCATCTTCATGCCCTGCATCAGGCACGAACGTCAGGAGGATCCCGGAGCTCCCAACCATTTCAATTGCCCGGTTGTGGTCAGTTATCCGGAAGTGCTCAACCTCAATGTCGAGGAATTGCATGACGGAAAGGTTGAGTTCCTCAAGCCCTTCTTACCCTATGACCGCATCGATATTTTGCCACGTCGCATCCACGAGGAACTCAAAGCCTGGTTCAGTTCGCACCCAGAGGCAAAGGGTGACGCTCCCAGCTTGGCCGAGATAACAAAAGCCGTCGAAGCCGCGTGGGCAGAAGACGAGCGCTTCAAGGCAGATGTGCGCAACAAAGGGGAGGAGACACTCGCCTGGATGGAGAAGACCGGAACGCACGGCATAGTGCTGGCTGGTCGTCCCTATCACCTGGACCTCGAGATAAACCATGCCATCCCGGAACTTCTGGCCAGCTTTAATCTGGCAGTACTGACTGAAGATAGCATTTCGCATCTGGTAAAGCCGGAACGACCGCTCCGGGTTGTAGATCAGTGGATGTATCACTCGCGGCTGTATGCTGCAGCCAAGCTCTGTACTATGCGCAGCGACCTTGACCTGGTGCAACTGAACAGTTTTGGTTGTGGCTTAGACGCTATCACTACCGACCAGGTGCAGGAGATACTGGAAGCTGCCGGCAAGGTGTACACAGTGCTGAAGATCGACGAAGTGAGCAACCTTGGCGCGGCTCGCATCCGCATCCGATCGCTACTCGCAGCGTTGCGTAATCAGGCCGCGGGCGAAAGCGCGATACGCGCAGCCAACAACTCGGCTGAAAGCAGCACAGCGGATAGCAACCCTGTGGATATCATCCCAACGGACAACAGCTCAGTGGACATCAACAAGTTGCTCACCCCCAAGTCAACTGCTTTTGCCAAGCCGCAGTTTACGGAGGAGATGAAGGAGCAGCGATACACGATCCTTAGCCCGCAGATGGCACCCATCCACTTTGAGCTGCTCGTCAAAGTGTTTGAGAATGCGGGATTCAATTTTGAGCTGTTGCCCTCCGTCGATCATGGCGCGGTTGATGC
>DBPN01000025.1:33482-33976 GCA_002305585.1 Eggerthellales bacterium UBA1419
GGTGGCTGCAGGGCTACCAACTACATCGGACTTATCCGCAAGGCACTGCGGGATGCTGGCTTGAGCCATGTGCCGGTAATCGGCTTGAGTTTCCATTCGCTAGGCGAAACCAATCCGGGCTTCAAGATCACCGCTGATATGTTGTACAGGGCGATCTATACGATCTTCTACGGCGACCTGTTGATGCAATGCCTCTATCGCACGCGTCCCTATGAGGCAGTGCCTGGCAGCGCTCAGGCCTTGTTCGACAAATGGATGCAACACTGTCAGGACAGTATCGCTACCATCAGTTATCGTGAGTACAAGCGCACTGTTAAAAGCATCGTCAAGGAATTTGATACGCTGGAGCTCGTCAACGATCGCTGCAAGCCGCGGGTGGGAGTGGTAGGAGAGATCCTGGTCAAGTTCCACCCAACCGCCAACAACGGCATCGTCGATTTAATTGAAGCCGAAGGTTGTGAGGTAGTGGTTCCCGGACTCACGGAGTTCTTCCT
>DBPN01000025.1:34006-40617 GCA_002305585.1 Eggerthellales bacterium UBA1419
ATCAAGGCTCTGCGGGACTCAGAGCGCTTTGAGCCGCCGGCAACCATCTATCAGTTGGCTGACTATGCTCGCGATGTACTGAGTCTATGCAACAGTATGGGAGAAGGCTGGTTGTTGACTGCCGAGATGATTGAGCTGATCCATGGTGGAGCGCCTAACATCGTCTGCACACAACCCTTTGCCTGCTTACCTAATCACGTAACGGGAAAAGGTGTCATCAAGGCCTTGCGTACGCGTCATCCAGAGTCGAATATCGTCGCAGTTGACTACGATCCCGGTGCGTCAGAGGTCAACCAGCTCAACCGCATAAAGCTTATGATCAGTGTAGCGAAGAATAATTTCAGACCTTGTACATGAAGGTGAAGACGTCCTCACGCTGAAGGTTAATCTGCATATTCAGTTTCTGGGCGTCTTGCGCCAACCGCTCTTGTAGGGCGTTGAAGCTGCAGGTTTCCTCGTCTAAGGTAACTAGCATAGTCATCGAGAAGATGTCACTCAGCAGTGTCTGCTGGATATCGTCGATATTCGCGCCTGCCTCATAGAGCGTGGTTGCCACAGTTGCAACTATGCCCTTGCAGTCTTTTCCAAGCACAGACAGTACAGCTTTGGTAGTCATCGATTACCTTTCAGTTTGATTGTGGTTCCACTACAACAATTATAATTGAAACTCTGTTTGGTATACCCGGGGATTCACATACCCCGTTAATGGTTAAGGAGAAAGTCAGCCATGACTTATCGCCTGGGAATAGATGCGGGTTCTAAGACCATCAAGCTGGTGTTGCTCGACCAGGACGATAGGACGGTCTTCTCACAATACAGCCTGCATAAATCTGATATACGCTCCACGATGCTAACGCTGCTGCATGACACCATCTGGCGGTTTGGCGACGCGGAGGTCATCACAACCGTGACTGGCTCGGCTGGTATGCGGATTGCGGATATCCTCGACCTGCCCTTTGTGCAGGAGGTCATCGCTACCAAGCATGCCATTGGCCAATTGTATCCTCAGGCCGATGTCGCCATCGAACTAGGTGGTGAGGATGCCAAGATCATCTACCTTACCGATGGAGTCGAGCAACGCATGAACGGCAGTTGCGCTGGTGGTACCGGCGGCTTCATTGACTTGATGTGCGCTACTCTGGGAGTGCGTGCCAAGGAGATGAACTCTTTGGCTTTAGGCTTCAGTACGGTTTACCCCATTGCATCCCGCTGTGCTGTGTTCGCGCAGACAGACGTGCGCCCACTGCTCAACGAGGGTGCCAGGAAAAGCGATATCGCGGCCTCGATCCTGCAGGCTGTGGTGACTCAGACTGTCGCCGGTCTCTCCTGCGGCAGGCCCATCAAGGGCACTGTAGTCTTCCTTGGCGGTCCGCTGCAGGTTTATCCCGAGTTGGTCTCACGCTTTCGCAGGACACTGGGGCTCACGCATGCCCAGACAATCAAACCACCGGACGCGCATCTGTTCGTTGCCATGGGTGCCGCGCTTCTTGGCAAGGACTCAAGCAGACAGCCCATTCCACTCAGTGAGCTGGAGCAACGCCTTAAGGCTGCGCCAGAGCAGGAGGATGGCGGCATCGAGCGACTGGCTCCGCTATTCTCTGACGATGAGGAGTTGCAAGCTTTCAGGCAACGTCATGAGCAGAGCCGTGTGAGCCGAAGGCAGCTGATGAATTACAGCGGAGATGCCTTTCTGGGCATCGATGCCGGCTCGACTACCTGCAAATTGGTATTAGTGGGTAGCGAGGGCGAGCTGCTCTATTCGGATTATGAGAAGAGCCGCGGCAATGTGATTGGCACCTTGAGCGATATGCTCGAGGAGTTGTATAGCAGCATTCCGCGTGAGTACGACGGTAGCAGCCTGGTGACAGTGCGTCACACCAAGGTCACCGGTTATGGTGAGCAGTTATTGCGTGTAGCTTTCAACGCCGATTCTGGCGAGGTGGAGACAATCGCCCATCTTCGCGCTGCGCGTGAGCTGGATCCAGAAGTCGACTTTGTGCTGGACATCGGTGGCCAGGACATCAAATGCCTGCGCATCCGTAATGGTGTTATCGATGACGTGATACTCAATGAAGCTTGCAGTTCTGGTTGCGGTGCTCTTATCGAGGGCTTCTCGCGCTCTTTGGGCTATACGCAGTGGAGTTTCTCGGATTTGGCCCTGCAATCAAAGCGTCCGGTTGACCTGGGCACGCGCTGTACAGTGTTCATGACTTCTCGCGTAAGGCATGCGCAAAAAGAGGGTATACCAACATCGGATATCGCTGCCGGACTCGCCTTTAGTGTGGTGAGAAACGCATTGTATAAGGTGATTGGCTACACAGACGCTGAGCAACTGGGCAAACACATGGTGGTTCAAGGTGGAACATTCATGTCCGATGCAGTGCTTCGTGCCTTTGAGTTGGAGTGTGGCTGTGAGGTGACACGTCCCAACATAGCCAATCTGATGGGAGCCTATGGCGCTGCGCTGTTGTCCAGAGACGAGGTATTGGCTGAAAGGAAAGCCGGTTGCGCCCCAGAGCGGACAAACCTGCTTGACCCCTGCGAACTTGCCAGTTTGAACCAGAAGCACGCTACCCGCCGCTGCATGGGTTGCGCTAACAATTGCCTGTTAACCATCAGCAGTTTCAATAGCCAGAAGGCCGATGACACAGCAGCACGGGTGTTCCTAACTGGGAATCGTTGCGAAAAGGGTGCTTTGACCAAGCAGGTTAAACAGAAGCCGGCGAATCTCTTTGCCTTTGAGCGGCAGCTGTTGGCAGCATACGATACTGAAGCCGAGCCAAAGTCCGATGTTACCGATGAGGACCAGAAACGCAGAGTATCGCAGGACCAATCGATGACAGGCGCACAAAGTGGCGAACAGCAGAGTGGCGTCTCGCAAGATAAGCCGGTGATAGGTATCCCGCGGGCGCTCGATCTCTATGCCAGTTTCCCCTTTTGGCGAACATTCTTCAAGCAACTGGGTTTCGAGGTGAAGAGCATACCGGCTTCAAGCCCCGCACTCTATCGCAGTGGTGCCCAGGCTGTGATGTCGGAGGCAGTCTGTTTCCCGGCCAAACTGGCGCATGGGCATGTTGCTCAGTTGATTGAGCAAGGCGTCGACATCATCTTTATGCCAACGGGCGCAAGCATCTGCGACAGCCTGTGTGTCGGTAAAAGCTCGTATGGCGGTGGGTTGATGGATTGTCCGGTATCCAGCGAATATGCTCTACTCATCGCCGATGACGTTGTAGAACGTGGTGAGGGAGCCGTTGGTTTTCTCACCGTGGACCTGCGCGCCCAGACAGCGGCTGCCGATTCACCGGCAAACAACTGGTTGAGCGAACGGCTGAAAAACACGTTGAATCAGCAGCCGGCTTGCAATCGTTTGCTACAACCTATTACGCAGGCTGCGATTAAGAGCGCGCTGGACGCAGCCAGAGTTGAGCAAAGATCTTTTGAGCAGCAGCTACAGCAAAAGGCCGATGAGGTCCTCGCAACGTTGCATAGTGAAGGCAAGAAGGGCATTGTGCTGGCCGGACATCCTTATCATGTCGATCCCGGTATCAGCCATGGTATAGATGAGCTGCTCGTGAGCTTGGGGTTTGCGGTGTTCAGCATAGCCAGCATCTCGCACTTGGATATAGTTGCGGCCAGTGGCAACGAGCACTCAGACGATTTCGCCGGAATGGTTGCTGGCAACTGGAGGCAGACAAGAGCACTCTACCGGGCTGCTTTGCAGGTGGTCAGCCGCCCAGAGCTGGAGATGGTGCACATCTATTCGTTTGGTTGTGGCGTGGATGCACTGGCCACCATGCAGCTGAGGGAGTTGCTGGAGGGTTCAAATCGGATCTACACCGCGCTGAAGATCGACGAGATGGTTGACTTAGCTGCCATCCGCATTCGTCTGCGTTCGCTTGCCGCCGCGCTGCGAGAGCGCGAGCAGGCTGATTCCGCCAATCCAGCCGAGGGTGCACGGTCGCTGGAAGCAGGCAGGCCTCCGTTCGTAGCGTCTGGGACTGGTAAAGCTGAGACTGGCAGCCGTGTAGTTGTTGTCCCGTCTCTGGCGCCCGAGCACCTTAATGCGATTAGGCCGCTGTTAGCTGCTCAAGCCATTAGACTCGAAATACTTGATCCCATCAATCAACAGGATGTTGAGACGGGTCAGCGCTACTGCGATAACGACCTCTGCCAATCAATGATCGCTCTGGCAGGCCAGGTGATCAAGTGGGCAAGTGAATCGACATCAGACGAGAACATCACCGTGCTGGTGCCACAGGTCTGCAGCGGTTGTCGCAGCATTGAACTGGAGACGATAGTGCGTCGATGGCTTAGACGCAGTGGAAACACCCAGAACATTGAGACAATTGGTTTCCCGGGGACCAACAGCCAAATCAATCTAAACCCCGCATTGGCAGCCACCTTGCATACCGCTCTCGAACAGGTCGTGACGCCCGATACGATATCCTTGACACCTCCGCTTTGCTCCACTGGGCTCGACCCTAAGATATGCCAAGACGAAGACAAGCCAAGGATTGCGGTGCTGGGCAATGCCTCATTGCTCTTTACGCCGTTCCTAAATAGACAAGTGATCCAGCATATCGTCAACGAAGGTTGTACTCCGGTGTTGCCCGCCATAACCAGTCTGCTGCTCACCAATGCTCCTCTGGAGAATCAGATTGAGCAGATGGTTGCTTGTGGAGCGTTAGATATAATCTATGCGCAGAGCTTTGGCTGCTTGAGCGGACACATTCACGCGCGAGGTGCCCTGAAGCGCATAAAACGACGGTTTCCGCAGGTGAACATCACTTTTATAGATTATGATTCTGGTGCATCGGAAATCAACCAGATCAATCGTCTTAAGCTGGCGGTCACTCTCGCTCGTGAACGACATACAGACGCGAAGAGCGCTGATATAATGGATAAAACTACGATGATTGCTGGTGAGATTGATACCGATGTGATGCTAGCTGATTAAACGAAAGCAGGTGCTTCAATGTCGCAAGCCGGTTACAGGATCAAATTTGACACCTTGACCAAGATGGGGGGCTTCGCAGCGATAATCACTGCGATCTTTGCACTGACACTTCTCTTCACATGCATAAACCCAACAACAGCCGAGGCCAAGTCATTCAACATGGGTCCAGTGGGTATCCAGGCCAACGTGCAAACCGATGGCACTCTTTCAGTGTCCGAGCAGCGCACATTTGACTTCGATGGCGATTTCTCTGCAGTTTGGTGGGAGCTGCCAACCGAAGGCATCGGCGGTATCACTGTGACGGGAGTCAGCCTTACCCGCGCGGATGGCACAATCGAGGCTCTCGAGGAAGTGCCTTTCAAGACTGAATGGCGTGAGGCAGGCGGACCCGTTGGTCAGGCATACTCCGTTGATGACTATTACTCCTCGGTCGATCCCTATGTGTTCTTCAATGTCTCTGACGAGAAGGTCATCGTCACGCTTAACTACCAAGTCATCGATGCCATCAATACCTACAGCGATGTTGCCGAGCTTTACTGGAAGTTTGTTGGTCCGGGTTGGGATGAGACCTCGCGCGATGTTAATCTGGTTGTCACATTACCCAAACCAGCAGGCATATCACTTGCCGAAGGGGACGTGCGTGCTTGGGGACACGGCAATCTCACGGGAACCGTTGAACTAAAGGATGACGGCACGGTAGTGTTCACGGCCGGCGCAGTATATCCCGGAGATTTCGCTGAGGCTCGCGTCGCGTTCCCGGTTGACTGGATGACTGGGATGTCAATAGAGAACAACACAGCACGCCTTGATGCCATCATCGCTGAGGAGACTGCTTGGGCAGATGAGGCTAACAGGCAGAGGATGATTTCTCGTATCATCATGGGTGTCGTAATCGCTGTAAGCCTTCTCTTGGTGATTGTGGCCCTGTTCCTGTTCTTCCGCTATGGCAAGGAGTACAAACCGCAGTTCCAAGAGAAGTACTGGCGCGATTATCCTTCTGATGATCATCCGGCGATTCTTGGCGCGCTGTGGAAGTGGGGCAACATCGATGCGCCCGAATTCACCGCAACGTTGATGTCGCTGACCGAGCGGGGAGTGTTAAGGATAGATAAAGGTAGCTATCAAAACGAGCGGGGTAAGACCATTGAGGACTACATCCTCTCGCGCAACCCGCAGATGGCAGCTACCCTCACAGATCCCATCGATACCGAGGTCATGGATCTGCTATTCAACAAAGTTGCCGAGGGACGCGATGCCCTCTACTTCAAGAGCATTGAGCTGTATGGCAAGAAGAATCCCTCTACGTTCTTGGCTAGCATGAACAAATGGAAGACCACAGTGAAAGCTGCCGCAGACGCCAAAGGCTATTTTGAGATGACTGGCAATGTGCTTAGAGGCGTGATGCTGATGGTGGCTCTGGTCTTGATTGGCATAGCAGTTTTTGTGGGCACGAGCACAGATGAGATCATATTGGCTGGTATCGCTGTGATTGCCGGCATCATCATCGCGATAATTGCCACTCAGATGCGNNCGTCGCAGCAGAACCGCAGTCGAACTGCATGCTCGCTGTGCTGCACTGCGCAATTGGCTTACGGATTTCTCAAACCTCAAAGAAGCGATTCCAACAGATGTCAAGGTTTGGGATCATTTCTTG
>DBPN01000014.1:0-1274 GCA_002305585.1 Eggerthellales bacterium UBA1419
GGCGTGAGACAGTTCGGTCCCTATCCGTCGTGGGCGTAAGATATTGGAGAGGAGCTGTCCTTAGTACGAGAGGACCGGGATGGACAAACCTCTGGTGTACCAGTTGTCGACCAACGGCACCGCTGGTTAGCTACGTTTGGCACGGATAACCGCTGAAAGCATCTAAGCGGGAAGCCAACCTCAAGATGAGTTCTCTTTTTGGTAAGACCCCTTGTAGACTACGAGGTTGATAGGGCGCAGGTGTAAGTGCAGTAATGTATTCAGCCGAGCGCTACTAATCGGTCGAGCTCTTCATCCTTTATTTCTCAATCGTTGTGTGTCCACTATTTAGCCTTCAGCGTGCGCAATCAGCGCTCGCAGATGGCGAGTGATAGCTGCGAGCAATATTAAGCTCGTGCTTCTTGAGAATTGAATACCTTGTATGTGCGCAACCATGGAGCGGAGGGTACACCCGAACCCATTCCGAACTCGGTAGTTAAGCTCCGCATCGCCGAAAGTACTGCGGTGTAGTCCGTGGAAGGATAGGACGTTGCGCACATACAGGGTATTTTTTTATTTGTTGGCTTATTCTCAAGTTTCTCAACACCTTCAGCTCTATTACACTCCCATGACGATATCATTCTCACACAGGAGCCTGCGAATATTAAATAGAATGTGAATATGCAATAGANNCGTTTTGCATATTATTTTGAGTTACGCAGCACTGGAGCAACGTAACGCAAAGATTCTGTGAGTTAAACTAACATTCTTAGCCCAAAATGTTGGCTTATTGTCGAAGTGGACTGACTTAGAGTCAAGATTTCTTGCGTAACTCAAAATAATATGCATGGATTGCTATTTACACTATTTGCGGTAGTAGAGTGTGTTATCGAGAGCCCGTCTCAGCGGATATCTCTGAGTCGGTAATCCGCGATAAGCTCGGCTCTGCTGGAGATGCCGACCTTCTTGAAGATATTGCCAATATGGAATTTAACAGTACTCTCGGTGATGAATAACGCTTGGGATATCTCAGCGTTAGACATACCACGTAAGATCAAACCAAAGATCTCCTGCTCTCTCAACGATAGGGCAAAGCGAGCGGCATAGGAGAGGAATCGTTTTTGCTCGATTTCCTCTGGACTGTTCTCGGGTATATACAGTCTGTTATAGAGAGCCAGGAATAACAGGATAACCAGAACAAAAACAAAACCAACAAAGACAATTATCGCGATCTCACCGGTTAGAATCGAGACACTCAATGTGCCGGCAGCCTCGCCGAGCCTACCTGCCATCAG
>DBPN01000014.1:1366-4156 GCA_002305585.1 Eggerthellales bacterium UBA1419
CAGATGGCACCCCAACGACGACTCCTATCGCTTACCAAGCCGGCAACTATAAGTCCGATGGCATAGAAGGCACGTGTGAATTCGATGTAAACGCTCTCTGAGGCGGTTTTAAGCGGGAATGAGAAGCCAAGCGTGTTCTCAAGCGACAATAAGAACAAAACAGCTGCTGCCAGCAGAATGAGGTTTCTGTTGGAATGAAGCAGTATGAAATGCAATGATTTGATCTGCTTGATCTTTCCCTCGCTTGCCACGTTTGAAGCAAGTTTTGAGGATGAGGAAGGTGGCGCACAAAGAGCAGAGTGCGACGACGGAGAAGACAGGCTTGGGAAAGGAGCTAAAGCGGGTAAGTGGCGCAGCAGCATCAGTGACAGGAGGGCAAGCAGGGCGACTGCGACAACACCTAGTTCGCTCCAGAGCAGTCTGCCCCCCATGGGCATGGATAGCAGCCACGTGCCAACGCTACCCAATGCATAGGCGCCACCGAATACGATTCCACGTCTGTTTCGCGGTATATCAGTAGCCAGGCGCGTGAGATAACAGGCTGAAAGCGCGCCTATCAACAGATTCATCAGAGACCCGAACGCGACAACCAATGCTGCAGTTTGCACTAATTCCGCACCTGCAGCAAAGAGTACGATAAGGAGGCTGATAGAGAAGGGAAAGCGCCTTCCGCTTGCCAGTGCGGGCTGGTGAGCAAACAGCAGTGCCACTGAAACGATACCCAGCGCTTGGAATACATAAAAGATCCCTGTTACGAGCAGGTCGACTGTCCCGCCTTCAAAGAAGTCCAGTAATCGAAAGGCAACTGTAATGTATGCACTGCCTGACCAGAGGAAGCCAAGGCCAATCAGTACCATCAGAAAAAGACATCGCCTAACAAGTTCCCGGCTCAAACCGGTCTGCCCCATTGATACCAGCCTTCCTGAGCCAAATACATCAGTACGATTACCAGCAGTAAGAGCGATTGATGCACAAACATGCAATATACGTAAGCGCTGTAACCTGTACTAAAACTATACTAAAAATTCTAACACCACTGTGTAATCGCACTTGTCTCAGACTGGTCTCAGGCGCAAAATAATTGGCGAGAGAGACAAGAGTGTGTATATCGAGGGGTCATCATTCAGCGCAAGCTACGGTGGTCCCATTTTATGTTAGCCGCAAAAGGTCTAATCGATTGGTTTAGGGAAGGGGCGGTATCAGATGTTCGGGCATAAATTGAGGTCTTTTGCTCTACTGTTGGGAGCTGCGATTCTCTTCACTGCCATGGGGACTACCGGTATTGCCCAGGCAGAAGAGCGAGTTGGCATCGTTGTTGATTACGATATCACCGCAGATACAACGTGGTCCGGTAACGGGAACTACACGATTTGCTCGACTGGTAGTGGTGAACCTAAGATAAAGAATGGCGCCACACTGACAATCGAGAGCGGAGCCGTAGTCTACTTCGCCGACACCTTGAGTGGGAATCTGATTAGTGGAGAAACACCGATTGAATACCTGACAGTAGAGTCAGGCAACCTTATCGCCGACGGTGTCAGGTTCACTGTTCTTCCAGACAGAGAAGCGAGAGGTTGGGGTGGTATCATCGCCCGGGCGTCGGGCGTGACACCGTCTAATCTGTCATTCACCAATTGTATCTTCGAGTACACAGGATTCTTTGGTGGAGGAGCGGCGATACATGCTCAGGAGAGAAGCAGTATCGAGGCGGCTCAGGATATCAACATCACCGTTTCTGAGTGTGTGTTCAGGTACCCCGCAGAGGACAGTACCGGGATTCGCTATGAGAATGGTTACCACAAGGAAGCACAGGGTATCGTAACCGTCGAGGATTCGACCTTTACCGGCTTTGGACGCGGCATCCAGATCGACCGGAATTCCGGTGCTACCACTGATGACCAAGATGAAATCTACCTTTATGCGGATGGCTGCACATTCAATGATTCAACGCTGCGATCGGTTGAGGTTTACGATGGCATGTTAGCCAGTGTCAAGAACTGCATCTTCAATAACAATACTCCAGACAATTACTCAATCACGATGTATTACGATTACAACGATTCCAATCATCCAAAGGAAGTGGTGCTAGATAACAACACCTTCAACGGTCCAACGAATGTCTACCCGATTGCCATCCATGCGGCATCTCAGATCAATAAGGATATCAGCGGCACCTGTACATTCAGTTCAGATCTGGCAGAGGAATTCCGTTATGTGAAGGTCTGGGGCGATGTAGGTAATGGTGAAGTGAACATGAGCGGCATCTGGGGTGATGTGGGTGTGCCGTATCTCGTTGAGGATAGTGCCAATAAAACCGGTACGGTACAGGTTTCCAGAAATAATGCCGATTCGGCATCCTATAGCGACCTGACTATCAGGCCTGGCGTTACCGTTTGCCTGATGGAGACTCTGATTGTATCCGGTACCCTGAATGCCATCGGTACTGAGGCTGCACCCATTTTATTTACCAGTAAGCCGAATACGAGCTGGGACAGCGAGTGGGGGCAGATAGAGACAGCGAAATTTAGGGGCCAATTGAATATGAGCTATTGCATTGTTGAGAATCTTTACAGAGGTGTTTTCATCGCATTCGATGGAAATAACAACCTGAACGAGAACGCGGTCACAATCGACAATTGCCAGTTCCGCATGTTTCCAGCCGGACATCCGGCAATCCAAGTTCGCCCAAAGGATCTGCCGCCTAGCGGCAGAGCGGATAGCAAAACGGTTATCAGCAACACGATAGTCGGTTGTACCGAGGAGACTGGTGCTGTCGGAGTGGAAATCGAT
>DBPN01000059.1:0-262 GCA_002305585.1 Eggerthellales bacterium UBA1419
AGGATTGGTCTCCCAGCGGATAAGCACGCACTTGCGCCCTTCAGCGCTGACACTCACAGCTGCAGCGGCTGAGAAAACCGCTTCTCCCACGGCAGCTCCGGGGCTGGCGTTGAGACCCTTGGCGATTACGTCGTATTTACTGTTCTTGTCGAATTGTGGATGCAGCAACTGGTCCAGCTGAGCCGGATCGATGCGCAATACAGCCTCTTCCTTGGAGATCAGGCCTTCCTCTACCATCGAGATGGCTATATGCAGCGCTGCT
>DBPN01000059.1:318-39175 GCA_002305585.1 Eggerthellales bacterium UBA1419
AGTCCCTCGACTTCCTTCAGCTCGCTGATGGGACTGGTGTTACGGATACCGGCTACCACGTCCTCTCCCTGAGCATTGATCAGGTAGTCGCCGTAGAACTCGTTGTCACCATTGGCCGGATTACGTGTGAAGGCAACGCCAGTAGCCGAAGTATCGCCCTTATTGCCAAAGACCATCGATTGCACGTTAACGGCAGTACCCAGATCGTCAGAGATCTTGTTCTGCTTGCGGTAGAGCTGAGCACGATCGTTCATCCAGCTGCCAAAGACGGCTCTGATGGCCAGATTCAGCTGCACATCCGGATCCTGTGGGAAACAGACCTCTCCGCCCACAACCAACTCGGGATACTCTTCGGCATCGACGCTCTGCGCGAAGATCGCCTTGAATTCGCTAACCAGTGCTTCAAGATCTTCTGCGGACAGATCGTTATCGCCCTTGACACCGCGGGCGATCTTCTTGGAGGTGATGGCGTTCTCAAAAAGATCGCCGTCGACATCCATGACTACTTTCGAGAACATCTGGATGAAGCGGCGATAGCTGTCCCAGGCAAAGCGAGGATTCTCTGTTTGGGCGATAAGCCCCTGAATCGAGCGGTCATTGAGACCAAGGTTCAACACGGTGTCCATCATGCCCGGCATGCTGAACGGTGCGCCAGAACGGACGCTTACAAGTAGCGGATCGTCTGCATCGCCAATACGCTTGCCCATCCGCTCCTCAAGATCGAGTCGATAGCGTTGGATCTCCTCAACCACTCCTTCAGGGAATTGGTTACCCTCATGGTAGTAATCCATACAGGTCTGACAGGAGATAGTGAATCCGGGTGGGACTGGCAGACCAATGGCCGCCATCTCGGCAAGGTTGGCACCTTTGCCTCCGAGGATGCCCTTCATATCCTTATTACCCTCGGTTACGTTGTTACCCTGGGCGTCTTTACCGAATGCAAACACACGTTTTTGATCAGACACTTTTGCTCCTTCAAGCGGGCTGCGAAGATGCAGCAAGCGGACCGTTAACGTCGCTGAGCTTGTTTCAGCAGGTTTACGACGTAACAAGACAGGAAATTCGGATCAGCTTGGCAGAGAAGACCGCAACCCCCTGTATTATGCAAGTTACATGGTATCGTTCGTGGTATCCGGTTGCGAGAGCGAAGTAGCTGCACAGTACCGAGGAAACCCCCAAGCGGTTAACGCTCAAGAATGTTACGAGCCGATGATCGGTTTTTCACCAGCTCAGTTATTCTCAGGGTAGGTTTACCGCTCAGTTTTTTCCTGCGTATCGAATGAATGCTCATAATGGCGCAAGATCTCCTGCGCGGTTTCCTCGATTGCTCGCTTGTCCGTCTTGACGACTATGCAGCCAAGGCGCCTCATCAGCATGCGCGCTTCATCCAGATCCTCTTGGACGCTGTCGATATTGGCATAGGAACCTGCGACGTCAACAGCATTCCCCAAACGCTTATAGCGGATGGAAGAAAGCAGCGCAGGATCCGATGTGAGGCCGAAGATACGCCGGTTATCGACATCGAACAACTGTTGCGGAACGGTGACGCCTTTTGCAAGGGGCACATTGGCAACCTTGTAGCCTCGCGAAGCCAGATAGATCGACAAAGGGGTCTTTGATGTACGTGAGACACCGATTAGGATTATATCGGCATCCTTGAGCTCCTCGGGGTTGCGGCCATCGTCATGGTTGACAGCGTATTCCATGGCATCGATGCGATTGAAGTAATCCTTGTCCGTCTTGCGGATAAGCCCCGGCTTACCCTTTGGCTTCAAGCCAGTGGCCTCGGCAATCGCCTCGATAGCCGGACCGATCAGATCGACGGCTTGCACCGGTTTTCCCTCCACGTAGTCGTGGAGCTGCTCGCGCAGTTTGGGATCGGCGATAGTGTAGAACACCACGATCTCGCCGCCATTCTCGGCAAGATGCGATTCGATGAAGTCAGCGATCTGGCTGATGTTCTTTGCCTTGGGTAAGCGTTGGATAAGCGTATCGTGTGTGCTGAACTGACTGGCTGCCGCGGCGGCCATCTGGGCAGCGCTGTCGCCTACGCTATCAGATATGATGTATATCGTTGGCGGTGCGCTCATCCGGCCAGCTTCCCAAAGTCCGCCACGTCTTTGAACACAGCCACAAAGCGATTGAGCAGTTTGAGGCGATTATTCCTCAATGTCTCGTCGCTATCCATGATCAGCACCGCATCGAAGAACTCATCGATCGGAGCACGCAGGGAGGCAAGGAATTCCAAAGCATGTGGATACTGCCCGCGCGCAAGCGCATCCTTGACACCCTGCTGAACCTTGTCGATCGCGTCACTGAGGGCAAGTTCCGGGGCGCCGAGCAGTGATTTATCTACCGAGACACCCAGTTCATCTTCCCTGAGGTTGTTGGCGCGGTTATAGGCGATGGCCAGATCCTCAAAACGTTCCGGTGCATCGCTGCGTGCCTTGGTAAGAGCCTCACAACGCGCGAGTACATCGACTGGTTCAAGTACGTCGGTCGCCATGACGGCTGCTACCGTGTCGGCACTATAGCCGTGGTCGCGGGCGATGACCTCGATGCGGGTCTTGAAGAAACTACGTACCGCCTGCGTGATCTCCTTCTTCTCAAAGGAGATGTCCTTGTAGTTGGCCAACGCCGCAGAGATCACCGCTTCCAGCGAGACGGGTAGTCCCGAGAGCAGGATGTTGATGGAGCCAATGGCTGCCCGACGCAGTGCGAAGGGATCAGAGGAGCCAGTTGGCCCTTGCTTGATGGCGAAGATGCCACAGATGGTATCCATCTTATCTGCCAAAGCTACACAGCGACCCTCAAAGCCACTAGGAGCGCTATCGGTGGCGAAACGTGGTTTGTAGTGCTCGCCTACCGCCAGTGAGACTGCCGGCTTCTCTCCCGCAGCCGTGGCGTAATAGCTGCCCATAACACCCTGAAGTGAGGGGAATTCGATAACCGCATGACTTACAAGGTCGGCTTTGCACAGCAATGCCGCACGCAAGGTGTCGTCTATCTGGTCTTCGCTGCCCTGAGCAAAGCTGGCGATATCGCCAGCCAGTTTCTCGATGCGTTGTACTTTATTGTAGACCGTCCCCAGCTTCTCGTGAAACACTACCTCCTGGAGCTGCTTGACGTAAGCTTCCAGAGGCTGCTTGAGATCCTCATGATAGAAGAATGCTGCATCGGACAAACGCGGGCGTACCACGCGCTCGTTACCATCGATGATCACCGAATTATGTGCCGGTGAACCGTTGGAGACGATGATGAACTGGTTGGAAAGCACTCCCTCGGGAGAATATAACGGGAAATAGCGCTGATGCTTGAGCATGGCATCGGTGATGATCTCGGGCGGAACGGCCAAGAACTCCTCATCGAATGCGCCTACAAGCGCGGTGGGGAATTCGACCAGGTTCACCACTTCCGCAAAGGTATCCTCGGGGACATAGGCCTTTAAACCGCTCTTCTCCTCTATCGTCTTGATCTGTGCCCTGATCTGCGCAGCTCGCATCTCTGGAGAGGTGACAACCCAAGCTTTAGTCAAAGCGCTGGTGAATTCCTCTGCTGTGGAGATCTCAAGTGCCTGCGGAGCAATGAGACGATGACCGTAGGTGGTACGTCCGGCGGTCAGACCAACGTAATCGAAATCGATGATACGCTGACCCCACAATGCCAACAACCAACGGATCGGCCGTGAGAAGCGCTCCTCACGGTTACCCCAACGCTGTGCCTTGGGCCACTGGATCGACTCGATGAGCTCGGTAAGTATCTGTGGCAACAGCAGTTGCGTCTTGCGGGCGACTTGCTCAACTGTGGCATAGACGTACTCGCAATCGCCTTCCTTGCCACGAGTCAGATCGCGGACGCTGAGACCTTTGCCGCGGGCGAAACCCTCAGCTGCCTTGGTTGGGTTACCATCCGCGTCAAAGGCTATGGCTACCGATGGCCCACGTAGACGCTGCACCAGCGGAGTAGACTCGGTTGCCAGTCGATAGACCTCGATGATCATGCGTCTAGGTGTGGAATATACGCGGATATCCCCATGCTCCAGTCGAGCGTCAGCCAATGCCTTACGCATCAGTTCCGCTATCTGCCGCGTAGCAGAAGTCAGGGGACCTGCTGGGATCTCCTCAGTACCTATCTCCAACACAAAGGTCGCGGGTTGTTTTGGCAATGTCCCAAGCTCAGCCTCACCTTTTGCCTCTGCGGCGATTGGCGCTGTAGGCAGATCCTCAACATCTTGGATGGCCAACATGTTCTTCAGATAGGACTCGCAGCAGGCTTTTGCCAACGTTCGCACGCGAAGGATATAGCCCATGCGCTCGGTGGCCGAGATCGCGCCACGCGCATCGAGCAGATTAAAGGCGTGAGAGCATTTGAGCACGCAATCGTATGCCGGTAATGGCAGGTTCTTGTCTAGGATCCTCTGACATTCGCGCTCGTAGTTATCAAAGTTGCCAAGCAACATTTGCGTATCGGCATGCTCGAAGTTATAGGCTGAGAATTGACGCTCATTTTCTAGGAACACATCACCATAGGTGAATATCGTTCCATCCGAACCCTCGGACCAGACGAGGTCGAAAACCGATTCGACGCCCTGGATATACATGGCCAAACGCTCCAAACCATAGGTTAGCTCAACGGGTATCGGTTTGCATTCGATGCCGCCAACCTGCTGGAAATAGGTGAACTGTGTGACCTCCATGCCATTCAGCCAGACTTCCCAGCCCAGACCCCAAGCACCAAGGGTTGGAGACTCCCAGTCGTCTTCTACAAAGCGCACATCATGATCGTGCGGCTCGATGCCAATCGCCCTGAGCGAATCCAGGTACAGCTCCTGGACGTTTTCCGGTGATGGCTTGATGAGCACCTGGAATTGGTAGTAGTGCTGCAGGCGGTTGGGATTCTCCCCATAACGCCCATCGGTTGGGCGACGAGATGGCTGCACATAGGCAGTCTTCCAGGTTCCGGGGCCCAGCGACCTGAGCGTAGTGGCCGGATGGAATGTTCCGGCGCCAACTTCCATGTCGTAAGGCTGCAAAACCACACAACCTTGCTGTGCCCAGAATTGCTCGAGCTTGAGTATGATCTCCTGAAACGTCATCTTGCTTCCTTATCTGCTCTAGAGTGTGCCAAAACGATTCAAAGGCCAGATGCGCAATATCGCGCGCCCCAGCACGCTTTCCTCTTCTATCGGACCAAAATAACGGCTGTCCAACGAGTTGATACGATTATCCCCCATCACCCAGATTTCGTCTTGCGGCACTTGGTAGGGAAAGCTTATCTCAACGCCGGGATGCTGCGTTGACAGCGGCTCTGAGGGCAGGCCATGGGTATAGGGCTCCTCTAAGATCACGCCATCTACTAGCACCTGACCATCCTTGAGGTCAATGATCTGACCTTCAGTAGCAATCACTCGTTTGATTAACACGGCATCATGCATATCCGGAGAGGGATAAGGATTGTCAAAAGTGATGATATCGCCTTGGTTGACCGTGCTGAAGTGATAGGTGACTTTCTCGGCGAACACGCGGTCATTGATCTCGATGGTAGGCTGCATGGAGCCAGAGGGTATCTCATACTGGTCGAGGATGAATGTCCTTATCAACAGCGTTATTACCAGAGCTGCCGCAATGATCGCAACGAATTCAAGGGCCTCACGCAAAAGACTGCGGTTGCGCGGTCTGGCGTGCTTTGCCCCCGGCTTTACTTCTTCGTCTGTGCCGTTATCGTTCACAATCCGACCTCTCGATCGATGTGGCTTCGTCTGCCAGATCCCTCCTGCAGGCACGCACAAGATCCCATTCCTGTTCACTGAGTTCTGCATCTGGCAGAAGATCGGGTCGCAGGCGTGCTGTCCTGATTATAGACTGCCTTCGCCGCCATGCCGCAATCTTTGCATGGTCTCCACTCAATAAAACCTCAGGAACCGAGAGACCCCGGTAGCTAGCAGGCCTGGTGTACTGCGGATACTCCAGCAGATTACCATGAAACGATTCCTCGATATTGGAAAGTTCATCGCCCAAAACACCAGGAAGCAGTCGACAGACAGCATCGGTGACAACCATCGCTGCCAATTCTCCGCCGGTAAGGACGTAGTCTCCCAGACTGATGCATCTGTCTGCCCGTGTATAGACACGTTCGTCAAAACCCTCATAGCGACCGCAGACCATAACCAATCGCTGCTCACGGGCCAATTGCTGGGCGATGGACTGGGTGAATGTCTCTCCCACTGGCGTGAAGAACAGCACCTGTGCCGGCTCATCAGCCAACAGGTCATCTAACGCTTCGAACACCGGCTCGACCTTCATCAGCTGTCCCTGACCGCCACCAAACGGTTCATCATCGGTGCTGCGATGCCGATCATGGGTCCAGTCACGCAGATCGTGCGCGGCAAACTCCAGTTTACTCATCCGTCTGGCGCGTCCGATGATCGAAGCATCCATTGGCCCTTCGAACATCTGGGGGAAGACAGAAAGCGTCTCTATGCGCATGGTTCGCTACTCCCGACGTGAGGCTCTTGCGCCATCAGACCCTGGGATGGTTCTTGCGAGATAAGGCCTTCGGGTAACCTGACATCAACGCAATCACCATGATGATTGATGATGAACTCATCAACTACGGGAATCAGCACCTCACCATAGGGACCCTGGACCACCCAGAGTGGGTGTGCCGGCGTATGTAATTCATCGACGATGGTGCCCAATCTGCCATGCCTCGCATCATTGACTTGCAGACCAATGTCAGAGGCTGACTCTACTTCGTCGTATTCCGGCAGTTCGTCGGTTACCGCCAACAGATGTCGACCCACCAGCTCGTTGGCTGCAGCAACATCCGCGACGCCCTCTAGCATGACTCCCCAGCCCTTGGCCAATGACCTTATGGCCAATACCTGGGTTTGGCGCACGCCTTCAAGCGATGGCGGTACAACCCAGAGACGCAGACCTTCTTGCAACAGAAAAGGAAGGCCGTCAGTGGGAACCACCACGACCTCCCCTTGAAGCCCCTGTGCCTTGGTCACGCGTGCAACCAGACTGTACGCGTCGTTACCATCCATGGTCAACCTGTCCTGTGTCAGTCCAGTACCTCAACCTCGACCTGTTCCCCGTCACCCAAAGATGATGCGGCACGAGCCAAGGTCCTGATCGACTTGATGATACGACCCTGGCGGCCGATGACCTTACCAACGTCGTCTGGAGTGACCTTGATGCTGATGATTAGCGTTTCACCCTCAAATTCGGATGTCACCTCTGCCTGATCGGGCTCGTCGACTAAAGCCAAAACGATATCCTCGACTAAAGCGGTGATATCCTGAGCACTCTCATCCATGATCAGGCTTCTTCGCGCGCCGTCTTGAGCAAGCGGGCAACCGTCTCTGTGGGTTGGGCGCCGTCTTTGATCCAGCGGTCGATCTTCTCAAGATCGAGTTTCACCATTGCCGGTTCGATAAGCGGATTATAACGACCCACTTCTTCGATGATGCGGCCATCACGCCTTGCGCGAGCATCGGCGACAACGACACGATAGTACGGTGCTTTCTTGGCACCATGACGTGCCAGGCGAATCTTAACAGCCAAAACTAACTCCTTAAATCGAATGATGCAAGATATGCGGTCTATAATGACACTCTTGACAATGCAACCGTATCATTTTACGGGAAAACCGTACAATTTGCAGCTACTTGGCCGGATAAAACCAGCGGATGCCCATGATACTACAAAAAAGACCGCGAGTGCGCTCGATTATCGCGCCTGTTTCAGTTACACATCAATTGAGCTTTCCAGCTCAAGTGCGCTTAAGGAGCGAGCGTCCAGTGAACTCGGGGGGTATGGGCAACTCCATCAGGTCCAACAACGTGGGTGCGATGTCGGCAAGGCGCGCTGGCAGATCACGCTCGAGGTCGATGTGCCTTCCATCTGTCGATGCAAGTCCCTGCACTCGAAGATCATCAGCCGATGATTCCTGTGCCTGAGTAACCTGTAGCTGTGAATCCTGTAGATGCGCAGCTTTCTCACCCATGGCTTGCGTATCGATGAGCACCAGCGGTACAGGCGAAAGCGTGTGGGCAGTGAAAACTCCGCCATCAGAATCGATCATGTGCTCGGCGTTGCCGTGGTCAGCCGTGACCAGAGCTACTCCGCCTTTAGCCGCGATTGCGTCGACAACACGCTTCAATCCTACGTCAACCGCCTCGACTGCCTTGATGGCAGCCGCCATCACACCGGTATGACCCACCATATCGCAGTTAGCGTAATTGACGATATAGACATCCGCTGCATCTGTGTTTATCGCATTGACTAAAGCATCTGTCACCCCTGGTGCAGACATCTCAGGCTGTAGGTCGTAGGTGGCTACCTTGGGACTGGGAATCAAGATGCGTTGCTCCCCCGTTTTGGGCTCCTCGATGCCACCGTTGAAGAAGAAAGTGACGTGCGCGTACTTCTCGGTCTCCGCGATATGCAATTGACGTAAACCAAGCGCTGCGAGGTAATCGGCCAGCGTATTGGTTGGAAACACCTTTGGGTACGCTACAGAGAGCTTGAATCGTTCAGAGAAGACAGCGTCGTATTCGGTCATGCAGACGAAGCGGACCTCGGGAGCCAGTGGACGATCGAACCCGCTGAACTCCGGATCGATAAAGGTTCTGGTAAGCTCCCGCGCGCGATCGGGTCTGAAGTTGAAGAAGATCACGACATCGCCATCACTGATGCCGTCTTCTCCGATGCTTACCGGCTCAATGAACTCATCGGTTATACCAGCATCATATGATCTTTGCATCAGCTGCTGCAGGTCAGAATCAATTGGTACGCTGGTAACGTCTTGCTCTGCCGGCACCACCAAAGCACGCCAGGCGCGCGCGACACGTTCCCAACGGTTATCGCGATCCATGGCGAAATAGCGCCCAATGATAGCACCAATGCGCACATCCGGCCTTTTCTCCGTTGCAGACAGCTCCCTGCAAAGGGAGTCGATACGCGCGATGAAAGCCTTTCCGCTGGTAGGCGACACATCGCGACCATCCATGAAAGCAGCCACGCGGATGCGGGTCACCCCGCGCCCAACCGCCATACGCAACAGGGCTTCCAGATGCTCAATCGAGCTGTGCACGCCTCCATCGCTGAGCAGACCGAGCAGATGCAGTGCCTTGTCGTTTGCGCGTGCGTCATCCATAGCCTGAGTCAATACTGGATTTGCATACAGGCTCCCGTCTTCGATGGCGCGATCGATACGGGTCAGCTCCTGATCGATTATGCGACCCGAACCGATGTTGAGATGTCCAACCTCGGAGTTGCCCATCTGACCCTCTGGCAGGCCAACATCGCGACCGGAGGAGTTGATGGTGCGACAGGGATAGATACTATCGCTCAACAGCTCCTTGAGGAACGGGGCATCGGCACAGGCTATGGCGTTATTCGAGCCAGCCTCCGCGATGCCGAATCCGTCTAATATCGCCAGAAGCGCAGGAGTTCTCATATCAGGTTTCTCTCTAGATGAAGGCCTTTGCCAGATCGATGAACGAGCGCGCATCAAGTGCCGCGCCACCAATCAGACCACCGTCGATGTTGGGCATGGGTACGAAGAAGCTCACGTTCTCCGGCTTCATCGATCCACCATAGAGGACGCGTAAGCTCGAGGCGGCTGACCCACCGAACAACTCCCCTACTGTCTGGCGGATAGCAGCACAGACCTCATCTGCTGCTTCGGGTGTAGCCGTCCTGCCGGTTCCGATGGCCCAGATGGGCTCATAAGCGATTACCAGATCGCCCGCCTGCTTCACGCTAAGTCCTTCTAAAGCTGCCTTGATCTGCGAGATGACAAACGGCAGCGCCTCACCCGCTTCGCGTGTGGGAAGGTCCTCTCCGCAGCAGACGATTGGAATGATCCCTTCCTCGAACAACGCATGTACCTTGAGGTTGACCGCCTCATTGGACTCAAAGAAATGTTCGCGACGCTCAGAATGGCCAACTATACAATAACTACAACCAACCTCCTTGAGCATACCGGGCGAGATCGCACCGGTGAAAGCGCCGCTTTTCTGCCAGTAGACATCCTGAGCGCCCAAAGCGATGCGAGATTTGTCAAAACCCAAAACCGTGCTCACACTCTTCAGGTCAACGAAGGGTGGGCAGAGCACCAACTCGACATCATCAAGTGATGAGTCATAGCCATAGGAGATATCCTGGCTCAACGTGACAGCCTCAGCTGTGGTCTTGTTCATCTTCCAGTTGCCGGCGATCATCGGTTTGCGCGTCATGGTGGTTCCTTTCTCAATTCCAGCGAACACCTGAATGGTGCCACATCAAGGCAACAGGCCTAGTAGCAAGCGTGGTAGCAGAAAAACACAGGAATACGTCATACCTAGTCCAGCGCCACTATTCCCGGCAGTGGCGTGCCTTCAACGAACTGCATAGAGGCACCGCCGCCGGTAGAGATGAAGCTCACCTGATCGACAAGGTCGAACTTGCGTATCGCCGCCACACTGTCACCACCGCCGATGACTGTAGTGGCGTTCTTGTTGCGCGCCACAGCCTTAGCTACTTGCTTGGTCCCGTTCTCGAAGGGTTTGAGCTCGAAGACGCCCATCGGTCCATTCCAGAATACGGTGCGAGCCGAGGCGATCTCCCGTGTGAACAGCTCGCAGCTTACCGGACCGATATCGAGACCCATCTTGTCATCGGGTATCTCCGAGACATCGCAGATAGAGGTCACGACGTTCGCATCAAGAGCCTCGGCTACTACAACATCCACAGGCAAGAGTAGCTTGACACCTTTCTCGGCAGCTTTCTGCAGCGTTACTGCAGCTCGGTCGATCCAGTCCTCTTCTCGCAGAGATTTCCCAATCGAATATCCCTGGGCAGCTAGAAAGGTGAAGCACATGCCGCCACCTATCAACAATGCATCTACAGTATCCAACAATGAGTCGATGACCTTGATTTTGTCAGATACCTTCGATCCACCCAAAATCGCTACAAACGGCCGCTTTGGCTCCTTGAGCATGCCAGACAACGTCTTGACTTCGCCAGCTAGCAGGAATCCCGCATAACAGGGCAGGATACCAGCAACTCCGGTAACCGAGGAATGGGATCGATGCGCGGTGCCAAAGGCATCATTGACATATATCTCGGCTAACGCAGCCAACTGCGAACTGAACTCGGGATCGTTGAGCTTCTCGCGGTTATCGAAACGCAGATTCTCCAGCATCAGCACTTCGCCATCTTTGAGGTCTTGTGCCAGCGCCTGGGTCTGCGACCCAACGCAGTCCGGAGCCATGGCCACTTCTCGTCCCAAGATGCGCGCAAGCACTCGCGCTACCGGAGCTAATGAGAACCTCTGCTCAAAACCCGTACCCTGAGGACGGCCCAGATGACTCATCAGGATCACCCGGGCACCATGCTCAAGCAGGTAGTTGATGGTTGGCAGGACTGCGCGGATGCGCGTGTCGTCAGTAACGGTTCCCGCGTCTAAGGGCACATTGAAATCGACGCGTACCAGCACTCGTTTGCCGGTAACGTCAGCCTGATCGACTGTATGCATTAAGACCCCTGAAGCATCAACTTGGCAAGATCCTTGACCCTTGTGGAGTAGCCACGCTCGTTGTCGTACCAAGAGATGCACTTGGCAAAGGTGCCGGTTCCGCCCATCACCATGGTAAGTCCAGCATCAAAGACCGATGAATGCGTGTTGCCAATCACGTCGACACTGACGATGGGGTCTTCGGTATACTCGAGGATACCCTTGAGCGGGCCTTCGGCAGCTGCCTTCATGGCGGCATTGATCTCGGCGACAGTAGTCTCGCGCTCAAGCTCTACCACCAGGTCGACCATCGAGCCATCGGGAGTTGGTACCCTGGTGGCCATGCCGTCCATCTTGCCCTTGAGTTCGGGCAATACCAGCGATACTGCGCGAGCAGCGCCGGTAGTGGTGGGGATCATCGACAAGGCTGCCGCGCGAGCACGACGCAGGTCGCTATGCGGAAGGTCGAGGATCTTCTGGTCGTTGGTATAGGCATGGATGGTGTTCATGAAGCCACGCTTGATGCCAAAGTTATCCATCAGCACCTTGGCAAACGGAGCCAGGCAGTTGGTGGTACAAGAAGCGTTTGAGACGATGTGATGAACTGCCGGATCGTATTTATCATCATTGACACCCATTACGATGGTGATGTCCTCGTTCTTGGCCGGAGCGGAGATGATGACCTTCTTCGCTCCCGCATCGATGTGTGCCTTGGCTTTCAGGGCATCTGTGAAGAAGCCTGTGGACTCGACTACCAGATCAACGCCCAATTCGCCCCAAGGAAGATTGCCGGGATCGCGCTCGCTGAGCACTTTGACAAAACGCCCCTCGACTGTGAAGCCACCTTCACCGGCGGTAACCTCATCGAAAACCCGTCCATGAATGGAATCGTATTTGAGCAGATGAGCCATAGTTGGCACATCGCCCAGATCGTTTATTGCGACAACCTCAACATCTGGGTCTGACTCCATGGCCCTAAAGACCAACCGGCCAATACGGCCAAATCCATTGATACCTACCTTAACGGTCACGATGTGCTCCTTACTCCTCGTTTTGTAAGCCTTATCCTCAGTGCTCCAGGTACTCCCGAGCAATTGCCTCTATACGTCGAACTCTATGATAGACAGCGGATTTTGACAACGGTGGTTCGGCGAACTCCCCAAGTTCTCTCAGTGAGACGTCGGGATGTGAAAGACGCAGCAGGGCGAGCTCCTGCAGAGCAGGTGGCAACGAGTCGATACCACGCTTCTCTATGAGCAATCGAATAGCCCTGACCTGCTCCAATGATGCCTCGATTGATTTTGCCTGATTGGCGATCTCGGCGTTGAGACGGCGATTGACATCGTTGCGTACAGACTTGGTAACCCTGATGTTCTCCATTGTCAAAACGCCTTTGTGGGCGCCAACCAGGGCAAGGAAATCCAGGATGGGCTCAGCGCCCTTCAGATAGACTATCCAGGCACCACGACGCTTCTGGGTACGAGCAGGGATCGACGCCTGAGCTAACAACGCAACAAGTCCATTAGCCAACATCTCATGACCGCAGGTCAATTCAAAATGGAAGTCACCGCGGGGATCAGCGATAAAGCCACCGCCAAGGAATGCGCCACGCAGATAGGATGCCGCGCAACAGGGTTTCCTCACCAAGTCCGGATCGATGCCCAGCTCCAACCCGGAGTCTGAGATGATGCCCATGTCTCGGATCGCCTCTTCAAGACCATGTTGAGCCGGAACGGTGATCAGATAGTTATATGTCTTGTGCAGGGTGCTACGTCGGGTTGTGATCTCTGTCTTCAAGTGATAGACGTCATGCAGCAGGCGCACCGCCGCTCGAGCAACAGGGGCGGTCTCGGTGGTGATCTCCAGACGATAGTTACCGGAGAGCTTGCCTTCTACCCTGATCAGAGCCGACAACTCCGCTTTCCTGCAGGCTGCGTGCTCGGGGATTATGCGCGAGAGCTCATCTTTGACTTCTGCGGTGAATGACATGCTGACAATACCCCCTCCAACACCTCGGACAACGCTTTGACATCGTGCCAGGTTGGGCGAACAGGATCGACGAGATCACGAACCACGAGCATCGGTCCCTGGCTCTCGATACGAGCAGCCAGATTAGCATTGAATGAAACCGGGCGAATGGACTCGGTAAAAACAGCCGGCGGATCATCGGATGGCTTGGCCGAAGTGTCAGTGTCAATCGCTGCGAAACTCGCTGTGACGTTTCCTGCCCTAAAAGCCGGATTCCTCTGGTGCACCACCACTATATCCAGCAGATCCCGCATACCGTGATCCAACAATGCCTCAACGTGTTCGGCGACATCCATGCCCCAGGTCTCCCCTTGCATATCGGCCAGCGAGCAGAGGAATACGCTGTGTGCACTGCTGGCGTGTATCGCATCGGTCACGCCCGGAACCAGCAAGTTGGGGATTATCGAGGTGAATAAAGAACCCGGCCCCAACACGATCAGGTCTGCATCCTCGATTGCAGCGAGGGCAGGTTCATAAGCTCTTGGTTGATCTGGAGTGAGAAAGACTTTATCCATGGCTGTCACACTGGAGCAGATATTCTTCTGTCCGCTCAGATGCCTGTTGTCGCGGGTTGTACCCGATAGGACCACACTTTCCAGCGTCGAGGGATACACATGGCCACGAGCCTCCAACATCCGCTCGCAAGCATGGATCGCCTCAGCGAACGTGCCAGCTGTATTTGCCAATGCCATCAAGATCAGATTACCGAGTGTATGGTTATACAGGTAGTCGAAGCGGAAGCCGAAAGCGCGAGTCAATGCAGCATCTGGATCTTTCGCCATCGCAACAAGACATTTGCGGATGTCGCCAGGGGGAACCGTGCCCGTGCGCTCGCGCAGCAACCCGGAAGAGCCGCCATCGTCAGCCATCGCCACTACGGCGCTGGTGTCGACACCAAGCTCCAACAACGCCTTGATGCTTATCGGGGCACCAGTACCGCCGCCGATCACCACCGCTTTCATGCCCTCAACAGACGCAGAAACGACCTTCTCCACCTTCAGATCCAACCTATCCTATTCAGCCCACTATCAGGAGACCTCGGCCAAAGCGATATCACGATGCGTGATAGTGGTCATATAACCCAGGTTTTTCAGATAAGCGCCTGTCTCCTCAGCTAAGACCACGCTCCTATGTTGTCCACCAGTGCAGCCAACACCAATGGAAAGATGCTGCTTACCCTCCGAAACGTAACCAGGCATGATGACCTCGAGCAGTTCATTCCAATTCTTGACGAAACGCTGAGTCTCGTCACGATTGAGCACGTAGTCCCTGACCGGCTGGTTCAAACCAGTGAGCACTCGCAGCTCCTGCTCATAGTAGGGATTGGGCAGGAAACGGACGTCGATGATGATGTCGGCCTCGTTGGGCATGCCATGCTTAAAGCCGAATGAGAAGACGAAGACGCGCAGACTCTCCATCTCGGTCTGCGTAGAGAACAGGTTGCGGATGTACTTGCGCAGCTCACGGGGATCCTCATCAGAAGTATCGATGACGAAATTGGCGATCTCCTTTGCTTCGGAGAGCAACTCCCGCTCGCGCTGGATGCCAGCCACTATGGTCATGCCATCATCGCAAAGCGGATGGCGACGACGGGTTTCCTTGAAACGTGATAGCAGGACCTCATCCTTGCAGTCCAAGAACAGCACCGCATAGCTTAGTCCGGCATCAGCGATGTGCCTTAACTCCTCTATCAGCTCGGGGAAGAACTCCTTGGCACGCAGGTCACAGACCACGGCGAGCTTACGATTGCCTCCCGAGGGGATACCGGCCAACGAAACCAGATTGAGCAACAGGGATGGCGGTAGGTTGTCGATGCAGAAATAACCCATGTCCTCAAAGGTATGCATGGCCTCAGTTCGACCGGCACCGCTCATCCCGGTGATGATCACCAGATCCGGTCCCGGTGTCGTCTCTTCCGGAATCTGAACCTCGAGCTGCATATCCATGATCTTCCCTCACCGTCCAGTTGAACTGACACTCTAGTGGAATCAGTATAGCGCCACTTGCGCGATAGGGTAATCAAACTCGATTAAACTGCTGCAAAACGGCATATAGCTCCTCTGCAACCGCTACCGGTATGCCATCGACTGCAGAGAGCTCCTCGATAGTAGCGGCCTTTAGTCTCCTCATTGAGCCAAAGGCCTTCAACAGCAGTTTCTTGCGTATGGGTCCAAGACCTACGACATCATCGAGCACGCTGGCCTTCATGGCTTTGTCGCGCAACTCACGGTGGAAGGTAATGGCAAAACGATGCGCTTCGTCGCGCACCTGTTTGACCAGATACAGCGCAGCCGAACCACTGGGCAGTATGACCGGATGTTCAGACCAAGGCACGATGAGCTCCTCGTCCTGTTTGGCCAGCCCGGCAACAGGGATATCGCTGAGCCCCAGTCGCTCAAGTTGTCTAAGCGCCGCAGTAAGCTGGGGTTTTCCACCATCGACGATGAGCAGGTCTGGCTTGCGGCCAAACCGCTCATCCTCCATGCGCTGGGCAGCGAAACGACGCCCCAGCACCTCAGACATCATAGCGAAGTCATTAGCCTCATCGCTATCCATCTGGATCTTGAAACGGCGGTATTGTGACTTATCGGGCATCCCGGCGCTGAACACCACCATCGAAGCGACCGAATGCCTGCCATGGATGGTTGAGACATCGAAGCATTCGATACGCAAGGGGGCTGCCGGTAACGCAAGAGCGCTTTCCAGTTGCAGCAATGCCGTATTGATACGTTCCTCGTCGTAGCGAGTACGTACTTTATAACGGAGCAACGTATGCTTGGCGTTTCGCTGGGCAAGGTGCAATAAATCTAACTTCTCGCCACGGCTGGGTACCTTCAGTGTCACCTTAGCCTTAAACGGTGAATCCAGACGGGTAGTCAACCACTCCTCCAAAACAGCAGTCTCTTCTGGCACGGTGGCCAGTATCACCTGACGGGGGATATCGGTGGCCTGTTCGTAATAGCGGATGAGGAAAGTCTCGATCAGGTCATCATCCGGGATGTCGAGGCCCTTATCCAAGATGAACTCATTGCTGATGTTCACGACACCTTCGCGCACCACGAACACATGGACACCGGTGATGGTCTCTTCTCTGAAGAAGCCGATGACATCGGCATCCAGGCGCGGCGACAACACCACATGCTGTCTGTCCTCCAGAGAGCGAATGGTATCCAAGCGGGTTTTACAGCGAGCCGCCCGCTCAAAATCCAAATCGGCGGCGGCGTCATGCATCTCGTCTTCGATGCTTTCAAGGAACTCACGACGATGTCCGCTGAGAAACCGTTCGATACGCTGGACATTGCTACGATACTGTTCTGGAGAGCAGATGCCCGCGCAAGGACCCGGTCCCAATCCAACGTGATAGTCGAAACAGGGTCTGATACCGGTAGACTCCCCTGCCGTCTGCGCCTGACCGTTTTCCAGCTTACGTTTCAGACGTTTCCACTCCACACAACTTGAAGAGCAGATTGGTACAACGCGACGAGCCACATCGACCATCATGCGTGCCGCGCGAGAATCGGTGTAGGGACCAAAATAGCGCGATGAGGCAACTTTCTTCTCACGCGTATATTTGATTGCCGGAAACACGTCACCCTTGGTGATGGCGATGAACGGATAGCTCTTATCGTCTTTGAAATCCACGTTATAGGGTGGGTCGAACTGGTGGATGAGGTTCTTCTCCAGGATCAGCGATTCATGCTCGGATTGCGTGACCAGATATTCAAATGAATCGACCTGCTCCATCATCAACGGTATCTGAGCGCGCTCGTCCTGACCACTGATATACTGGCGCATGCGATTGCGCAATAGCTTAGCCTTGCCAACGTACAGCACCCGTCCTTGGGCGTCTTTCCATAGATAGACACCTGGCGACTGCGGCACCGATGAGAGTTGCTCCCTTATCGTAGGCAGGATGTCCATAGCTGCGTCAGTCTCCGTTCAGCACCTTGGCGAGGAACCTACCGGTGTGGCTCTCCTTGACCCCCACTATCTCCTCCGGTGTGCCCATGGCTACGATCTGACCGCCACGGTCCCCACCCTCGGGACCAAGGTCGATGACGCGATCGGCGCTCTTGATGATGTCAAGGTTGTGCTCGATAACCAGCACGGTGTTGCCCATCTCAACCAGACGCTGCAGCACTGTGAGCAGCTGCCTAACGTCATCGAAATGCAGACCGGTGGTAGGCTCATCCAGGATGTAGAAGGTCTTGCCGGTCTGCCGGCGCTGGAGCTCACTTGCCAGCTTCACCCGTTGGGCCTCACCTCCACTCAAGGTGGTGGCAGGCTGACCCAGGGAGATATAACCCAGACCAACATCATGCAAGGTTTGCAGCTTGCGCTTGATCTGCGGGATGTTCTCGAAGAACAGCAAAGCCTCGTCCACACTCATGGACAGGATGTCGCTCACCGATCGTCCTCGGTATTTGATCTGCAATGTCTCACGGTTGTAGCGCGCGCCCTTGCAGACCTCACAGGGAACATAGATATCCGGCAGGAAGTGCATCTCGATCTTGATCTGACCATCGCCCTTGCAGGCCTCGCAACGTCCACCAGAGACATTGAAACTAAAGCGCCCGGGCGAATAACCGCGCGCCTTGGAATCCGGCGTCGAGGCAAGCAGGGCCCGAACATCATCCCAAAGCCCAACATAAGTAGCTGGATTGGAGCGTGGGGTCCTGCCTATTGGTGACTGGTCGATGTCGATGACCTTGTCCAGCAGATTGACGCCGCTGATCTTGCGATGAGCGCCTACACGCTTGCGTGAATGATGTATGCGGTTGGTCAATGCCGGCGCCAGTGTGTCGGTGACCAGGGAGGATTTGCCCGAGCCGCTTACTCCAGTGACCACCGTCAGTGTACCTAACTCGATGGAGACATCGATGTCCCTGAGGTTGTTCTCCACTGCTCCTTCGATACGGATGACACCGCGGTTGGGGTTGCGTCGCTTCTGTGGTACCGCTATCGTACGCCGACCAGCCAAATAGTCAGCTGTCAGCGAACCCTCTGTCAGAAGGATCTGCTCAGGTGTACCTTGGGCGACGATCTCTCCGCCGTGTTCACCGGCACCCGGACCCATATCTATAACATGGTCAGCGCAGCGGATGGTCTCTTCATCGTGCTCAACGACGATCACAGTGTTGCCTAGGTCACGCAGCCGCTCCAAGGTAGCGATCAGGCGCGCATTATCACGCTGGTGCAGCCCAATCGAAGGCTCATCGAGGATGTAGAGTACACCCATCAGACCCGCACCGATCTGGGTGGCCAAACGGATACGTTGGGCTTCTCCGCCGCTCAATGTTGCGGTTGCACGCTCGAGAGTCAGATAATCCAGACCAACGTCGACGAGGAAACGCAGGCGCTCCTTGATCTCCTTGATGATGCGTGCGGCGATTTGTAGTTCGCGATCGTTGAGATCGAGCTCTTCGAAGAAATGTAACTCATCGATAGCCGAGAGCTGTGTGACCTGACTGATATTCAAGCCACCCACGGTTACCGCCAGGATCTCGGGTTTGAGGCGCGCTCCACCACACGACCTGCATGGACGCACGCTCATGAATTCCTCGAGTTTCTGCCTCATGCTCTCACTGCTTGTATCCTGATAACGCTCCATGGCCACACCCAGCAACCCACTCCACTTGTAGGTCCAATGCGTGTCGCGTCCATCGCGAGTGACGTAATTGATACGGATCTTGCTATGTCCCAACCCATGCAGAAATGCCTTCTGCACCTCGGTTGGATAATCCTCCCAGGGGGTTTCCAGGCTCACACCGAGGTGGTCCGCCACTGCGGCAAGTATCTGGGGATAATAGTTGCTGTTCATACTGATGGTGGCACAGGCGCCTTCGGCCAGCGAAAGTGAGGGATTTGGGATCAATAACGAAGGGTCGACTTCGCGAGTGAAGCCCAGACCCAGACAGTCCGGACAGGCACCATAGGGAGCGTTGAAGCTGAAATCCCGCGGAGCAAGCTCGTCCATCGAGTGTCCGTGCACCGGGCAAGCCAGAGCGAGCGAGAAAGACTCCTCACGTTCGGCGAGATAGGCGGGCTGGTCCGATTGACCCTCAGCCAGAAGTTGCACGATCAGGTTGCCTTCCGCCAGGCGAGTTGCCGTCTCGACAGCCTCCGTAAGACGCGAGGTTGCCTCCAGCTTTATTACCAGACGGTCAACGACCACATCTATGTTGTGCTTGAACTTCTTGTCCAACACGATATCCTCGTCAAGGCTACGCACCTCCCCATCGATCCGCACACGGGCAAAGCCCTCCTTGCGCAAGTCGCTGAGCATCTTTCCGTATTCTCCCTTACGACCACGAACCACTGGCGCCAAGATCATGGCGCGTCGATCCGCGCCCCAATCGAGCAACATATCAACGGTCTGGTCAGTAGTCTGACGCCTGATCTCGCGCCCGCATTCCGGACAATGCGGGATACCCACACGCGCAAACAGCAGGCGCAGATAATCGTAGATCTCGGTCACGGTTCCCACGGTAGAGCGCGGGTTCTTGGAGGTTGTCTTCTGATCGATGGAAACCGCGGGAGAGAGTCCATCGATCGAATCAAGATCTGGCTTATCCATCTGTCCCAAGAACTGCCGCGCATATGAGGACAGAGATTCGACATATCGGCGTTGACCCTCGGCATAGATAGTATCGAATGCCAGTGAGGATTTGCCCGAACCGGATAATCCCGTGATGACAACCAATCGGTCACGCGGGATGATGACATCTATGTCTTTGAGATTGTGCTCGCGAGCACCCTTTATCACGATTGAATCTTGCACCTGTTACTCCTGTAACTCGATAGCTTCGATTGTCCCACTATCAAATCTGCGCAGGGCAGCTTACGGATAGCGAGTGATTTTTGTGCAATCTTGTATTGTAGCCTATAGCGCTAAGTTGGATTTCTGGCATCAGCTTACAGCTGCGCAACAGATCAGCGACGCATTGCCTTTGGGTTACACGTAAGCCATCTATTTGCTTCAGAGCAGGGAGAGCAGCTGCTGCCTGAGGTTTCTTGTCAGCACACCGGTACCGCCATACCAATGAGTCGAAACCACGTTAGCGCTCTGTTCACTGATGAAGTCGCTGCAGATAAGCCCTTGTGTACTGGCATCCACCAGCAACAAGACGCCTTGCCGGTTCCCTTGCAGAGCCGCGCTCACCAGTGCGTCAGGGAAGTTGCTGCCCGTTGCTATCCCCAGATGCACAGTGCTGAGTGCACCTTCTCCAGAAACATATCTGGCTATCGCCAAAGAGGTGCCGTAGCGATCGGCAGCCCCTATCCTCACTACTCCTGCACGTCCAAGATGATTGACTAAGTCCTGCTCAAGAGCCCCGGGTACCGCCTGCTCGCCACCTAGGATCAGCACTCGTTCGAAGCTGCCATCGATAATGCTCTGCCTTGACGTTGCTGACACGTGGCCGGTGCTGTCAACCAGGAAGATCGGTGCCCTTTGCGCGTAGGCGTACGGTGCCACGGATAAGGCATCGGGGAAATTGGAGCCTGTGGTGACGATAGCGGTCTTCGCAAGGTCAGACTGCGCTAGATGATTGTAGATCTGCTGGGCAGTATCGAAGCGGTCACTACCGGCGATACGCGAGATGCTCTCACCACCGCGGGCTGACGCGTTCTCGCGCAATACCTGTGCGATGCGCTCATATACCAAGGAAGAAACGGCATTTGTACCGCCAACAACGGTGGCTTCAGTGACGTTGAGTTTGAAGAGCGAGAAATACGTCTCCCAGGACAACTGAGCGGAATCTGTGAGCAGCAATGGACAACCATCAACCCCAGCTAGCGTTGATGATGCCAAAGCATCGGGGAAATCCCTTCCGGTCGTGATCACAGCCCTGGTCGATTGAGGCGCGAAATCGGTGGCAACCAAATCGCTGGTATCGTAGCGATTGAAACCGCTATATTCCTGTACGCCGGTTTCCAGGCCGTCAGTTTCCTTGAGGGCGTTCTCCTGCTCGACAGGTTCTTGAGCGTCAGTTTGCTGAACACTAGTCCCGGATGCGTCAACTGTCAGCGCCAGTTCACCCGACACCTCTCCTCCGGGCGACAGTAACCCCCTTGCCTCAGGCGACACCGGACCCCCAGCCTCAGGCGAAAGCAACCCCTCAGCTTCGGGCGATAAGAACGCCGGCTCGAGTAGATCTGCGCGATAGAGAGCCGTCGCTGTGATGAGATGATCATCCTGATCAAGAACCTTATCCCAATACTGGAAGCTGTAACTGCTGGATTCATCTTCAGGTCGCTGTGGGTTTTGCGGGTAACTCACTGTTCCACCGTACGATAAAGATTGACCACTGATCAACGAACCGTCCCAATCGCGGAAATCAACCTGATAGCTGTAGACCTCAACTGCGCGCTGCGTTGTGACACCCGAGCCATCAACAGCCGTAGCGGTGATAGTCGTCATACCGGGAGAAACGCCCTGTATCAATCCTTCTGGCGTAACCGACGCGATTGCGGGATCGGAGGAACTGTACCGGGCAACAGGATAGCTGGCATCAGCCGGAAGCGCGCTTACCTCCATATTCGTCTGCGAGCCCGAAAGCAGTGATAGCGGGCTTTCGATATTCAGCGTGGTCACACGTTTGCCAACCCTGATCGTATAGCTTGCTTCCCTGCCGCTAATGCTGATGACGCGGATGACAGCCGAACCATTCGCGCGCGCTGTCACTAATCCCGTTGAGCTGACGGTCGCCACTGACGCATTGGAGCTCTCCCAGCGTATCTGCCGGGCGCAATCATTGATAGAACCACTGGTGACCAACTCGCTGGACAACTGCAGCTGCTCTCCATTTAGCAACACTCGTCCTGTTGGTGTTGTGATGCGGATGCCGGTTACGTTCCTCTGGTATGGATTGGCCGGATCTGGATCTGTGGGATCCCAGCCTATTCCAGAGGTGAGGGTGAAGACTGTCGGCTTACCCAGATCGGGAGGATTTGAACTCTCATAGATGTGCACCGGAGTGCCATACGGGCAATAATCATAGATCCACTTCGCATCTGCCACCTGGAGTCGCACACAGCCCATTGAGGCTTGCTGCCCAAGCAGATTATAATAATCGGTTTTAAGGCTCGATTTGACACCATAGCTGGAATAGGGAACCGAATGGAAGAGGAAGTCACCATAGAATTGCGTTGTGTATTGCCCCGAAACGCCACCGAACAAGTACCCCCAGACCCTCTTGGAGGACACGCTGAAGGTGCCGAGCGGAGTTGAGTTATTCTTGCCAGTACTGCAGATCATCGCTTTGATCGGGACCCAGTATCCCTTGTTGGTATACTGATAGACCGTCACTACGTTCTGCAACCGATTTACCCAGATCTCATAAGAGCCTACCTCGTAGGCATATGCGCGGTTCTGGTTACTGGAAACAATCCCTTGGAGCAGGAAGCCGCCAGACAACAGGAGCACCAATAGAATCCGAGTCATAGATCTGAAAAAGCTGCGGTCAACTCCTCTGTCATCTTCTATCGTTGTATACATCCTGCCTCCTTGCTGATGAAGCGAGGTAAGTGGAACAGCACGGGTGCACATTGTCAGCCTATACGTCTGGCGCCACGATACTGGTCGGGAATATCATCATAGGTTCTACAAAAGCAATAGTACCAGATGCAACCCTTATCCGAAGCAATACTATCATCGACATTGGCATCGAGAATATAGGTTCTGCCACCGATGTCTATCTCATTCCAGTAGTGTTGGCCGTAGCCTCCAGAAGCCATCTCTGTTGTTCCCTCAACCATAAAAAGAGGGAAACCGATTTGGCGCGCCATTGTACACAAAGCTGATGCGTACTCATAGCACGTGCCGGTGTTTTGAGCCAATGCCGCGAATGCCCGAGATTCGCGGTCGTATGAGGATGTAGACAGATAACCATACTCGAAGTTGATGATCAGGTACTCATAGATCGCGCGGAGCTTCTCGAAGTTACTCATCTGCTCATAGATTATATTCGCATGGACCTGGTCGATCAGACTTTCCAGCGCGCTGCTCAATGGCGCGCGCGGGCTTAGCTTCAGGGCGTTGATACCATCCACCACTGCTTGTGCAGGCCGTATTGTTGTCGCTGAATAACCCTCGGTACTCTGAGGAAGTATGATAGAGACGCCATCGTTGCTTATGCGCCTGATGATGCTTTCGATATAAGGATTCACTGCCTGCAATCCACCCAAGAGATAGCCGGATGTCAGTTGCCCCTGGTTGTATTGCGCGTCGAGAAGGCTTAATAGAGGTGCCGTTCTTGTCTCATTTGCCAGCAACAGCACCGATCCATTCAATCCGGCCAAAACTCCCCCTGCCAGGGCATCGGGAAAATTTGTCCCAGTGGCGATACAGGGGTACATGCAATCCAGATAACCGCGCTCGATGGCAAAATCGGCTATCGCCACACTAGTGCGGTAACGGTCTTCTCCATATGCGCGCTCAACTGCAAAACCCAATGCCCCCAGACGCTCATCGATTGCCGAGGACACCATGCTGTATCCTCCCACAATCAGAAGCTTGGTGAAAGCGCCATTCTCCAAGGCTGCATACGCTGCCTCCGATAACTCGCCAAAAGAGTTTGTGAGGAATGTGGGGGCCTTTGCTGCAAACGCCAGTGGGGCCGCGGAGAGTGCGTCCGGGAAGTTAGCTCCGGTGGCGACGATAGCCATGTCGCCCCATGTTGACGTTGCCGCCGACTCATCTAAACCTGCCTGATAGACCGCGAGCGCAGTCTCCTGTCTGTCTGCTCCGGCTAGCCGATGCAATCCCTCCACACCGCAGCTTGTGGCGATACGATCTTCTACCTCCTCGCTAATGGCCTCATAGCCACCAACCAGATAGACGCTCTGAGGAGAGACCCGTCGGATCTCGTCCAAATCCGCTGCTGTGATGGTTGCGCCCGGAATCAATAGCAAGGGAGCCCTGCAGATGCCAGCTAAGCCAGATGCAGCCAGGGCATCCGGGAAGTTTGCGCCGGTGGCCAGGATAATGCTATCAAACTGTCCAAGCAACTCGGTGCTTAATCGATAGATCGCTGCCGCTGTCTCATATCGATGCGCTCCGGACAGGCGCGACCATCGCACAGTACCTGCCGCTGAATCAAGGGCAAAAGCCTGATAGGCTTGCGAAAATCCATTCGGGAGATCAGATAACATAGCCAAACCACGAGGCGCGACAAACGCTCCCAGTGAGGCTGCAGCTAGTTTTGTGAATATCCGCCGAGAGAACGGCTTAGGCGCAACATAATGTTTGGCAGGAAGACTCGTTCTGCCGTCTTCACCTGTCAGTGACATCAGATTCCTTTCCCTACAAACTGTTATTAGGTACTGGCAAGACAAACGATATCGCACTATCCGTCACACAACAGGAAATAATCTGAAACTACACGCCTCGTAGCCAATTGATTATTGCTAGTTGCGATTGCCAATTTGCGATAGCCAGTCGGTTTCCGTTGCCCTGACCGGAGCCCCGATCGTGTTGAGCTGAAGATCATCGACTCCAGAAAACGCTATTGACTGCAAGACTGGACACTTCTATCATATTAATGTTTGCTTATATGTTTATTTTTAGCACACCGAGACTGCAGGTAAACTGAGACTACTCGGTCGCCTGTTGATAGGAGGCGTCTTTATGCAAGATATACTGAACTTGTCTTCAGGTCCTAATCCTGATGATGTTTGTGTCTGCTCAATCGTCCATGAAGAGGTAATCGAACGCGCTCGCTTGCGAATGACAGACGACTCTACGCTTTTACGGGTGTCCGAACTATTTAAAGCATTGAGCGACACCAGCCGATTGAAGATCATCAATGCCCTGATCCTGGAGGAGATGTGTGTTTGTGATGTCGCGGAATTGCTTCAGATGTCACAGCCTGCCGTCTCACATCATCTGCGTGTGCTGCGACAGGCACAATTGGTCAAACATCGACGTGAGGGCAAAGTCGTCTTCTATTCACTCGACGACGAACATGTGCACGATATCTTCCATCAAGGCTTGATCCATGCAGGAGAGCAACGATGAGTTCTGGTCATGGAGACGCAAGCGAACTCAATGTAATTAAGCACAATCTATCAATGCTACCAAAGCTAGCGGGGGCAATCCTCTTCCTCATCGGTCTTGCCGTTGATTTTGCGGCTATCCCTCGTCTACTGGTCTTCCTTTCCGCTTATCTGCTCGTCGGTTATGAAGTGTTAATCCATGCCGGCAAGAACATCATCAAGGCCAAGGTCTTTGATGAGAATCTATTGATGGGTGTGGCGACGGTGGGCGCCTTCCTGATTGGCGAGTATCCCGAGGCGGTAGCCGTGATGTTGTTCTATCAGATTGGCGAGGCGTTCCAAGATGCCGCAGTCGATCGCTCTCGTCGATCAATATCTGCGCTGATGGACATCCGCCCAGATTTTGCCAACCTACTTCAGGAAGGTCGGATAGATCAGGTTGACCCCAGCGCAGTCGCTCCAGGACAAATTATCATCGTTCGGCCGGGCGAACGTATCCCTCTAGATGGTGTGATCACAGAAGGACGTTCCTCGTTAGACACCTCAGCTCTGACCGGAGAATCACTGCCTCTTGATGTTTCTCCCGGCGACTCGGTGCTCAGCGGCTCGGTCAACAACAACGGTCTGCTCACGATTGAGACCAACCAAGCCTATGCCGATTCGACAGTCGCCCGAATCCTCGAGATGACGCAAAATGCCCACCGAAACAAGGCTCCAATGGAGAATTTCATCACCAGATTCGCTCGCTACTATACTCCTGTCGTGCTGGCTCTTGCCCTGGCTCTGGCCATTCTCCCTCCTCTTGTCACTGGCACCGACTGGAGTGATTGGATAGGCAGGGCATTGATCTTCCTGGTTGTCTCCTGTCCCTGCGCTTTGGTGATCTCGGTACCGCTCAGCTTCTTTGCCGGTATCGGTGGAGCCTCACGCAGTGGCATCCTGGTCAAAGGCGGCAATTACCTCGAGGCTTTAAGCAAGGTGGACACCGTGGTCTTTGATAAGACCGGCACGCTTACACATGGGGTATTCACAGTTACTGATGTTGCCCCGGCCGATGGTTGGACTCGCGAACAGATCCTGGATATCGCCGCGCATGCCGAGAGCTCTTCTAACCATCCCATCGCCGTCTCGTTGCGAAACGCTCATGGCATCGAGATAGATCGTGACCGCATAGCAGCGTATGAGGAGGTTGCGGGTCAAGGTGTCTTTGTACTGATAGACGACAAGCCGGTTCTGATTGGCAACGGTAAACTGATGGAAAACGCCAATATCCCCTACTCAGTGCAGAAAGCCAGCGGCACCGTGATCTATTTGGGTATTGACGGAGTCTATGCTGGTCACATAGTGATATCGGATGAATTACGACCTGAGGCAAAGCGGACGATTGGCGAACTCCGGCAGGCTGGTGTGAGACGGATCATGATGCTCACCGGTGATAATCATGGCATCGCCAACAAGATAGCCACTGCATTGAGCCTCGATGGTTTCTTTGCCGAACAACTTCCGCATCAAAAGGTCGAACGACTGGAAGACTTGATCGAAGCTGATTTAATCGAAGCGAATAGAGCACGAACCAATACTAAGGGCAGCAGAAAACTGGCTTTTGTGGGCGACGGCATCAACGATGCCCCCGTATTGGCCAGGAGCGATATTGGTATTGCCTTGGGTGGCGTGGGCTCAGATGCGGCCATTGAGGCAGCAGATGTTGTCCTGATGACCGACGAGTTGCCCAAGATAGCCCAGGCCATCCGTATCTCCAAACGAACCATGCGCATTGTCTGGCAGAACATCATCTTCGCGCTAGGCGTCAAATCGGTGATCCTCGTTCTTGGTGCTGTGGGCATAGCCAGTATGTGGATGGCAGTATTTGGAGATGTAGGCGTTACCTTGATTGCCACGATCAACGCCCTGCGCGCGTTAAGAGCGAAGTGATAACTTGTCGTCGTGTTAGTGTTTATTGCGCCGATAGGCAAAATACAATAACAGCCCAACCGCAACACCGCCAACAACATTGCCCAACGTCACTGGTATCAGGTTAGACAGGAAGCCAGTTACATTAAGAGCATCCATGCTCTGGGCGGATATCCCATACAGCTCGGTAGCCTTTTGGGCAAGCACCGGGTTGAGTTTTGCGGCCATCCCGGCTGCGATGTAGTACATGTTGGCAACGCTGTGCTCGAATCCGGAAGCCACAAAGGCCATGATCGGGAAGAAGATGGCGAGGATCTTACTCGCAACGTCACGAGCGGCGCTGGCGCCTAAGACAGCAACACAGACGAGTATATTACAGAGGATCGCTGATCCAAAGGCAGTCCAGAACGGTAACGTAGCCTTAGCAAGCGCTACCTTGATCGTGAAGGCTCCAAGTGCACCATTGGTATAGGAATATTGGTTGGCTAACACAACCAGACCGATGATCAACAGTGAACCCACTAGATTGCCAACCCAGACAACCGTCAGGTTGCGCAGCCAAGCAAAAGCCTTGATCTTGCCCTCATAGTAAGCATCAACCATCAGGCAATTGCCCGTGAAGAGCTCACCGCCAACAATGATAATCATCATAAGGCCAACCGGAAAGACACAGCCCGCCACTAGTCTTGCTATGCCAACATTAGCGATATCATGTATAGCCAGCGATGAGGCGCAGGCACCAAAGGCAATGAAAGCGCCAGCGAGGATTGACAGCAGGAATGTCTTGTTGAATGATCGATTGGCTTTTGTAACACCACTGGCGATTGTCAGATCAACAACCTCGGTAGGCGTGTTGAACTTATCTGACACTGACTCTCCCCTCAACTGCGATTCAATCGGGATCACTGACTGTCAAGTCAGTACGCCGTAGAACCATTCCTATCCTTAACCCGAATCATTGTGAAGAATAGTAAAAGAGCCGTCAATAAGAACGCTCCCCAGTGGGGAGCGTCAATCACCTCGTTCCCAAGCCGGAAGGATGAACCCACCTCAAAAAGGTGGGTACCCGCACCATGTCTTTCAGCTTCCGCAACTAGGAGGATACCTGTCCAACACAGTATATGGGCTCCCTGGTAACGTATGTCGGTCCATCTAATAGACCGGACCCGGGAATGAGGCTACATCGAAGTATAAACCAGAATTTTTTTTGTTTCAGGTCTTGACATTTGTTTTCAAAGGGTGTAGAAGGTACTTAAATGTACGTCTCTCTAGTGACTATCAAATAAGAGTAAAATCAAATTTGAGGATGCATCGGAGAGGCGTACTTTCTTTGTGCTCTATCTTCTCCAGATACCTCTCACCCTTAGAGCGGTACTACAAAACGAAATCACCCCGTAAACATCTTTGTCACCCTGAATAAATGACGCTGCGCTCCAATGTGATTCGTATTATCTGACGAGCAATGGAGGAAGCAATTTATAGGAGTGAAAGGAATGTTAATGGACAAGAGCATCGAAGTAGGGCGACGCGACTTTCTTAGGGGATCACTGGCTGTTGGTGCAGGTTTGGTTTCAGCAGGCATGCTGGCTGGCTGTTCTCCCAAGGACAAGGAGGCTCCCGTAGCAACGTCCAGTGGTTCTATCAGCTGGGATAAAGAAGTCGAATTTCTGGTTGTAGGTGCCGGAGGAGCTGTCTGGGGCGCACTGGCAGCTATCGAGAAAGGTGCGACATCGGTAATGATCATTGAGAAAGGTGAGCTCTTTGGCGGTACTACTGCCCTCTCCGAAGGCATCACCTGGATTCCGATGAACTACGTCATGGAGCAGGACGGACTCGAAGACAACCGCGAGGACGCCATCAAATACATCAAGACTGTCTCACAAGGTGGCTCGAATGATGAGTTGATTGAATCATATGTCGATAACGCCCCTGAATTCATCAAGTGGACGCGCGACACCTATAATTTTGGTTGGGAGCGTTACTACGACTGGATTAACCAGGATTATTATCAAGTCGATGGTTATCGTGGACGTGGGCGTGCTATCAACATTGACGCAACCGGAGCCGCCAAGGAGATTTTGGGTGAGGATTGGGTGAAGCCAGAGAAGCCATCCAATGGTCAAGCCTATGAGCTCATCCGCTATGTCTGCGAGCAGAATAACGTTGAGATTGTCTTTGGAACTGAAGGCAAAAGACTCTACAGGGATGACAATGGCGCAGTCATCGGGCTTCTGGCCGTACAGGCTGATGGCACTGAGCTGAACATCAAGGCCAGTAAGGGTATATTGCTTGGCACCGGCGGCTTTGACTTCAACGATGATATGCGTAGAGAGTTCCTTCGCACGCCATTCTTCGCTTCACGCCACGTTACCACCAACACCGGCGACGGCCAGCGTATGGGTATGGCTATTGGCGCAGGTCTGGCGAATATGGCAGCAGTATATGGCCAGTGCTGTATGTTGCCCCAAGGCGAGTATGAGGGTATGCAGCGAGACGCTGCCTGGACCATCACCGACTCATATCAGTTCCGCGGCAAGCCCGGCGCTGTAGTTGTTAATCGTTATGGCAAGCGCATTGGTAATGAGTCTACGGTCTACGCCAACTTCCAGCGTTGCATGGAGGGCTGGGACTCACCAAATTTCAGGTTGCTGAACATCCCCGCTTATTTCATCTGTGATTCGGAGTATACGAAGCATTACAAGCTACCTAGCGCGACTGAAATAGGAGAGATCCCAGACTGGCTCGTTGTTGCGGACTCTCTCGAGGATCTGGCTGCCAAGCTGGAAATCGATCCTGCTGGTCTGGTCGAAGAGATCACCGAGTTCAACGCCAATGCCGCCAATGGTGTGGATCCCAAATTCCGCCGTGGTGAGTTCAGTCACGACCAGCACTCCGTTGCTGATATGACTCGCGATGATCTGACCAATAAATGTCTTGCTCCCGTTGCCGCTCCTCCGTTCTATGGCACCCGCTATTACCCAGCCAGTCTAGGTACAGCCGGTGGACTCAAGATCAATGGTAAGGCACAAGTGCTAGATGTAGAAGGCAATGTGATTCCCGGACTCTATGCTTGCGGGTGCTGCGCCAGCTCTCCCTTTGGTGCCGGCTATGTTGGTGGTGGTGCCTGTGTTGGCTCCAGCAGCGTCATGGCCTGGCTAGCCGGTCGCGATGCCATGGGGGCCTAGGGTGTGCTACATGGTTATCGATAAGAGATGCCAACCCGATTAAAATCAGCTGACAATTTCAGTGCCGCACTCATACCATGAAGTACTTAAACCGAGTCGTTAGTAGCGACTCGGTTTCAGCGTATTTGTGTGGCAACCGCTATACTATTCGATGGATAGGGTTTCTCGAAAAACATGACAGACTCCTCTTTGAAACGGTTTCGCCGGATGGTAAAAACCAAGACAGAATCTAATGCAGCTTTCAGTTTGAGTGGACTCAGGGTGGCTGCTGGCTTTGGTCTCTACTTTGCTTGGGTCAGCATCGTCCATTATATCTATGTCTTTGGCGGGTCGAATTTAGGTCTTGGCACTGCCATCGCTGCAGCAGTATCCCTGGTCAGCATGCTCTTTTATGGCTGGGTCTTTTTGCATTACCGCAGGGGCAACTCTTTGCACTATACAAGATCCCAAAACTACACAGTCTGCATCGTAGCTATACTGGGAACCCTGAGTCTGGGTATTCCTGTATTGCAGTACTTCGTTCCCCTACTTATAGGCATACCGGTAGCTTGGTTCAGGCTGGCCTACGCTGAACACTTCGCCGAAGTGGGCGGCCGCGGGACTTTGGTTCTGGTTGGTATGGCGTTTGGTGTATGCGCTGTAATCCTCATCACTACGGTCTTCCTGACAGAACTTTCGGTAATAGCCATCACTCTGCTCACCCCAATCGGCTGTACACTGCTGTTGAATTCAGTCGATGCAACCAAGATCAAACGTGCCGAAAGTCATCGCTTCAATACCTCTGCGCATAATTATTGGAAAATCGCCGCTATGGCATTCATCATCTCGGTGCTCTTTGATGTCACCGAGACACATCTGGTTTTTGGTGTTGAGTCAGAATTCGCATTTGGTCTACCGTCAGGTTTTTTGGCCATTGCCGTCGTAGCATTGCCTGTAGGACTTTTGACACATAAGCGCCGAGAGCTTGGCGAAACCACACTTTTTGTTGCTATGATCAGCTGTGCTCTCCTGGGTGCGGTCAGCTTCTTCCTGAGACCACTTATTGCTAATGTTCAAATCCTGATGATTGTGCAGACCCTAGGCGGCTACGGCTTTGTCACCATGCTCTTGGTTGCTTCAGCGACCATCGCCAAACAGCGTAATATGCAGGCTGGATTGGTCTTTGCCATTGTGCTCTGCTGTCAACGTCTTGGGAATTCGGTAGGTGAGGTGATTGGCTCGGGCATCATCGCAGCTTGGGGCTCCTCACCTGCGGCATATGCGGCTATCAGTCTGCTGACCGTCATCTCCTATGTATCAGTGTTCATGATCTTCTTGCTACATAGCAGGAATCCGCTCCTAACACGACTGGAGCGCATAGAGAACAATGAAGAATTCCTCGATAGTGAGGACCCCGCAACTTTGATGTTAAGCCGCATTGCGCTACAGCATGGATTGACACAACGCGAGATCGAGGTCTTCTTGTTAGCGGCAGACAACCGCTGTATGAAGGACATCGAGGAAGAGCTGCATATCTCCAAGAATACTCTTAAAACGCATTTGCAACGCATCTACCAGAAATTTGGCGTACATGGCCGGCAGGAGTTAATCATGTTCCTCAAACAACAAGCCGAGAAGTAGGTCCCGTCACAGCGTCCACACTGCAATGGGACCGTTATCTTAATCGCTGAATACTATCGTTGGCTGATTGCATATGGATAAACCGTCGCTCGGGAACCCTAATGCAATCTAATGCCAACATCACGCAACTGACGGGCATCGACAACATCCGGCGCGCCAGTCATCGGGTCTCCCCCACTTGAGGTCTTTGGGAAGGCGATCACGTCGCGAATAGACTCGAAGCCACCCAACAGCATGATCAGGCGATCCAGACCCAAGGCGATCCCGCCGTGCGGAGGAGCGCCAAAACTCAGAGCCTCCAAAAGGAAGCCGAATTGCTCCTGTGCCTGTTCATCACTCAAGCCCAGCTGCCTCAGTACCCGCATCTGCAGCTCGGTGTCATGTATACGCAACGTGCCGCCGCCGACCTCATACCCATCCATCACGAGGTCATACGAATAGCTTCCACAAGCTAGAGGATCGCTCTCAATCAGATCCAAGTCCTCATCCTTGATACGTGTGAAGGGATGGTGATTCGCAGCGAAACGTTTCTCCTCGTCATCATATTTGAACATCGGGAAGTCCACGACCCACATGAAGCTGTGGCCCGTGCGCTCCACCTTGAGCAGGTCGGCTACATACAGTCGCACGGCACTGAGAACGGCGCTGACGGTCTCAAAGTCATCGGCGCCAAAGAGCACCAGGTCTCCCGGCTCAACATCCATAGCCTGTTTAATGGCCGCGAAGGTCTCATCTGAGAAGAACTTGATGATCGGCGATTTTGCTTCTCCGGCACTGGTGAACGCAATCCATGCCATACCCTTGGCACCATGCGTGGTGGCAACAGCTGTGATCTTGTCGATCTCTCCTCGGCTGAGGTCTCCGGCACCTTTGGCATTGATGGCCTTCACCACTCCACCAGATTCAACGGCAGCAGAGAAGACCTTAAAACCGCAATCGGCAACTATAGCGCTGAGATCAACCAGCTCAAGTCCAAAGCGTACGTCCGGACGATCGTTGCCAAAACGTGCCATGGACTCGGCGTAGCTCATCCGCGGCAGAGGCAGCGCGAGCTCAACTCCCACCTGGCTAAGGACCTCAGCCAGAACCTCCTCCATCAGGTCAGTGATATCTGACTCCCGAACAAAGCTCATCTCCAGATCGAGCTGAGTGAACTCCGGTTGGCGATCGGCACGAAGGTCCTCATCGCGGAAGCAGCGGGCTATCTGATAATAACGCTCGATTCCCCCCACCATCAGCAATTGCTTGAATAATTGAGGGGACTGTGGCAACGCATAGAACTTGCCCGTGCTCAAACGCGATGGCACGATGAAGTCACGCGCGCCCTCAGGAGTAGACCTGCCCAAGATGGGAGTCTCCACTTCTATGAAGCCTCGCGCGTTGAGTGAGCTGTGCAATGCCGCTGTCACTGCGCTACGCAGTTTCAGAGCGCCGAGCACTTCTGGACGACGGATGTCCAGATAACGCCAGCGCAATCTGGTCAGCTCATCGGTCTCGATGCCATCCTCGATAGCGAATGGCGGCGTTTTGGCAGAATTCAGCACCTGCACAGAACTGATGAGGACCTCAACCTCACCGGTTGCCATATTCGGATTCACTGTGCCCTCAGGACGCGGACGCACCGTTCCTCGCACCAATACAACCCACTCTGGCCTGATGCGCTCGCCTTCGGTAAAAGTGGCGCTGTCGCAGGCATCGGGATCGAACACACACTGTGTGATGCCCTCTCTGTCGCGCAGATCTATGAAGATCAGACCGCCATGGTCACGGCGGTGGCTTATCCAGCCGGTCAATGTGACCGATTCGCCTACCTGGCCTACAGTCAGCTCTCCGCAGGTTCGGGAATGCATTGAATGCTTGTTGAGATAGTCCGTCATAGCAAGATCTTCCTTATCGTCTCAGTCAGTGTGTCAGACGCTACTGTCTGCTCGTCACCTGTTCCCATCACACGCAGCTTTACTTCGCCTCGAGCCAGTTCATCTGGTCCCAGGATCACACAGAGCAGCGCCCCGGTCTTATCTGCCAGCTTGAACTGGGATTTCATCGACCTGGCCTGATGGTCGAGTTCGCAGCTGATATTCGCGTCTCGGAGCATCAGAGCCATAGCGAAGGCCTCTGGCACCTGCTCAGCACCAACGACGATGATGAACACTTGCGGGGAAAGTTGCGCAGTTCTGGCACATCCGTTAGCTTCCAAAGCTAGCTGGATACGCTCCATACCAACCGCGAACCCCAGTCCCGGTGTCGGTTTTCCGCCAAACTCCTCAATCAATCCATCGTAGCGACCGCCGCCGCCGATGGCATTCTGAGATCCCAAGCCATTGACTACCTGAACCTCGAAGACCGTACGGGTATAGTAATCGAGACCACGCACCAAACGCGGGGCCTCCTCAAAACTCAAACCCGCTGCAGTGAGATAACCTTTTACCTGTTGATAGTGTTCGCGGCAATCATCGCAGAGCTCATCGCTGAGCCTGGGAGCATCAGCTAAGACCTTCTGGCAAATCTCGTTCTTGCAGTCGAAAGCCCTGAGAGGGTTGGTTTCGGCCCGCCTAACACAGTCCTCACAAAGCAATTCGCTCTGATCGCGGATGAATTCACGTACCTTCTCGCGATAGGCCGGACGGCACTCGGCATCACCCATCGAGTTCACCAACAGTCTCATCGCCTGTCGCGGGATCCCTGCGGCCTCGAAGAAGCGCATCAGCATGATGATGACCTCTGCGTCGGCAGTCGGCTCAGCAGCGCCGATGCACTCCGCACCTATCTGATGGAATTCACGCAGGCGCCCCTTCTGAGGACGCTCATGTCGAAACATCGAGCCGGCGTACCAGAACTTAACCGGAGCGCCACCCGGTGGCACCAGATTATGCTCCACAACCGCTCGAGCAACTCCTGCCGTTGCCTCGGGACGTAAGGCCAGTCTCTCGTCAGATTTCAGCTTCTCTCCCGCAGCGAGCTTCTCGGCTGCATGCATGGAGTAGACAAAGAACATCTCCTTGCCAATAACATCGGTGCTCTGACCAATGCCGCGCACGAAAACATCCAGCTGCTCAAAAGTGGGCACATCAATGAGGGCATAGCCGTAGCGGCCAAAGACAGACAACGCGGTCTGCTCCAATGTGTTGAACGCCAGTGCCTGCTCAGGTAACAGGTCGGTTGTGCCTCGGGGGGCTTGTAGATTCATTGTATTGCTTTCTGTTTCCTCTATTGCGGCACTAGGTGCCGAAGTGATTGTCAACCTTGGTAGTATAGCGTAAGACGCTTGCTCGCTGCAGGTCTGGATTGCTAGAAGAAGAACCCGAACACAAAGGCACTCACGGCGCCGATAGCCGCGGAGGCGGGCAATGTAATCACCCATGCCGAGACGATCTTGCGAACCGTGATCCATTTCACTGCCGAAAGACGCCGCGCTGAACCAACACCCATTACAGACGATGAGATAACGTGCGTTGTGCTGATGGGAGCATGCAGGAACGACATCAGCTCGATTACCAGTGCCGCTGTTGTCTCAGCCACGAATCCGCCGGCTGGCTCGATCTTGGTCACGCCTCTGCCCATGGTGCGCATTATCTTACGACCGCCAACAGAGGTTCCCAGCGCGATGGTTGTTGCACAGAGGACCTTGACCCATAGCGGGATACCTGCCTCGGCAGTGAGCATGCCACCGCTTACAAGAGCCAATGTGATGATACCCATGGTCTTTTGGGCGTCGTTGGTACCGTGCGAGAAGGCCATCAGGGCAGCCGAGGCGACCTGAGCGCGTCGGAACACCTTATTGACCCAACTTCGGGGTTTGTGAGCGAAGAGCTTGAAAACTAGTTTCATCAGACCGAAAGCCGCAAAGAAACCGATCAGGGGCGAGGTGATAAGCGGGATGATGATCTTTTGCAGCACGCCTTCCCACATAACGCCTTCGAAACCAGCCGTGGCAACCATCGTCGCCCCAAGCAAGGATCCAATAAGCGCATGTGACGAACTGCTGGGCAGCCCAAACCACCAAGTGATCAGATTCCATACAATCGCACCAATCAATGTCGCCAGCACAACATACTCGGCGATCTGCACCGAGACCAGACCAGTGGAGATGGTCTTAGCCACACCCTCACTGGCAAAGGCGCCGACGAAGTTCATCACCGCAGCCAGGGCAATGGCAACTCCTACCGGCAAAGCCCTGGTATAGACGGTGGTGGTGATGGCATTAGCTGTATCGTGGAAGCCATTGATGAACTCGAAGACCACCGCTGCGATCACAACACTTATGACAATAGCACTCATTTGGCCTCTATCATGTTCGCTGCTTTATGGCCCATCCCCAGAAGATCCTCTTTTGCCATCAGCTGTTCTTCATGATGATGGTTGCCATGATGTCCGCTGTGTTCTCACAGGAATCCAGACACCTCTCAAGTCGCGTGAGGATGGCACTCCAAGCCATTATGAACACCGGATCGTCGGCATGATTGAGATAAAGATAGCGAGTGGCCTCGATGTAGATCTTATCCGCATCTTCCTCGTAATCGTTGACATTGATCAGCAGCTGCTCAAGCGTCTTGGATTTCTTGAAGTTGCGAAAATCCTTCATCGCAGCAGCGAGAACATCGGTGCTCTTCTCAATAAGCACTGCCATCTCAATGGCATCGTGTGGGATATAATCCACATTGAACATATATAGCCGCTGAACCACATCCTCGATATAGTCGACGATGTCATCGAGGTGTTGCGCCAAGCTGATGATATCCTCGCGCTCAATGGGAGTCATGAATTCTGAGGCAAGATGGGTGTAGATCTGATGATTCTCCTCATCGGCAGCATGCTCTATCTCATGCATGCGCTCAAGATCATCCTCTACGGTCTTGGGATCGAAGTTGCGCAGGATGCTATGCAGGAATTGAGCCTCTTTCTGCGCATGAGCTGTAAGGCGCTCAAAGGCATCGAAGTAGTCGAAGCTCAGCTTGACCATGATTGTCTCCTTTTATGCTGCTTGTTATTCTCGCAGGACATTCTACGCCTCCTGCAGCTTTTCGGTGAAGATTTCATTTATCAGTTTAGGGTTGCCCTGGCCACTGGTCGCCTTCATGGCCTGACCGACGAAGAAACCGATGAGACCTGTCTTGCCTGCTTGATACTCGGCAACCTTCTCCGGGTACTGGGACATGATACCCAAGACGATCCGCTCGATCTCTCCGCTATCGCTTACCTGCTTCAACCCGCGAGCCTCAACGATAGCCGCCGGTGAATCGCCGGTCTCTATCATCGCCGAGAACACCTCCTTAGCCTGCTTCGAGGAGATCTCATCGCTGAGCACCAGAGAAGATAGCTCGACGAGCCCTTTTGCTGATACTGGGCCAGCCTTCAGTGATTCGAAACCAATACCGTTAGCGTTGAGCCAGGCACTGACGTCATTGAGCAGCAGATTGGCAATCGGTTTGGCCAGCTCTGCAGCCTGTGCGCCTGCACCACGTAAGGCCTCATCGAAGAAAGCGGATAAATCCACATCTGTGGCGAGATTATCTGCGTCAGCAGTCGGCAAACCGAAGTCCGAGACGAAGCGCTGCTTCTTGGCATCCGGCAGCTCTGGGAGTCGATCGCGAACACTTTGGATGAACTCATCGCTGAGGTCATAGGGAGCAAGGTCGGGGTCGGGGAAAAGTCGATAGTCATCAGCAGTCTCCTTCACCCGCATGGTGATGGTACGCTTTGCCCCGGGTTCCCAATGACGGGTCTCCTGCCTAACCGTACCACCTGATTCGAGCACCTCAGCCTGACGGCAGATCTCATAAGCCAAGCCATCATGCAGGTTCTTGAATGAGTTCATGTTCTTCAGTTCGGTCTTCGTACCCAGCTCTGTACTGCCACGACGCCGTAGGCTCACGTTACCATCACAACGTAAAGATCCCTCCTCCATCGAACAGTCGCTGATACCCAGCGTCAGATAGATCTGACGTAACTTCTGCAGGAACAAGCGCGCTTCCTCGGGAGTGCGCAGATCAGGCTCGGTAACCAGCTCGATCAATGGTGTGCCACAGCGATTGTAGTCCACGAGTGAATAATCTGCGTCTGTGATCCGACCACTTGAGCCACCCACATGGATCATCTTGCCGGCATCCTCCTCCATATGGATACGAGTTATGCCGATGCGTGTCATGTAGCCGATCACTGCCTTGTAGTCATCTGCGCCCGGGTCACCATCTGCATTGCCTTCCAGCGATTGGGTGCCTTCGAGATGTGAGCGCTCCTTAGCCGCAAGTCCATTGACCTCAAGCTCCAGGCCGCCGTGCATACAAAACGCCACCGGTCCCTGTGTTATCTGGTAGTTCTTGCTCATGTCGGGATAGAAATAATTCTTGCGATAGAACATGCTGCGCTTCATGATCTCGCAGTTTGTGGCCAAGCCAGCCAACACGATGCTCTGGATCGCTGCTTTATTCGGCACCGGCAGCGCTCCGGGCAAACCGAGGCAGACCGGGCAGACGTGGGTATTGGGCTTTGCGCCGAACTCGATAGGACACGAGCAGAACATCTTGGTATTCAGGGTTGTGAGCTCGGTGTGCACTTCAAGACCGATTACAGCCTCCCAGTCCACGAGCACTGTTTGCAGGTCCTTCATCGCG
>DBPN01000059.1:39192-83663 GCA_002305585.1 Eggerthellales bacterium UBA1419
GATGCGGAGAACCCAGGGGCAAGGCGGTCGATGTCATAGCAGCTCTCAAGCGCAGCGCCAACGCGTAGGATGTTCTCATCCTTGAACTGCGGACCGATGATCTGAACCCCAACGGGCAAATCGCTTATCTCGCCAAGACCCACCGGTAAGGACATGCCGCCATTACCGGCGATATTGATTGAGATGGTGAACATGTCACTGAGATACATCGATGTGGGATCGGCGATCTCGCCGAATTTGAATGCCGTACGTGGGCTAACCGGAGTGACGATTGCGTCCACCTGCTCAAAGGCACGGGCATAATCATCAGTGATCAGGGTACGCACCTGTTGCGCCGGATAGTAGTATCTCTCGTAAACACCACTGGAAAGCAGATAGCTGCCCAGCATGATACGGCGAATAGCCTCGGGGCCAAAACCATGGGCGCGCGATTGCTCGTACTGCTCAGCCAAGCTCGAGGCCTTTGGATGACAATAGCCATAGCGGACGCTGTCAAAACGGCTAAGGTTACTGAATGCCTCGCAGGGACCGATGACGTAATATGCGCTCATTGCGGCATTGGCGTTAGGCAGCTCGATCTCAACGATATGGGCACCCAGACGCTCCAGATGATCGTACGCTTTCCTAGTGGCGGTGATTACCTCGGGCTCTACACCCGGTGCCTCAAGGAACGCCGGTACGACTCCTATGCGCATGCCTTTGATTCCCTGATCAAGATTGGCAGAGAAATCCGTGTTGTGCTCCTGAGATGTGCAGTCCAGCGTATCGCGCCCGCAGATGGCATTCATGGTCGCGGCAACATCAGCTACGGTCTTGCCAAAGGGTCCCACCTGATCCAGTGACGAGCCAAAAGCAACCACTCCGTAACGTGAGATCATGCCGTAGGTGGGCTTAAGGCCAACCACGCCACAGAAGCTGGCAGGTTGACGAATCGATCCGCCAGTGTCACTACCCAAAGTGACTGTTGCCATGCCGGCAGCAACTGCCGCCGCGCTACCGCCGCTAGAACCTCCGGGAACACGTTCCAGGTCCCAGGGATTGTGAGTGCAACCGAAAGCGGAGGTCTCTGTGGATGAGCCAAACGCGAACTCATCCATATTCAATTTTCCCAAAGGCAGACCGCCGGCCTCAATCGTTCGGGAGACACAGGTCGCCGTAAAGGGAGCGACATACTGTTCCAACATGCGTGACCCACAGGTGGTGTGTGTGCCGATCTGGTTCATATTGTCTTTGAAGGCAACAGGGACACCGGCCAGGATCGGTAACCGCTCCCCTGCAGCGACCATGGCATCGATACTATCGGCAGCGGCATAAGCCAAGGCATCGGTACGCTCAAGGAAGGCATGTATCTGTGCGTCGCGTTGATTGATGATCTCAATAGCGCACTGCGCCAGTTCACGTGCGGAGAACTCGCCATTGAGTAAGCCTTGGCGGATCTGGGTTACCGTCAGGCTGGATAGACTTGATCTGGCCATCAGTTATCACCGCCACCGAGGATCGGTGGGATCTTGAAGGCCCAATCCAACTGTGACGGTGCATTGGATAATGCGATTTCTGGATCCAGGCCGGGCGCAGCCTCGTCTTCCCGCATCACATTGGAAAGATCTGCGATGGGGTGGAACGTTGGTTCAACTCCCTCCAGATCGTATTCCGTGATAGGCTTCAGGCTCTCGATGATGTTGTTGAGGTCCACTGTCATTGAAGCGACCTCGGAATCAGTCAAGCCGATGCGCGTGTACGTGGCTATCGCCTTGACATCCCTCTCGGACAGATGCATAGTGCAGTTCCTCGTATTCCGGACGCTGACCAAACAGGCATCCTATCGACCCTATGGTTTTCCTCTGTATTGTAGAACATTCAAACCTAAAGCTTGCCGAGAAGCCTGCCGATGTGACAATTTGATACCCATAACCTGCAGGGCAACGATTAGAATCTAGGTAGTCAATTGCCGGTACGAATAGGTTGATTAAGCTGATATGGAGTCATCTTGAATCTTTCTAAATCACGCTACACACGGGGTGTCCAATGCGCCAGGATGCTCTGGTTAGGTGAGCACTGCCCGGAGTTGTTTGATTGTTCTGTAATGAACGAGGCTGTGCTGGCAACCGGTAACGAAGTTGGTGACTTGGCAATGGGTTATTTTGGCGATTTCGTCGAGGTACCCTTCAATCGGAACGATATGACCAGCATGCTCGCCAAGACCCAGGAGTATCTTGAGGCCGGTGAGAAGGTGATCTGCGAAGCCTCATTCTCCTTCGATGGCAACTTCTGCAGTGTTGACATACTTCGTGTGGTTGATGACGGTGTTGAGATCATAGAAGTGAAATCCTCGACCTCTGTGAAGGACATCTACTTCCACGATGTCGCCTACCAATACTGGGTGCTCAGCAACTGCGGGCTCAAAGTCACTGGAGCCTATCTGATGCATATCAACAACCAGTATGTGCGCAACGGCGAGCTCGTGCTGCAAGAGCTTTTCACGGTTGAGGACCTAACCACCATCGTGCTGGAGATGCAAGACCAGGTTGGACAGAACATCTCCCGCTTCAAGCAGCTAGCTGATAGCTCAGCGGAACCGGTGATCTCAATTGGCCCCCAGTGCTTTTACCCCTATCCCTGCGGCTTCCATGGTCATTGTTGGCAGCATGTTCCCCGGCCTAATGTCTTCGATCTGGGCGGCGTTGGCGGTATCAATGGCTTCAAGCTCTTCGACGCCGGCTATATCACGTTTACCGACCTGCTTGATAACCTCGATTCGCTCAATAAGAAACAGCGGGTCCAGGTGCACACCGAACTCATGGATCTGCCACCCACTATCGACTGCGATGCCATTGCGAATTTCCTCGAATCCTTGGATTTTCCCCTCTATTTCCTCGACTTCGAGACATTCCAGCTGGCGATTCCGGCCTTTGATGGTCTCAGGCCGTTTCAACAGATACCCTCACAGTACTCTCTGCATATTCTTGAGACAGCCGATTCAGTTTTGGAGCATCGCGAGTTCCTGGCCAGAGAAGGAACGGATCCCCGCCGGCCTCTGGCCGAAAAGCTCTGTCGAGATATACCTGAGAATGCCTGTGCCCTAGCCTATAACATGGGTTTTGAGAAAGGTGTGATCAAGCAACTTGCCAGTTGTTTCCCCGATCTTGCCGGACACCTGATGTCCATTCACCACAATATGCGCGACTTGATGCTGCCCTTTTCCAAAGGTTATTACTACAGTAGGGAGATGTGTGGATCATTTTCTATCAAGTACGTTTTACCGGCTCTGTTCCCCAATGACCCCGAGCTCAATTATCAGAACCTCGATGGTATCCATAATGGTGACGAAGCGATGAGCGCCTTCGTGGCATTAGGCAGACTTGGCGCAGGCGAGGCTGAGATAGTTCGTGCCCAGCTGCTTGCCTACTGCAGACTGGACACATTGGCGATGGTGAGGATCTGGGAGAAATTGAACGAGGTTTGCGCATGATAGTTCCGCGCTGGAACAAGCTGTCAGCTCTACTTAGCCTTCTTGCGCTTGCGAACGGCTTCGGTCAACAAATATTCAATCTGACCATTGATTGACCGGAAATCATCTTCCGCCCAGGCAGCGATCTCTCGGTAGAGCGAATCCGACAGCCTGAGCGGAATCTGTTTCTTATCGTTTTGGGCCATGAGAGAACCTCCTGGCTCGATTTGTACTCATGGCGATCAATCTGTCGTTGATGCCTGCGCACAAAGCCTTATCAGTAGATGGTGCCACTATTGACCACCGGCTGAGCGTCCTTGTTGGCGCAGAGCACCACCAGTAGATTGCTGACCATGGCCGCCTTGCGCTCCTCGTCAAGTTCGACGATCTCCTGCTCGCTGAGCTTAGCCAGTGCCTGCTGCACCATTCCTACGGCACCTTCGACGATCAGGGCTCGGGCATCGACAATCGCAGAAGCCTGCTGGCGCTGGAGCATGGCGGCGGCGATCTCGGGGGCATAGGCAAGATGTGTGATGCGGGCTTCGATTATCTCCAAACCCGCGCCCTCGACCTTTTCCTGGATCTCATCCTGCAATTTTTGCGCGATCTCCTGGCTTGAGCCTCGCAGCGACTTCTCGTGTCCGCCGGCAATATCGTCACTTGAATCATAAGGGTACATACGCACGATGTTCCGCAACGCCGAATCACTCTGCACGCTGAGAAACTCGAAATAATTGTCCACATCGAAGACTGCCTTGGCGGTGTCCACTACGCGCCAGATGACGATGATGCTGATGATTATGGGGTTGCCGAGCAGGTCATTGATCTTCTGCTTCTCACTGGCCAGCGTCATTGTCTTTAAGGACAGCTTGGTTGTAGGCATGTTCAAGGCAACCTGGCTGGAACCCTTGGACTTCTCGGACATTGTCAATGAGGCCTGTGATTCACTGGGTTTGGGCACCTGCACTGCGGTAGCAAAGGGATTGACCCAGAAGATGCCGTCTTTACGGATAGTGCCGATGTAGCGACCAAACAGCGTGAGCACACGAGCCTCATTGGGCTTGACGATCTTCAAACCAGCCAAGAGCGTTGGCATGACGATGAACGCCAGTATCGCGCCGACTATGATCGCCGCGATGGCGGTTCCACCGGGTAGCTGCCAAGCCTGCCCTGTTATCCCCTCATCAGCAGATGCGGCAGAAACGATACCGAGAACAAAGAGACCTATCGAGGCTAATAATAATACTATGAACAGGATCATCAAGAACAAACCAGGTGCGGTCTTTGCCTCATATTCGCTATGGATGGCTTTTACTGCCTTGTTTGCCGAGGCTTGTGCGCTACTCATCATGACCTCCAAAGTTGATATCTTTTTGATATCACTATGATAGGATTCTAAAGACGGCCTGTCAAGCAAGCTACCGCTTTTTTAAGCGGCTTGATCGCTGGGTAAAAAGGCAGTAACCAGTACTCAGTCCGGCAATTCCCCACTGGCGATGATCTTATCAAACTGAAACTCATCCAATATCGGGATGCCAAGATCGCGGGCTTTGGCCAGTTTCGATCCCGCGCTCTCGCCAGCGACCACATAGCTTGTCTTCGCCGACACCGATCCAGAGGCGCGGGCGCCATATTGCTTGAGCAATGCCTCGGCCTGGTCGCGACTATACTTCTCTAGAGTGCCGGTGAGCACGAATGTCTTGCCGACCAATGTCTGCGGTTTTCGCTCGCTAACATCCTGTCGCAACTGTAATCCGGCTTGACGCAACTCTTCAATCAGTTTGAGATTATCCGGAGTCTGCAAGAACTCGATGATGGTGCGAGCGATAACCGGCCCCACACCCTCCACAGAAGTCAGCTGTTCTTCGCTTGCTTGGCACAGCTCATCTGCTGACGGGAAGTGATTCACGATCAGATCGGCCACGGTCTTGCCCACGTTGCGGATGCCCAATCCAAAAAGTACGCGGCTAAACGGTTGTTCTTTGCTGGCTTGGATCTGGTCGAAGAGTTTGGAGGCAACAAGCTCGCCCACCAGCTCGGGCACTTGCTCAAAGTCGCCGATCTTCTCGCGCTTTTGTGGGCTCATCTGCCGAGCATACTTGAGCTGACCGGTTTCCAGGGTCGACAGCTGCTCTACAGTCAAATTGTAGAAATCTGCCACGTCACGCACTAATCCGGCCTCCACCAGATTGTCGATGATCCTCGGTCCCAGCCCATCGATATCCATGGCACCACGGCTCACCCAGTGCCCCAGACGTTCCAGGCGTTGCGCCGGACACTCGGCAGAGGCACAACGATACGCCACGCCGTCGACATCCTTGAACACCGGCGAGCCACATGAAGGGCACTCTACGGGCATTTGCCATTCCCTGGCATCAACCGGTCGCAGCGTCTCGATATGCCCTACGATCTCGGGGATCACGTCGCCAGCCTTGCGTACCACCACGGTGTCACCCACCCGCACGTCCTTGCGTCGCACCTCGTCGAGGTTATGCAGAGTTGCCCGCGAGACAGTCGATCCAGCTACCAGAACCGGATCGAATTCTGCAACGGGGGTTAGCACTCCTGTACGTCCCACTTGCACAACTATGTCGCGTAGGATGCTGGTCTTCTCCTCAGGCGGGAACTTGTAGGCTATCGCCCAGCGTGGCGCCTTAGCGGTGTAACCCAACTGTCGCTGCAGGCTAAAGCTATCTACCTTCACCACAACACCATCGATGTCATAGGGCAGATCGTTGCGTGTATTAATGGCCTGTTCGCAAAACGTGCGCACCTCCTGTTCGTTTGTGCAGTAGGCGATGTTGGGGTTTACATGGAATCCCGCCTGACGCAACCAATCCAACAGCTGCCACTGCCCCTGCGCGCCTGTCGCACTTGGATTTGCCAGAGCATACATGAACGTAGCCAGATCACGGCCGGCTGTGATGAGCGGATCCTTTTGACGCAGGGAGCCGGCCGCTGCATTACGCGGATTGGCGAACAGACGAGGCTGAGAGCCCTCGGCTTTCTCAGCGGACTCTGCCTCGATGAGAGCGTTGAGCCTCTCAAAGCTCGACTTGGGCATATAGACCTCACCGCGCACCTCGATGCGTTCGCGGTCAGTGATATCACTCTGTAACGCTTGGGGTCTCAGCCGCAGAGGAACATCGCGTATGGTGCGGATGTTCGCTGTCACATCCTCACCGGTGATGCCATCACCGCGCGTTGCCGCTCGCATCAACAGGCCTTCCTCATACGTAAGCGCTATCGATGTTCCGTCGATCTTCAGCTCACAGGTGTAGGCCAACGGTTGCTCGACAGCCTGGCGAGTGCGCTTGAGCCAGGCATCAAGCTCGTCAAGATCCATGGCGTTGTCCAGCGAATACATTCGCACGGTGTGGTCNNATCCTTGAGCTCCTGCATCAGCGAATCAAACGCCGCATCACTGATAACCGGTTCATCCAAGGCATAATAAAGGTAGGAATGACGATCGATCTCATCGCGAAGGACCTGTATACGTTGAGCGGCAGCAGTCAGACTATCTGCAATTGCGGGGTCCTCTTGAGCAGTGAAGTCTTCCTCTCTGGCAAGATCCTCCGGTTCAGCCTCTGCGTCAAACAGCGTCAATTCACTCACCAGCATGCCTCATTTCATATCGAGCTCATTCCCAGCTGTAGATAGCCACTCATTAAGCGTGGCCTCTCTGCTATTGGCAATTATAGCTGCTGGAATTTATGTGTGAGTTGATGATGTCCGACAAATCAGGCAGCACAGTCGCTAGTTGGACCAAGTTGAATCAGGAAGTCTTTTCCTCGGCTCTCGCGTTGGGTTTAAGTACGATGGGATTGAGCTGCTCTGGCTTGATGTCAGGATGATGATAATGGCTATGGATATTGATGTTGGTTCCCAGAGCGTTAGCGGGGCACCAGTGGATGCAAGCCAAGCAGGCTTGACATTTATCAGAACGTATAGGGGCAAAACCGCCCTCTTCATCAAGGATTATATTCTGTGCAGGACAAACCTGAGCACAGACGCCACAACGTGTGCATTTCTCGTTGATGGTAAAGGCAATGTTCTTGCGACGATTATCGGTGTAGATTCTAACCATCTTTCCTAACAACTTGAAGGAACGGCGAAAGTAATTCTCCTGGCGATTGCCAATCTGATCGGCTATCTCGGTAAGCTGCTCGTCAACCATTGTCAAGGTTTGCTGTACTTTTGGTGAGTTCTGGTCCTGAAGCCCAACGCTGCCCGCCATCTTCACACTCGCGGCATAATTCAATTCCGCGCCACTCGCGCTTAGGATCTCATCGATATCCCAGAATTCATTACAGCCAAAGACCGTGTAGGTTGAAACCGCGAAATAATAGCAATCAGGGCGTATCGGCATCTGTTCGATGAATCCGCGTACCATCTCGGGCATGGTTGCTCTATGCACCGGAAAGACGAATCCCACCTGATCGGCATCACGCGCGGCCGCATAGGGATCATCGAGGATCATCGAGCCAGGAAGCGATATCGGCTCAGTATTAGGAAGCTTCTCGGCCAAAGATAAAGCCACGGCCAAACTATTCCCTGTTGCGCTGAAATAATAAAGTGCACACTTGCCCATTTATAGTCCGCCCAAACGCCTCACGTAATCGACTGTCGCCCCCCAAGGCTGATGTAATCTCCTGTATGCCATTAAACTAACACGTCTGTTGCAGAAATGCGGTGTGCTACCATCTGCGAGAGCGAAAGAATGCGGCAGACGGCAACGTTTGCCCTGCTCTTCCCGTTCACCTTCGAAACACAGCCAGCAGTAGTCCGGCAAAAAAAATCGGATTCAAAGTCGAAGAAGCATGAAGCACGATTCGCTCAAGGACTCAGACTGAGCGTTTCCGGCGAGCATTCACTGGTTGGTTTTTTCTCTTAAATGAAGGATAATGACATGTCGCTCAATTGGATTTTGCTGAGCGCTGGGCGCATGATCTTCGCGAAAAGGAGCATAATGACTGCACGATATACCTCATCTGAGATGATTGACGTTGAAGACGCAAGAGAAACGATCCTCAGTCAGATTGTCGCCACTGAAACCGAAAGCGTCGCATTGACTGCCTGCCTGGGGCGCGTTCTTGCGCAAGACGTTGTAAGTGATATCGATATCGCTTCCTTTGACAGCACGGCCATGGATGGCTTTGCTGTGCGATTCTCAGATTTCTCAGATGTAAATGAGAGCAATCCCCTCAAGTTGAAGATCATTGGCATACTCGGTGCCGGCTCGGTATATGAGAGTACTGTTGAGCCAGGGCAAGCTTTGCGGATAATGACGGGAGCCCCCGTCCCCAGCTCGGTTGATACCGTAGTGAAGATCGAGGATGTCGCAATCGAGGGCGAATCGGCCGAGTGTCCAAGTGGTGAATACGCGACCTTCACCAAGATGCCAAAACTGAGAGACCATATCCGTCCGCGCGGTGAAGAGGCTGTCAGGGGTGATGTCCTGCTTCACATTGGCGAACGCATCTCAACCGCTGGAGCCGGATTGCTTGCCGCTACCGGCAACGCAAAGATTCTCGCCTACCGTCGCCCACGTGTGGCGATCAGTTCTACCGGTGATGAGTTAGTCGACGTCGACCAGATACCCGGACCAGGACAGATACGCAATTCCAACAGTTATTCACTGGCTGCCGCAGCGATAGACGCTGGAGCCGAGGTCACTGTGCTGCCTGCGGTTGCCGACAATCGAGAAGCTTTGGTTGAGACGCTGAAGGCTGCTGCCGGTTCATTCGATTTTGTCATCACCAGTGGTGGTGCGGCGGAGGGTGATTTCGACTATGTCACCTCTGTAGTGCGTGAACTGGGAACCCTGTACTTCAATAAGGTCAATATGCGCCCAGGAAAAGCTCAGACATTCGGCATCATCGATGACACACCGGTCTTTGGTCTACCGGGCAATCCCGCTGCAGCCATGGTTGGCTTTGAGATCCTGATACGACCGGCTTTACTTAAGATGCAGGGGCTCCCTGACCTCAGAAGGCCAACTGTACGCGCAATGCTAACTACAGACGTTCGCAAAAAGGCCGACTCACGGCGCTTCTACCTTCGCGCGCGGGTTGACCGCGATGGTGAACAGCGCCTTATCGTCACTCCAGAGAAGAACCAGTCCTCAGCTTTATTCAGCGCATTGAACCGCAGCAACTGCCTGTTGGTGATACCCGAGGGCTCTGAGCCGTGCCCGGCCGGCACTGAGGTGGACTGCATCCGTCTGGATATCCAGGAAGGTGTGATCTTGTGAGCAAAGATGATCATGGTCGTGAGATAGATTATCTGAGGATCTCGGTCACCGACCGCTGCAATCTGCGTTGCCTGTATTGCATGCCAGAAGATGGCGTGGTTTGGAAAGCACATGAGTTGATACTCACCATCGAGGAGATCGAACGATTGGTAAGGATTGCGGCATCAGAGGGATTCAGTCGTATACGTCTTACAGGAGGCGAGCCGCTGGTGCGTCTGGGTATCGTCGATCTGGTTCGCTCAGTGGTTGAGACACCGGGCATCGAGTCGGTGGCAATGACTACCAATGGTCTGCTCCTACCCCAGATGGCAGAGCAACTCAAACAGGCAGGATTGCAGCGAGTCAATATCTCATTAGATACTCTCGATGCCGAGCAGTTCACCTACATCACGCGCAGGGGCAAGATCGAGGATGTCTTTGCTGGCATCGATGCGGCGTTAGACGCCGGCTTCAATCCAGTGAAGATCAATGCTGTTGTGGTACGCAGCCTCAATCAGGATCTACTTGCGTTTGCCAGGTTATCCATGGATAGACCTCTACACGTTCGCTTCATCGAGTATATGCCGGTCGGAGACTCATGCGGTAGCGCCGGAACCGGTTGGACCGAAGCCGACACCATTCCCAACGACGAGCTTGTCACAATGCTCAACGAGAGAGCCTTGGCTGCCGGAATCGGTCAACTCCAGCCGCTCAGCAAAACCAACGCGCCAAAAGGTTGGGGGCCAGCTCAGTATTATCAATTCGAGGGTGCCAAGGGAACAGTTGGTTTCATCTCGGCACTTTCGCGTCATTTCTGCTCAGAATGCAACCGGTTGAGGGTTACAGCGGAAGGACAGCTACGTCCCTGTCTGTTCAGCGACGTAGAGTACGATTTGAAGACCGCCTTGCGTGCGGGCGATGATGATTCAGTGCGCGACACCATCAGGAAAGCTTTGAAAACCAAACCGGACTCACACCATAACCGCGTGGGTACCGAACGACTCATGTCACAGATAGGGGGATAACATCTATGCAATTTGAAGGCGGAGAACTCACCCACCTCGATTCCAAGGGGCAGGCACGAATGGTCGATGTTGGGGCCAAAGATGACACTGAGCGCACGGCGATTGCAGAGGGCTTCATCTCGATGCATCCGCAAACATTGGCGATGATCGTCGATGGTAGTGCAGCTAAAGGAGACGTTTTAGCTACTGCTCGGGTAGCAGGTATCTTGGGCAGCAAGCAGACCTCATCACTGATCCCGCTTTGCCATCCATTGAATATAACCAGCTCGGCAGTGGAACTTGAGCCGATTACGGCAGGACAACGCGAAGATGGGCGTGTGGGAATCGCCGTCACTGCCACATTGAAGGTTACAGGGAAGACCGGTATCGAGATGGAAGCGCTTACTGCAGTTTCTGTGGCCTGCCTAACCATCTATGATATGTGCAAGGCAGTAGATAGAGGAATGGAAATCGACGGGATAAGGCTAATGCGCAAAGAAGGCGGTAAATCTGGTCTTTGGCAACGCAGCTGACCCGGGCATCCAATCACGCACGCAAGATATTGACTGCAGCCTGCGGATAAAACCTATCACGCTGAAAAGAGATTGATATGGAACTGAAGATCGCCATCGTAACCTGTTCAAGCACACGCACTCTGGCTGAAGACCAAGCCGGCACTAACCTTGCGGCTAAGGTCCGCGACCGCGGATGGATCGTAACCGGTCACGAAGTGGTGCCCGACAACCGGGCTACTATCTCTGAAGCCATCGTCAGCTACTCTGATGCCGGTGCGGATATCATACTCACCTGTGGCGGCAGCGGCCTCTCGCTCGCTGATGTCACCCCTGAGGCAACTGCCGATGTCTGCGATCGCAATGTGCCCGGTATCGCCGAGGCCATGCGCGCCGCATCATTGCGGATCACTGGGCGAGCCATGCTCTCCCGAGCCGTCTGCATGCAACGCGGCACCACCCTGGTGGTAAACCTTCCCGGTAGCACAAAGGCTGCCAGCGAGTGCTTTGATGCCGTCTGTGCCCAATTCGAACATGCCGTGCAGATGACAGCCGGTGGCGGTCACTGACGAAGGGGTCCGGAATCGCGATCAGTGCGTAACCAGATAGATATGCTCTGGGGGTATATGGAGTCGAACCATATCGCCACGGGCCGGCAGACCGGATTCCGATACAACCAGCTTGTCGACTTTCCATTGGATTCGCGCCGAAGATGGCTTGCTCTTATCATAATCTGATACCCACTGCGGGTCTTCTAGCGCATCGATAACGGGGTTCAACATCACCGTACGCTCAAAACGGGAATCGCTTGACCGGTGAACCTGCATGTCAAAGACATTATGCTGCTGCCCGTTTGCCTTGCGCAGATACGAGGCTCGCACTCCCATGAAGGCAACATCGACAGGAACCTCGCGCTCACAAAATAGTCTGATACCCCAGGCAGTTGCCTCGATTTCGTGATCAGAGACGCGTATGGCGGGAGAGATATTCTTAACTCCAGATACCTTGAGCGTTGCCAAAGTACCGGGAGACGACAGGATGTCTGCGGTGGAGGCCAGCTCCTTCAATCTGCCATGGTCGATCACCGCTATGCGATCACAGAAGCGGAATGCTTCATCAATATCATGCGAGACATAGAGTATCGAGCCATCAAAATGCTCAAACAGATCCAACATGTCCTGTTCGAGTGCCGATTTGAGGTGCGAATCAAGTGCCGAGAAGGGCTCATCCAACATCAAGATCTTTGGCGCAGCGGCGAGCATGCGAGCCAATGCGACTCGTTGCTGTTGGCCGCCACTGAGTCTGATGGGATAGCGCTTACCAAAGCCTTGCAGCCCAAATCGGATCAGCTGCTCCTCAACCAGATGGTGCACAACATCCTTGGGGGTAGATTGAGGAATGCCCGCGGCGATGTTCTCGGCTACTGTAAGATTTGGAAACAACATATAGCTCTGGAACAACAGCGCTGTCTTTCGCTGCTGTGGGCTAAGGTCGATACCTTTCTTCGAATCGAAGAAAGTCGTACCCTCTACGATGATTGTTCCTTCGTCAGGAGTCTCTAATCCGGCGATACAGCGCAAGGTCATGCTCTTGCCGCTACCCGAGGCGCCCAAAAAGCCCAATGCCTCATTACCGGCCTCGAGATTTACCTCCAAGTCGAAGTTCGGGAAGGACTTCTTGATATCCACAAAGAGGCTCATCTACGCTTATCCGCCTTTACTTTTGCGCCCTTAGGCTTACCAGCTCCACCTACTGTCGCCAGCGCGGAGATACCTTCATCGGCAGACAGCTGGAATGAATCATCCGCCAGATCAGCACCTCCTTGACGAAAACGTTGAGTATGCGACGCGTACCAGTTGATGAAGAGGATAACGATGAATGAGATGAGTATCACCACGAAGACCCAGAAGGTCGCAACGTCAGAATGCCCGCCCATCCATTGGAAATAGATAGCAATAGGCATGGTTTGTGTAACGCCAGCGTAATTGCCAGCCACAAAGAGTGTCGCGCCAAACTCCCCCATCGCCCGGGCAAACGCTAATACAGTGCCAGCTGCTATCGATGGCCAAGCCAGTGGCAGCATCAGTCTGGTGAAGATCCGGCTTTCCTTCCAACCAAGTGTCCTCGCTGCGTCAAGCAACGCCGGGTCAAGCGCTTCGAAAGCACCGCGAGCAGTGCGATACATCAGCGGGAAAGACACCACTATCGCGGCCAATACAGCTGCAGGCCAACTGAATACCAGGGATATGCCATGATCGATGAGCCAACGCCCAACCGCTGTGGAATTACCAAACATTACCAACAGCAAGAAGCCACAAACTGTGGGTGGCAGCACCATCGGGATGGTGAAGAACGAGTCAAGCACACCCTTGAGTCTGCTGTTGATCTTCAGGGAGAGGTGCGCCGCCAGCAGTCCGAGGATGAAAACAAAGATCATCGCTACGGCCGAAGTGCGCAGGGAGACCCAGAAGGGACGATAGTCTATGCCATGCAGGAATTCCTGTAATGAGGCAAATCCGCTGACAGCAGGCACAACGGTTACCTCAGAAGCAGCCAGCATGTGCCCCGAGAGCACGAATTGCACATCGATGGCAGGCTGCGCTCCGCTTTCCTGTTGCGACGCGCTCTCGGTTTGCGAGGCGCTCTCAGCTTGCTCTGTAATCCTAGAGCCAGCAGTACCTTCGACTGGTTTGATCGTGACATAATAATGCTCTGGCTCAACCTCAACGCCAAAATCAATCAGGCTGCCCTTGAATTGATACTCTGTCGTAGTAGTGAGTATGAACTGGCGCTGTGAAGCAGATAACTCAGTGCCACCACTAGAAACCGCCGAGTCAAGGGCAGCGAGCATTGAGATCAAGGGTGTCAGATCGTCCTCGCCGGTAAAGCCTTTCTCGGATTGCTGCGCCGGCCTGAACCAGGAAGATTCAGCCACAGTCGCTGGCACGTAAATCACGGCGGAGTCTGCAGTGACAACCACCGCGAAGCTGTTCGCGTCAAGCATCGGGAAGCGGTAGCCATAATCGATTCCCTCATAAGCCTTTGCGGTGCCTGTGTTGAATCGAACGAAATCGTTGATGGCAAAGGGGACATCTTCGGCGCTAGCCGATCTGCCATCAGCCGAAACTGTGGTATTCGCCTCGATCGAGAGCGTAGTCTTCTCGTCGGCCATCGCCGGCATCGTCAACGCAATCACTAATGTTATGAACAGGATAAATGCCAAGGAGAAAGCGATTATCCTTGTATTGGCCAGCCGTTTGGACATGAAACCTCACTATTTAAAAGGTAGGTGAAGTCGTATTTGACTACACCTACCCATTGTAATGCATTGTAAGATGCGACAGTCTTGGCATGAATCCCCTGCGCGCTTACAGGGACGCGAAGCAAGCAATCCTATGGGATCGCAAAACAAAATGCCCTTACAAAACCTCAAAACCATATTGGGACCAGATCTGCTGCGCGTCTGCATTAGTGCGGCAGAATTCGAGGAAATCTTTTGCCACATCAACCTTTGTACTGCCTTTGACCACAGCGGCAGGATAAACGATGGTCTTATGCGCGTCTGACGGCACGGTGTATACAGTCTCGATCCCTTGATAGCGATACAAATCGCTGGTATAGACAAAACCGATTTGACAATCACCGGTGGCGACGTAATTTGCCGCAGTACCCACCTTGTCTGCCAGGACTATCTTGTCCTTGATAGCATCAGCATACTCTCCCTCTTTACCTGTATCGCTGGAGTAGAGACCTAGCGAATTCAAGGACTGGTTAGCATATTGTCCCGCGGGAACGGTGGCCGCGTCACCGATGGCGATCTTAGTGATGCTGCTGGAAGTAACATCCTCGAGCGAGCCGAACACCACATCACTACCTTTTGCTCGCACGACCACCAGATCGTTCGCGAACATGTCCATTCGCGTTGCCTCATCGATAGACGCATCCTTTGCAGCAGTATCCATGCTTCCCTTAGAGGCGGTTATCAGCAGATCCGCACTGGCGCCGGCGCCGAGCTGCTCGACCAGATCACCTGAGGCCTTGAATTGGGTATCTGAGAAAGTGACGTTCTCGTTCTCAGCCGTATAAAGCTTCTGAACCTCTGGAAGTGCCTTCTCCAGCGAGTTCGCTGCGAACACCTGCAGAGTCACCTGTTCCGCCTTTGGTTCTGTTGTAGCTGGAGTCGTGCTACCTTTGTCGCTCGCTGTTTGCTGCCCTCCACAACCAAACAGCGCCAGACTCAGCGCAAGGACAGAGAATCCTAATCCCAGCAAAAGAGCCAACTTCCTTTTTGACATGCCTCCTCCTTCGATACTCCGAGATATATGATCTGGTTAATCCAGCATCTGCACGATGTCTTACGAACGTCTGAGATTTTGTACTGGTTTGTGTTTAATCTCATTCTGAAATAACCTTGTTCAGGTTAGTAGTTGTCGGCGGCTTTGTCAATCCGATGAATGCCTGGAAACCTTCTATTCTCAAGCTTTAATGTTCTTGCTCGAATAACATTCTGCGCTCATTACAGTTGAGAACGTGCCAGATACGACAGAACGCTCATCATGGGACAAAGCTCCTCGCAGAACAGAACGCTCATCATACCTGTCTCTTAACTTCCTGCTTAAGCTTGTGGTGGATTAAATCGTTTTCTGGGACATATGCATATTATTTTCGATTACGTATGAGACCGGACTTGATAAGAGATTCTAAGCCGAGAGTTTATAGACACAAGCTACTACGGTGTTGAGTATCCCGAAAACCTCCAGCACCTACCCCCATTGGCTTATGCGTGTACGAAAAATATATGCAAAGTGGGGGGAAAACCAGAAAAAACAATCAGACACACATTGCTATAAGCCATATTCTGTCCTATATGACACACATCCTAATAACCAAAAAGAGCTCGAGGCTTCTATACAGAAAACCACCACTGGTTGAGTTTCTCCCAATCAGTGGTGGTTTAATTCGCTACTTTTCGAATGCTCGGGCTCGCTGACACTCGGATGCTTGGGCTCGCTTGCACTCGTACACTCGGATGTACAATTTCATTGACACCCAATTCGCATTCTGTGACTTTCGGATGAGCGAATATAACCTAGCAGTCAACTAAGGCTGGTGTCCCAGACGTTCGGCTGAGGCAAAAACCTGGCAGTCAATTAAAGCTAGTGGCTCAGGCTGCAAGTGCCTTCTTGGCAATCTCGGCCAGGGCTGCGAAGCTAGCGGCGTCGTTAACGGCCATGTCAGCAAGTACCTTGCGGTCCAACACAACTCCGGCTTTCTTCAGGCCGTTCATGAATACCGAATAGGAAAGACCATTGATACGCGCTGCGGCATTGATGCGGGTGATCCATAGACGACGGATGACGCGCTTCTTATTGCGGCGATCCCTATACGCATACTGCAGTGAATGCTGCACCTGCTCTTTTGCGGCACGATATGAACGGGATTTTGCGCCATAGTAACCCTTGGCACGAGCTAGAACAACGCGACGCTTCTTCTTAGCACTCACGGCTCTTTTTACACGAGACATATTTAATCACTCCTCAAATCAAGATGATGATCGGTTACGCCGATCTGACGGATATCAGCGAATTCCCAGATTGCGGGCGATTACCTTAAAGTCAGAGGCCGCAACCTCGGTCTCGTGCCTGAAGTTACGCTTACGCTTGGGAGATTTCTTCTCCAGGATGTGGCTCTTGTAGGCTTTTGCACGCATGATCTTGCCGGAACCGGTGATCTTGAAGCGTTTGGCAGTGCCTCGATGAGTCTTCATTTTGGGCATGATCGAACTCCTTTACTGACAATCGTTCACCACTGGCGGAGCCTCTGATGACGTCCGCTCAGCGCTTCTGTTCCAAGTGCTGGTTAAGGGCACCTGTTATTGTGGCGTCTCCTGTGTTTCTTCAGGATTCTCCTGTTTGCTGCTGGCTGCACTCACTTCGCGCTTCTTGAGCGGGGACAGCAGCATGAACATATTGCGACCCTCCAGCTTGGGCTGATTCTCAATCACAGCCTCATCCTTCAGATCAGCCGCGAGCTTCTCCAGGATGTTCAGCCCCAGATCAGGGTGAGCCATCTCGCGCCCCCGGAACATGATGGTCACCTTGACTTTGGCGCCACCCGCCAGGAATCGCTGGATGTGCCGCTTCTTGGTCTCGAAGTCACCCGTATCGATCTTGGGACGGAATTTCATCTCCTTGATCTCGATGCGGGTTTGGTTCTTGCGAGCTTGCTTTGCTTTCATGGCCTGCTCATACTTGAATTTGCCATAGTCCATTACCCTGCAGACCGGTGGCTCGGCGTCTGGTGCGATTTCCACCAGATCGAGACCTTGAGTGTCCGCCACCCTTTGCGCGTCCTGAAGTGAGAAGATGCCAAGCTGTGAACCGTCAACCCCGATCAGTCGGCACTGAGAGGCTCTGATCTCCTCGTTGAGCCTGGGCTCTTGTGTGCTTATAGTACGTTCACCTCCATAGATGATGAAGATCGGATATAAAAAACCCGCCAGCGCAAGGCCGACGGGCGAACAAAGACGATCAGAGAAGATCGATTATCTCTTTGAACGACCATACAGCAGCTTCAAAGCGCCGTAAGGTGGGGAGCACGCTCCCACTTCTCTGTTTTGAGTGGTCCCATTGGGAAACGCCCAAAAACAGCTTGCATAGTGTAGCACAGGCAGAAGGCAAACGCCAAGTTGATTCTTTTGGCAATTGACACGATCAACTCGCCGTGAGGATGCCAGCCATCAACTCCTCTGCCAGTGTAGCCATCTGCTCTGCTGACTGCACCATACCGCCCTCAAACCAACGCCTCAACATCGCCACACAGCCATAAGCGACAAATTCATAGCGATAATCAAAACTCGTGATGTCACCACCGTCGAAAAGACCCTCCCACTCATCCTTATTCTGAGGGCGACTGCTCTCGATGATACGCGAAAGGATAGTCGCTTCCTTCGTGTGCAGGATTATCGTGAACACCTCCGAATTGGCGGCGATGTATTGGAAGAGATCAAGCAATACGCTGATACGGGAGCCAGCTGGATACTCTTTGTATTTTGCGATGAAAATCATGAACTCCGCGAAGAGTCCCTGCTCCAGCTGCTCGAAGACATCGTAGACATCGCGATAATGAAGATAGAATGTGCCTCGGTTGATGTCGGCGCGAACCGCGATCTCGCTGACGGAGATGTCCTTGAGCTCTTGAGTCGATAATTGCTCGATGAGCGCCTTCTGGATCAGCGATTTGGTTTTGCGTGATCGCCTATCTTCCTGTTGATTCCTCATCCGACCTCCTTCCTCATCATGACATCAGCTGTGACAAGTCGACAATCTGTTGAATTGGTGTATGACTCAACAGACAAGCGACATGTGTCCACTAGTAAACACAGTGATTACAACTGTGCATTGCACCTTGTCGCTCTTTTCCCTTATCATTACGATACTACTAAACACGTGTTCATAATTCAACAAGTGTTCAGAAGTATTGATTGGTAAGAATCTAGCCGAGGGCAACCTCGAGGAGATATTGGGGCATAGTTCAGAAGAAGTTCGAGTAAGACAGTTGGTCACCGCATGGTCACAGCCAGATCGATAGCGGCTGTGCGCTCAAGCTAGTTTGGCCACATGGTGTAGAAAGGCTCGCTTGTGAGCTTTATAGTAGTGGAAGATCTAATCAAGGAGTATCACACTGGTGAGGTGCTGGTGCGTGCCGCGGATGGTGTATCGTTCATCATCGAGAAGGGTGAGCTGGCCGTTGTCGTAGGGCCATCCGGCGCCGGTAAGTCTACTGTTTTGAACATTTTAGGTGGCATGGATACCTGCGACAGCGGAAGAGTGCTGGTTGATGGCACAGATGTTGCCGCACTCGATCAGCGCGGCTTGACCCTATACCGCCGTAATGACATCGGCTTCGTATTCCAATTCTATAATCTTATCCCTAATCTCACAGCTTTGGAGAACGTCGAACTCGCAGCTCAGATCTGCAAAGCTCCGCTTGATGCCGAAGATGTACTGCACGAGGTTGGCCTCGGACAACGAGTAGAGAATTTCCCGGCTCAGCTTTCTGGTGGCGAACAGCAGAGAGTAGCCATTGCCCGCGCTTTGGCTAAGAACCCCAAGCTCCTGCTCTGTGACGAGCCTACCGGTGCGCTCGACTATGCAACAGGCAAGGTAGTCTTATCGCTATTACAGGATGCCTGCCGAAATCGCGGCATGACCGTGGTGATCATCACCCATAATCTGGCGCTGACGCCAATGGCGGACCGTGTCATCCATATCCGTAACGGCAAGGCAGAGAGCATTGAGCTCAACCCCAATCCGATTTCGGTAGAGACGATCGAATGGTGACAGATGCGTTCGGCCTTTGTTAAAAGCTCCCTTCGCCAAATCAAGCAGACTCTCCCGCGCTTTCTCTCGATCCTGATAATCACAGCGCTGGGCGTAGCCTTCTTCGCTGGCCTGCGACTTACCGGACCCTATATGCAGATGGCAGGCGATGCCTATCTGGAGCAGCAGCGCTACGCTGATATCAAACTGGTCTCAACGTTAGGCTTCGATGATGACGATGTCAGCGCGATCCAGCGAGCAGACGGCGTGCAAGAGCTTTCTCCGGGTTATTCCGCCAGCGTATTGTTGGAACAAGACGACACTACATACAACATCCAGCTTCTCTCAATCGATGATAGCCGTGATACCCTCAACGCTCCCCTGATTCTTGAAGGAAGACTGCCGCAAGCAAGTGGCGAATGTCTAGTCGAACCGAACTTCTTGCGAACCAGCGGACTTGAGCTTGGCGATGAAGTCACCTTCAGATCAGGTAGCGATGATGATATCTTCGACAGCCTGAAGGCCGTCAGCTACACCATCACTGGTACTGCTCAATCACCTTTGTACGTGAGCGAGAATCGCGGCACTAACGATATCGGTAACGGACACATCGACGCATTCTTCCTGATCCCAACAGAGGACTTCAACCTCGAGGTATACACCGAAATCTACCTTGTCACACAAGAGGCGAACAGCTCGTTCTTCTCTTCCGAATACCTCGCCGCCATCAAACCGACAATCGATGCCCTCACCATTGTTGGCGAGACAAGAAGCGTTGAGCGCTATGACACTTTGATGAGCGAAGCCAATTCCGAGTTGGATGAAGGGCGGCGAGAGATCGCCGATGGGCGAGCGCAACTCGCAGACGCAGAAGCCGAACTCGAGAATGCCCGTGTCGAACTGGATGATGCCTGGGCGCAACTGGATGATTCTGCATCCCAGCTGGAAACAGGAAAAGCCAGTCTCAATGAAAATAAATCTGCCTATTCAGCGCAAATCGCCTCGGAGCGTGCCCGTCTAGATGACGGCTACGCTCAGCTGGCTGCAGGTCGCTCACAATACCAAACCGGTTTGGCCGAGTACGAGCAGGGGGAAGCCCAATATCAACAGGGTCTCCAGCTCTACCAGCAAGGTGAAGCGGAATACCTGGACGGCTATCAGCAGTACCAACTAGGTGTGACACAACTTCAAGCCGCAAACGACGAGCTGCAGCAGCAAAAGACCTTGGCATTCCAGCAGCTGGACTCGCAGGAAGCCGCGCTTGACACTGATGATCCCGGGTATGCCGAAGCGCTGGCAGCGATACAGTCCCAACGTGAAGCCCTCACGCTCCAATTCAACTTGGCAGAAGCCGAGTTGACAACGCAGCAACAGCAGCTCGATGCCACCGGTCTTGAGCTTGAAGCAGCCAAGGCACAACTAGACGAGACGTCACAGCAACTCTCAGCCTCGCGCGCACAATTGGACGCGGCCAAGGCCACCCTCGATGCTAGCCTCCAACAGCTGGAAACAAGCCAGCAGCAGCTCGATGCGGGTAAGGCACAGCTTGAAGCCGGTCAGAGAGAAGCAGAAGCCCGCTTCGCCAGCGCTCAACAGCAGATCGATGATGGTCAGGCTGCTTGGGCGGCCGGTCGTGAGGAACTTCTAACTGGGGAGGCTGATTACGCCCAAGGTATGAAGGAATTCGAGGCCGAGCGCGATGAAGCCCTGCTCGAGATCAGCGACGCTGAAGAGCAACTGGCTTCAGCCGAAGAGGATCTAGCCACCCTAGAGCCACCCAAATGGTATCTCCTCGATCTTGAGGATAATCCCGGACTCTACGGCTTCAAGAGCGCGGCCGAGCAGATCATGGCACTGGCCACCACCATCCCGATCCTCTTCTTCCTCATTGCGGCACTGGTCTCCATGACTTCTATGACCCGACTAGTGGACTCAGACCGCACCCAGATAGGTACCTACAAGGCCTTAGGCTACCGCAACGGTTCGCTGTTCGGCCGCTACCTGTTCTACGCGCTCAGCGCCTCGTTGATTGGCGGGCTGATTGGTGTGGTGCTTGGCTACAACGTCATCCCGCCCTTGATATTCGATGCTTATGGCACGATTTATTCCGTTCCAGCTATACCGGTGCCATTCGATATACCCTATGCCCTGCTTTCGATTGGTGTCGCAGTAGTCACAGCCACAGTGCCGGCTTTGTTGGTCACCCGCCATATCATGCATGAGGCCCCGGCCGAGACCATGCGCCCAGCAGCGCCGCCAGCCGGCAAGCATAGCTTGGTCGAGGGCATCAAACCACTTTGGCGACGCCTGAGCTTCCTGCACAAAGTGACACTGCGCAACCTCTTCCGCTATAAGAAGCGTCTGTTCATGACGCTGATAGGTGTAGCGGGTTGTACCGCCTTGATGTTCGCAGGCTTTGGACTACATGATTCGCTGTCAACAGTGAGCCCTAAGCAATTTGGCCAGATATTGCGCTACGACGTGCAGTTGGATTTCAAGAACGATGCTTCCGATGAGGACAGAGCTGCCTTGTTCTCGGCTTTGGATTCGACCAACGCAGCGGACAGCTTCACCACGCTTAGCCAACAGCCTGTCGAGGCAATCGCGGACGGAAGCAGCAGGAACGTCTTCTTGGCCTCACCGGATAATCCGGCCGATTTCCAACGCTTCATTGATTTCCGAACTTCAAGCGATGGCTCTCCTATCAGCCTTGACGACCAAGGCGTGGTTGTGACTGCCGGTTTGGCCCGCAGCCTGGACCTTGAGCCCGGAGACAGCATCCTGTTGCGTGACCTGGACAGCAATGAGGCGAACTTCACGGTTTCAGCGGTGATGGAGAACTACATCTTCCACTACGTCTACATCTCGCCAGGATTGTATGAGCAGGGTTTTTCTGATCGTCCGGAATCGAATCAGATACTCGCGCTGCTGTCAGAAGGCAGCGATAGCATCCCTGACTCTGTCCTGAATATGGACACTGTTACCGGAGCCACCTATATGGAGGAAAACGCTGCAGAGCTTGGATCGATGGTCGGAGCATTGAAATACGTGGTCTGGGTGTTGGTCATCAGTGCTGCCGCTCTGGTGTTCGTTGTACTTTTCTCTCTGATGACGATCAATATGGAGGAGCGCAATCGCGAGCTGGCTTCAATCAAGGTTCTGGGTTTTTTAGATCGCGAGCTTGCCGCCTATGTCTATCGCGAGGCTATCATACTCACCGTGGTGGGCATCATCTTCGGTCTAGCTCTTGGAGTGGGGCTCGAACGCTATATCATCGCAACCATCGAGGTCGATTCCTTTATGTTCAGTAGTGATCTGCTTTGGCAAAGCTTTGCGCTCTCGGCGATCCTCACCGCTGCGTTCGCGGCTATCGTCAATATCATCATGTACCGCGAGATAATACGCATTGAGATGGTCTCCTCGCTTAAGAACGTGGAGTGACCCCTTTCACCGTTAACGCAATAGCTCCACCGAATCCAGCTTCGAGTTATCGTGACGTAACAACTCCGCCGAATCCAGCTTCGCAGTATCGGCCATAGGCTATAATGGCATTAAACCGTCTATTTAAGTTGAAGATGTATCGTTCGATTCGACTCGGTCTGCTCTGCACCGTCTGATACAGAATCCGAATTGAAGTCATAGTTGATGGTGATGCTCCAGGTTTTCGGCGCGGTTTCTGAGGTAGTCGAGCCAGACAGCGTGAAGCTCTGCTTCTTGATGCGCTTGGGCTCTGCCTCAGGATCGACATAGGTGGTATAGGCATCCACTTCGGGCGCCGTATAGCTAAAATCAGCAGCCTTTACTCCAGCGGATTTAAGGATTCCGCTAAATGTGTCAGAGGTCTCCACCAAACTCGCAAAGTCAGATGTGGGATAACCAAGCAGGTCCATTGAGCCCACATAATAGAGCTCGATTATCTTGCCCTCTCCGTTGAGACTGGCGTAGATATTGAGTATCTGCGCCTTGGTTCGCGTGGTGAAGGCGCTGCCAGTAGCCGCGGTCGAGGTATCAGTCTCCGTCAGCGGCTCATAGGTGAAGGTAGCTAGTTGCTTGATGTCGGGATTCTCTGGTTCTGTGACCTCTTCGGTCTTGGTCAGCTGGTAATCAACGCCCAACCTGGTGCTGGCCTCGGTTATTGTCAGGCCAAAACAGGAGACGAGATCGGGTATGGTCGTGGTCTTGACGCGAGCGCTTTCGGGTATCTGCGTATCTTTCAGATCGCTGCCCGCGATATCCTCTACTGGCTCAACTGCCAGTATCTCGTTGCCCTTATCCAAGAAGAGGAAGTTATATGAGACAACTGCCAGAGCGGCAATGGCCAAAATCAACAGCGCGATTATGACAATCAGGACGACCTTGGTTCGGCGGGCCTTTGACTCTCGCTCCAACATCGTGTTATTCGTTTGGATTTCTTCTTCGTTTGCCAAACCCGTTCACCCCATCGTCAGAAAGGCAGACTGATTACTCCCCAGTAATCCATGATGTATACCGCTGCGGCGACAATCCCCATCGCACAGAGCCCCAATGTTATCCTACGCGCTAATAGCATCGGTTGCTCGTCACCATCGACTTGCGCCTGCTGTTGTTCGGCTGGCTTGAAGTCGCGCGTCCTGCTCTCCGGCTGTCCAGACGATACGCCTTCTGCAGCTAGCGCAGGCGTTTCGTCCTGATTGGTTCCCACACATGATACAGAAGCCTCAACCAGCTCCACGGCGCCGATGAATTCGATTTCCTCTTCGGATGATTCAGCTCCATCCGCGTCTTGGCCGATGGTGATATGCGAGAATCTGGTGGAATCTGCTGTGCTCATAGTGCCTTTCATCTGGGAGACCGCGTACATAACCTTTTCGGAACTGGGGCCTGCAAATATCTCAGTGCCTATGATTATAGCGTTTCCGCCTGTCACTGACAGCCAAGGCGGCACTTCTTCCGTATAAATCCATGGCAATGAGCTCGCGAATTGAACCCGCAGCTGATCAGCACGGCTGATTGGCACATGCGGGCGTTTAGCTCTAGCGCTAGGTTAGTGCATGCGAGCGTTAAGTTCTCCCGCCAGCTCAGCGCCCGTGATACCGGTTCGCTCCATCAATACCAGCAGATGATAAAGTAGATCGGCTGCCTCATATCTGATGTGATCGTGATCATCATCCTTGACGGCTAACACTAACTCAGTTGACTCCTCGCCAATCTTCTTCAGCAGCAAATCTACCGACTCGGTGAGCAACCGAGCTGTATAGCTTTGCTCAGGCGACGCGTAGCGTCTGTTGCGGATTGTCTCGGACAACTGCGCCAGTGTGAGACCCAGGTCTCCATCAACAACGCCTGCGGTTCTCTCACCCATTATCAACCTTTCTGAAGAAACAACTGCGCTGGCCGGTATGACAGGCTGGCCCGGGGCTGTCGACCTTGACCAACAGGCAGTCTTCGTCGCAATCGTAGAACAGCTCCATCACGTGCTGGACATTGCCACTGGTCGCGCCCTTGTTCCAGAGTTCCTGCCGCGAGCGGCTCCAGAACCAAGTTGTACCAGTCTGTAACGTGAGGCGCAACGACTCGGCATCCATGTATGCCATCATCAATACCTCTCCGCTATCATATTGCTGCACAATGGCAGGTATCAAGCCATTCTCATCGTATCTCAAATCCACCTTGAGACTCCTATCTCGAGCTTTGACATCAATCAAGCCGCACTGGGATGCCCTGACCGGCCATGTACTCCTTGACCTGTCTGATCGTCAATTCGCCAAAATGGAAGACACTGGCAGCTAAGACAGCGTCGGCCTCTCCCTCCAAGATACCCTCGGCAAAATGCTCGAGCTTGCCAACTCCTCCGCTGGCGATCACCGGGATATCCACGGCACGCGCGACCGCTCTGGTAAGCGCGATGTCGAAACCATCCTTGGTCCCGTCGCGATCCATCGACGTCAACAATATCTCACCAGCGCCTCTGCGACTGGCCTCTTGGGCCCACGAAACCGCATCAAGATCGGTGGCAACACGTCCACCGCTCAGGTAAACCTGCCATTTATCCGTTGAACCCACTCGCTTTGCATCTATGGCGCAGATAATCGCCTGCGAACCGAAGGCGGCACCGGCAGCGGTGATCAGAGCGGGGTCCTTCACAGCCGCGGTGTTGATGCTTATCTTGTCGGCACCGGCGGCTATCATGGTACGGATATCGGCGATGTCGCTGAAGCCCCCACCCACTGCGTAAGGTATATGCAGCTCCTCACTGGCTCGTGCGGCCATAGCGATGGTGGTCTTGCGCCCTTCGTGTGTAGCTGTGATATCGAGGAATACCACCTCGTCGGCACCCGCCCTGTCATAGGCTGCGGCCAGCTCAACGGGATCACCCGCATCGCGCAAGTTGACGAAACTGACGCCTTTCACCACTCTGCCATCCTTGACATCCAAACACGGTATCACTCGTTTAGTCAACATGTCGCCTCCATACTTCTCACAGCTTCTTCCACAGTAAAGGCATTCTCATAGATCGCCCGGCCAACGATCACTCCCTCTATCCGCTCGGAACCCAGATGCGCCAAGCCATTGATGTCATCCAAGCTGCCAATCCCGCCTGACGCGATAACCGGGAACCCCGCACATCGGCTTATGCGATCGTATGCTGCGACATCGATGCCGGTCTGCATGCCATCACGCGAGATATCGGTATAGACCAGATGGCAAATACCCCACGCCGCCAGTTGGGCAATCAGTTCTTCTGCGGGAATACCAGCGCCTTCACACCATCCGGAGATTGCCACCTCGCCATCTCGAGCGTCTACGCCAGCAGTGATGATGTCACCGAATTGAGCTACAGATTGCTTGGCGAACGCTGGGTCGACAACCAGCCTGGTGCCAAGCACCACTCTGCTTGCGCCGGCCAATACCAGGCGTTCGATGGTCTCAAGACTGCGCACACCGCCGCCCACTTCAACCTGTAAACCGGTCTCACCGATAATCCGCTCGATTATCGGCAGGTTGGCAGGCTCGCCGCTGCGCGCACCATCGAGGTCCACCACATGTAACCAACGAGCACCTTGCTGCCTGAAGTCCATGGCCTGCGCAATCGGATCATCGTTATAGATAGTGACTGCATTGTAGTCGCCCTTGGCAAGACGAACTGCCTTACCTTCAAGTAGGTCTATAGCTGGCAATATCTGCATCAACGGCTCCTTTCCGCAATCCCAACGAAATTCGCCACCACCATCAAACCCTTCTGCGATGACTTCTCCGGATGGAACTGCACGCCATACGCAGAGCCCCTACGCACAACACAGGCAAACGGCTCGGCGTGTACTACGGTTGCCAGTACATCTGCGCTGCATGCGGGTTCGCACTGATAGGAATGCGTGAAATAGAAATTCGAACCATCGGCAATGCCTGAGAACAAAGACGCGATCTCCTCAGATTGCTGCGCGACTATCTGCACCTGGTTCCAGCCAACATGCGGCACCTTGAGACGCTTGCCCTCAACATTGATGCTACTGATGCGTCGACATCTGCCACTCAAGAGGCCAAGCCCTTCGGCAAGCTCACCTTCAGGCATCCCCTCGTCGCCACAATCGAATAGCAGTTGCATACCAAGGCAGATGCCTAAAAAAGGTACTCCCTCACTCACGCGCTCACGAATGACCTGCATCTGGCCACTAGCCAACATCGTGCGTGAGGCATCAGCGAAAGCGCCCACGCCGGGTAACACTATGGCATCCGCGCCGCGGATATCACTGGCATCCTTGCTGACGACCGCTTCACAGCCTGCAAGCTCAAGACATTTCTGGACACTGCGCAGATTACCCCCACAGTAGTCAACGACGATAGCCTTCATACTTCAGATACTTCCCTTAGTCGAAGGCACTCGGTCGCCTACGCGTATATCAAGGGCAACCGCCACTGCCAGCGCCCTAGCCGTAGCCTTTGCTGCAGCCTCGATGATATGATGTGAATTCTCGCCAGCCAGCCCACGTACGTGCAACGTCAGGCCAGCATTGCCAGCCAACGCGATGAGGAACTCCTTGAACAGCGAGCTATCAAAGCTGCCAATGAACTCGATGGGCAACGCTACATCCCAATGCAGCTGACCACGGCCGCTGATATCCACGGCAGCCAGAACTAAAGCCTCATCCATGGGCATCAGGGCATCGCCAAAGCGGGTGATGCCTTTCTTGTCGCCCAAGCATTGGGCGAGTGCCTGCCCCAAGACGATTCCAACATCCTCTACAGTATGATGCGCATCGACTGCCAGATCGCCTACGGCCTTGACGCTCAGATCAAAGAGACCGTGCCTGCCAAAGGCCTCCAACATGTGATCGAAGAAGGGAACACCGGTATCGATGGAGGTCATTCCCGAGCCCTCAAGGGCTAGGGACAGGACTATGTTTGTCTCTCTGGTTTCTCGCTCGATGTGAGTCTCTCTCATCATCTTTCCTCTCCTGTCTGCCACGTAACGCCCGCCTCAGTCCGTAATGCCGTCAAAGCCTGCAGGAACTCATCCATCTCCGCGGCTGTGCCCATGCTCACCCTCAGGCAGTCCTTTAGGCCCAAAGTGGCAGAGAAATCACGCACCAGGATACCGTAGCGATCATAGAGACGCTGCCAGATAGCATGGGCATCGGGCACGGAGAACAGCAGGTAATTCGCGCTGCTGGCAAATACCCGGATGCCGGGCATGGCCGCCAGCTCCCCACCAACCCTCTGCCTTTGAGCCACCATCTGCTCTACACTGCGCAGCATCTGTTTCTTAGCCGCAAGCGCTGCGATACCAGCAAGAGCGGAGAAGCGGTCCACGCTATAGGGCTGGCGCACCTTGAGCAACTCTTTGATAACCTCGGTGTTCGCGATAAGATACCCTAGGCGGATACCAGCTAGAGCATAGGCTTTCGAGAAGCTGCGCACGATGGCCAGATTGCGATGCTTGTCGATGTATCCGCTCATGTCCGCCTGCTCATCGGCGAATTCCACATACGCCTGATCAACCACCACCAAGGCATCAGTAGCATCCAGCAGCGTCAACAGGAAGTCGGTGCGAGCACATCCGCCAGTAGGATTGTTGGGCGAGGCGATCATCACGATGTCGATATCACCCTTGCTCACGCGCTCTAGAACCGCCGCCTCATCAAGATTGCCTTCATCATCACGGGCGATCTCCACCAGTTGTGTGCCACTAACCTGAGCATCGCTGGTGTATACCGAGAAGGTAGGCGGCATGCTCAGCAGCGTACGGCCTGGTCCGCCATAGGCAAGCAGGATATCGAAGAGGATCTCATCACCACCATTGCCCAACAGTACTCCCTGCTCGTCAACACCAAGGTCTTGAGCCAAACGGCCACGCAGCTCCTTTGCCAAGGGGTCGGGATAGCGATGGTATTCCAATCCAGCTTCCAACTGCTTAAGCAGGTCCTCCTGTGCCTGAAGAGGCAGTCCATAGGGATTCTCGTTAGCGTTGAGATAGATCCGTGCCGGTAGATAGCGAGGATCATAGGACTCCAGATCAGCCAGATGTGCCGCTGCAGGGCGTACAGACCTCATTGGCCATCCTCCTCAGCGTTTGTGTATTCCTCCGCCAGAGCGATGCGATGCCGCACAGCCTGTGCGTGCGCCCACAGTCCCTCACAATCGGCGATGGTCTCAATAGCCGCCGCATCCTTCTCAAGCGCGGCATACGAATAGCTGATCACGCTAGATCGCTTACAGAAATCATCGACAGACAGAGGACTTGAGAAGCGAGCGGTTCCTCCAGTTGGCAGTGTGTGGTTAGGGCCAGCGACATAATCGCCAACACTCTCCGGCGTCCAGGGACCGAGGAATATCGCGCCGGCATTATCGATCAATCCCAGCAACTCCATCGGCTGACCCATCTGGATCTCCAGATGCTCGGGCGCTATGGTGTTGACCGCTAAGAGCGCGGTAGCCAGATTGGGGCAGATCAAGGCCAAGCCATTGTCATCAAGTGATTTGCGCGTGATATCGGCACGCGGCGAGCGCTCAAGGAAGGCCTCGATAGCCTCCTCGACATCTGCCACCAGATACTCATCCGTAGTGACAAGATAGCAGGCTGCCTTTGGATCGTGTTCGGCTTGAGCCATCAGGTCTATGGCAATCAGATCGGCTCGAGCTGTCTCATCCGCCAACACCAACACCTCTGACGGTCCGGCTATCATATCGATGCCCACATCCCCACTCACCAAGCGCTTGGCGGCGGCCACATAGGCGTTCCCGGGTCCGGTGATCTTGTCGACAGCCTCTATCTGATTGGTTCCATAGGCCAGAGCCGCAACGGCCTGAGCCCCTCCAACCGCATAGATCTCGGTTGCTCCGGCGATGCTCGCCGCCGCCAACGTGACCGGATCAACCTTGCCGTCAGATTGCGGTGGCGTGACCATGACAATGCGCTTAACACCGGCGACCCTGGCCGGCAGGACGTTCATCAGCACTGTAGACGGATACTGGGCACGTCCTCCGGGAACGTAGACCCCCACGCTGGCCAATGGCGTGACGCGACTACCTACAAGCGAGCCATCAGAGCGCGCGTCGAAGAAGCTCTGGCGCACTTGACGTCGATGGAAATCGATGATTGACGCGGCAGCGATCTGTAGTGCCTCCTTCACATCCTCACTAACCTGACGCACTGCTGAGTGGATCTGCTCTTCCGACACTCTGAACTCCTGCAGGTCTACCTGATCGAGTTGCAGGGTGTACTCTCTCAGGGCATCGTCACCACGTTCTCTGACAGCAGTGATGATATCCATTGCCGCTTGCGTTATATCGCTTTCGAAGACAGATTCCCTGCGCAACAGCTGCATATCTGGACTCTGGCCATCGGCCAACTTCACAATCCTCATACCAGTACCGCCAATTCTTCCGCCAGCCCTCTTACCCTGGAATCGATGCGTACGCTTGCTGGGTTGCCTACAAACCGCGCTGTGGACTGTAGCACCTCATCGACGATCACCAGATTGTTCTCCCGCAACGTTGTTCCCGTCGCCGTGATATCCACAATCCGTTCAGCCATGCCACACAGCGGTGCCAATTCGATGTTGCCATGCATCTTCACTATCTCAACCTGAACACCTTCGCGGTCATAGTACTCCTTAGTGATGCGCGGGTACTTGGTGGCAATGCGCATGATACCCAATCGTCGATAGGCATCCTCGGCTGCTCCCAATGCCTGCTCTGGTTCGGCAACAACGAATCGACAGGCGCCATAGCCCAGATCAGCCAACTCCACAACCTCCAACGCTGCCTCAACCAGTGAGTCCTTGCCGCAGATAGCGCAATCCACACCACCGTAGCTGACAAAAACCGGGATATCGGTAGGCCTGACGATATAGAACTCCACGCCTTGGTTATAGAAGACGAGTTGCCTGCCAGGATCATCCAATCCGCTTACATCCAATCCTGCCTTCGCGAATAACTCAACACTCTGGGGATAGAGGGCGCCCTTGGGCACGGCGATCTTCAGCCGCGAATCCTTAGTGTTCACTTCTCCCATGTTCAGCAGTCCTCTCGCGTTGTTACCAATACCGCGGGTTTGCCTTGTCGGCGTAACTCTGCCGCGCTTTGGAAAGCTGCGATTGGGTTGGATACATCGATGATAACCTCTTCGATGACAGAGCTGTCGGTGACAACATCGGCCGCTGCATCCTGTTCCAGCAACGCGTGCATAACGCGCTCCAAACCAAATGCGAAGCCGGCAGCCGGCGCATTGGTGCCATAGGCTTCGAGCATTCGGTCGTAACGTCCGCCACTTCCCAATGGCACACCCAAGCCGGGGGCATAGGCCTCGAAAACCAGCCCCGTGTAATAGTCGAAGGCGCTCATCACACTGAAGTCCACCGTTACGTGTTCGGCAGCGCCCAGTTGGTCGATGATGTCGTAGGTCTGCGCCAACACGTCCAAGCCATCAACGCAGCCTAAAGGCTCAACTAGTCTTCTGCAGGCATCGATCGCCTCTCGCCCACCACGTACATCTAACAGACCTCGCAGTGCCGCTGCATGACGGGAGTCGATACGCGCGTCATCTGCCAGCCGTCTCACTGCAACGAGATTGTTCTCATGACAAGCTGCCAGCACAGTGCTGCGCCAAGAATCGTCAACCTCGCCATTACGCAGACAAGCGTCCAGTAGGTCGCGCAGCACTCCGACCGTACAGAATGCCACAGTGAAATCCCGGAGACCACAAGCCTTAAGCGCCTCCACCAGCAACAAGATGACTTCTGCATCTGCAGCGGCACCAGACAAGCCTATCGATTCCACGCCGATCTGCGTGAACTCGCGCGATTGAGCGCGCAATGATTCCTCTTCCCTGAAGACAGATTGCACATAGCGGAAGCGTAATGGCTTGGTGATCTCCTCCAGTCGCGAGGCCACCATCCTAGCGATTGGTAGGGTGACATCGGGGCGCAGCACCAAGAGAGCGCCGTCGGCATCGAATAGCCGAAAGGGCATCTTGGCTAGCTGGCCACCCTGCTCCAGCACCTCGAGCACTTCGAGTGTTGGCGTCTCGATAGGAGCATAGCCCCACGAAGAAAGTACCTTTTGCACTCCCATGGTGATGCTCTCCCGCCAGCGTGCCTCTTCTGGCAGGATATCCTTGAACCCGCGCGGGGTCACTGGAATCATCAGATCTCCTTCTGCTTGATTTCTTTAGTGTTACTTAGCTCGCGCTACTTTATCACACTAGAGTACTAAAGCACAATAGTGAAAGGCCGGTTTGCCGGGCCGGTTGATTCAAGTAATGACGCCAAACGATTCAGACAATGAAAGAAGGCGGCTCCGTCACCACATCGATTTGGTCATCTAAATGACCCGCCTATTGATTGGCGTTCTCATCTGGGTTGGTCAGCCGCCTTCTCTGTATCCACTTTATCCCGCAAGAAGGTCTTCAGTCAAGTAACATCTAGATGTTCACTGCGCTGGGTCCAAGCAGTTCGATCAGCTCTTTGCGCAGCTCAACCGATGTCGAGTCCACTGTGGAAGGTAGCTCGGCTCTGAAGAAGCCGCCATCCGGTTTGACCAGCTGGAGAACAACAGGGTCTTGACCAGGATAGCGGTGTAGCAGCACGGTGAGTTGGTTGGAGACCCGCTGGTTGAATGATGATGAGTACGTCTTGAGCTCAACGACACTATGCTGGATCTTGGCATCCTCAAGGTAGATTGGTGAGAGATCCGAGACGATGATCTGAGAACCCCTGTCACTGCGCTCATAGCGACAACGAACGCGCACAACCGCCTCGTCTTCGAGCTGCGTGCCGCATTTCTCAAACGGTTGTGGAAAGATGATGGCCTCGACCTTGCCCTCCAGGTCCTCGAGCTCGAACTTGGCCATCCGGCCGCCCTTCTTCGAGACCATTGGTGTTAGATTACTCACCATACCGGCTAATGTAATCGTACGGTTCTCGGGAACGCTCAGGTCCTGCTCATCGACACCAGAATCCAGGGCATCCTCGTCATCGTTGCGCCCCATAAGCACACCCAAAGGGTAGTCTGCGATCTGTTTCAGCGTTTCGGCATAGGGCCGCAATGGATGGTCAGAGATATAGATCTTCATGATCTCCTTCTCATACGCAAGCTTGATGCGACGATCCCATTCAACGCCGTCAGGCAGCGGGATGTCCTCTTCAAAGCCCGAATCGGTGCCGTGCTCCTCGAAGAGATCGAACATCGATACCTGACCATCGGCCTTATCTCGGTGACGCTTGGCCGCGATATCCATCAGGTTGTCGATCTCCAAGAAGCGCATCATCTGACGTCGGGTATAACCGGTTGAGTCAAACGCTCCAGACTTGATCAGGGATTCTACAGTCTTCCGATTGCAGCCGGTGTTGCTTACGCGATAGACGAAATCGTGTAGTGAGGTAAACGGACCGCCAGCCTCACGCTCTTTGATGATCGTATCCGCGGCGCCTTCGCCAACGTTTCGGATACCGGCTAGACCAAAGCGGATGCCTTGCGTGGTAGGAGTGAATTCCCTTCCTGACGAGTTGACATCGGGCGGTAACACGTCGATACCGCTCTGCTTGCAATCGTTGATATATTTAGTCAACCTATCGGCCTTGCCCACAAAGCTGGACAATACCGCCGCCATGTACTCCATGGGATAGTGAGCCTTGATCCAAGCCGTCTGGACCACCAGGATGGCATAGGCAGCTGAATGTGATTTATTGAAGGCGTACTCAGCGAACTTCTCAACATCGTCCCAGATCTTCTGGGCGATCTTGCGAGAATAGCCATTGCGCTCGGCGCCATTAAGCCAATGCTCCTGCATGGTCTCCTGAGTACCATCTGCCCAGGTTTGGACCTTGGTCTTCATCAGGGATATGTCTTTCTTGGCCATAGCCTTGCGTACACGGTCCGACTCACCGGCAGTGAAGCCAGACATCCGCATTGAGATCAGCATAACCTGTTCCTGGTAGACCATGGTTCCGTAGGTCTCCTCAAGGATATCCTTGAGGCGCTCATCATAATAGGATGTCTTACGCTTGCCGGTCTTGCTCTTGACAAAGTCACTGGCCATACCGGAATTCAAGGGACCGGGACGGAACAAGGCAATGGTAGCCACGATGTCAGAGTACCGATCAGGGCGCATGCTGCGGATAAGCTGCGTCATACCGTCCGACTCAACCTGGAACACACCCGAGGTATCACCGCGTTGCAAGAGCTCGAAGACTTTGGGATCGTCGAGCGGGATGTTATCCAGATCGATGTCCACTCCATGGTTGCGTTTGACGTATTCCTTGGCCTTCATCAGCACATTAAGCGTACGCAGACCGAGAAAGTCCATCTTCAGCAGACCGAGCTCGGCGTTGTATTTACCGTCATATTGGGTGATGATCACGCCGCCCTTGGTGTCGACCTTCACCGGCACATGATCGTCAACGGGATCGCGGCAGATGATCACAGCGCTGGCGTGCACGCCTTCACCGCGGATTGAATCCTCTAACTCCAGCGCCGCGTCGAGGATCTCCTTGGTCACGGCATTCTCGGCATACTCTCGGATAAGGTCGGGGTTAGCCTCATCGCGGTTGCGCTTCTTGTCCTCATGGATACCCAGCGTACCCTTAAGAGTGGTTCCCGGTTTATCCGAGACCATCTTGGAGATATTCGCGCCGATGTAGATGGGGTAATCGAAGACCCTTGTGGCATCGACGATCGCCTGTTTGGCTTTCATCGAACCGTAGGTGATGACATGTGCGACTTTCTCGGTACCGTAGAATTCGCGCAGATGCTCAATGACCTTGAAGCGCCCGTACTCGTCGAAGTCGATATCGATATCAGGCATCTCGGTACGCTCCAGCGATAGGAAGCGCTCAAACAGCAGACCGTTTGCCAATGGGTCCAGGGTGGTGATATCCAATGCATAGCTGATGATGGAGCCTGCTGCCGAACCGCGACCCGGGCCAACACCAACACCGTTTTCCTTAGCCCAACGCGTGAATTCCTGGACAACAAGGAAATAGGCTGGAAAGCCCTTGTCACAGATGATCTTATATTCGTACTCGAAGCGTTCGAGCACTTCAGCGGAAAGCTGCTCTCCATAACGTCTGCGCAGTCCCGCCAGAGCCTCCCTGCGCAACATGCTCTCATTCGTCTCGCCCTCCGGCAACGGGATGACAGGCAAGATGATATCCCCTGGCAGTGTCACATTGCACTTCTCGGCAATCTCCAGGGTATTGTCACAGGCATCCTGGAAATCCTTCAGCGCCTCACGCATCTCCGCTTCGCTCTTCATGTAGAACTGATCGTTGGCGAAGCGCATCCTTTCTGGATCCCTGAACTTGGAGTTGGTACCAATGCAGAGCATGATGTCCTGCGTACGCGCGTCCTTTTGGCGCAGATAATGCATATCGTTAGCGGCAACTGTCTTGAGACCCAGCTCGCGCGCCAGCGCGTCCAGCTCGATGTTCAACTGATGCTGAGTCAAGCCCTCATCGGTGGTTATACCCTGATCCTGTAATTCGATGTAGAAGTCACCCGGCTCGAACAGCGCGGCCAGCTTACGGGCCCAATCACGCGCCACATCTGGCTGACGGCGCAAGATGGATGATGGCACCACACCGGCAAGACAGGCGCTGGTGGCGATAATACCTTCGGCATGGTCACGCAGTGATTCATAGGTCACACGCGGTTTGTAATAGAAACCCTCTACCGCGGCTGTCGAGACGATCTTAATCAGATTGTGATAGCCAACATTGTCCTTGGCCAGCAGGATCATGTGATAGAGATCGGGCTTACGATCGCGCCTGAGTTCTGAGTCGGGAGTGAAGTAGATCTCGCAACCTACAATCGGCTTGACTCCCTCGGCATTGCAGGCTTTGACGAATGCAGGTACTCCATACATATAGCCGTGATCGGTGATAGCGAGCGCCGGCATGCCAAGGGCCTTAGCCTGGCGAGCCATTGCCTTGACCTTGGTTGCCCCATCAAGCAGCGAATATTCTGTATGGTTGTGCAGATGAACAAACGCCATACCTACCGCTCGCCATCAATGATACGTCGATAACCTTCAGCGCCATAATTGAGACACTTCGATACACGGGCGATGGTAGTTGCCGATACGCCCGTCTTCTCCTGAATGGAAGCATAAGATTCGCCCGCGTCTAGCCTGAAGGCAACATCGAGACGTTGAGCCATCTCATCTACCTCCCGTATAGTGCAAAGATCCTCCATTAATGCCTTGATTTCAACAGGATCGTCGAGTGTGGCAAATGCCCGATATAGACGTTGTAGCTCCAAATCAGAAGCACGTTTGGCGCCCATCATCATATCTCCTTTCCTGATCCCGAATACAACATGATCATGAATGACAATTTTGGTTCTATCGTTGCTGAATGCCCTATGATTCGTCTTTGTTCCATCGTAGCAGACCATATGTGACTGCATCTACCAAAGCATCCCAAGAAGCCTCGATTATGTTCTCGCTAACCCCCACTGTACCCCAAGTCTCGTGACCGTCACTGGTCTCGATCAAAACACGCGTGACCGCGGAAGTGCCGGTGCTCTCATCTATCACACGCACTTTGTAATCTGTGAGATGCAACTCGTCAATCTGCGGATAAAAACGTCTGATAGCCAAACGCAGAGCAACGTCCAGCGCGTTCACCGGACCATTCCCCTCTCCGGTGGCCACAAATCGCTCGTCACCCACGTGGATCTTGATGGTAGCCTCCGTCATCACCTTGCCATCTTCGCGCTTATCGGCGATCACCCTGAAAGACTCCAGATTAAAGCACTTCACCGGTTCGCCCAACTGCGCGCGCAGCAACAACGCCAACGAGGCATCGGCTACTTCGTAGGAGTAACCCTTGGCCTCTCGCTGCTTGAGCATATCTAGCAACGAATCCAAAGCATGAGGTTGCGTTGGCAATGTGATGCCAAATTCGCTGGCCTTGGTTCGTAATGAGACCTTCCCCGCCAACTCGCTGACCACGATATGGGCGAAATTGCCCACCGATACCGGATCGACATGTTCGTAGGCATGCAACAGTCGGTCATGGGCGCTAACGTGCAAACCACCCTTATGGGCGAAGGCGCTCTGACCCACATACGGTTGATGTGGGTCGGGAGTGATATTCAGTGTTTCAGCGACAAACTGGGAGGTGGAGGTTAGCAGCCGCAGACGGTCGCGACCAACCACCTCGTAACCCATCTTCAATTCCAGATTGGCCAGAACGGTTAGCAGGTTGGCGTTGCCCACCCTTTCCCCGTAACCATTAATCGTACCCTGCACCTGAGTAGCTCCGGCTCTGACCGCCTCCAAGCTGTTGGCGACAGCACAACCACTGTCATCATGAGTGTGGATACCAATCTCCACATCACCATGGCCTCTCTCGCGCAGGGTCTGCGCAACCGCCAACGTGATGTCGAATACATCGCTGGGCAAAGCCCCACCGTTGGTCTCGCAAAGAACCACCGCAGCGGCCCCACCCGCGATCGCCGCCTCGAGCACCGCTAGCGCATAGGCTGCATCGCTGAGGTAGCCATCGAAGAAGTGCTCGGCATCGAGGAACACCTGCTTACCCTTGGAAACGAGGAACCGAACAGACTCCTCTACCATGCGCAGGTTCTCATCACGGTCGGTTAGCAGGACCTGCTCCACCTGGATGTCCCAGGCTTTGCCCAGCAAGGCTATAATCGGGGCGCTGCAGGAGGCTAGGGTGTTGAGCCCCGTGTCCTTGGCGGCAACCGCCCCTTTCTTGCAGGCCAGGCCAAAGGCCACCAGCTGAGCATGCTTGAGCTTGAGCTCAGCCGAACGTGCGAAGAATGCAGCGTCCTTGGGGTTGGAGACCGGGAACCCACCCTCAATATAGGCCACCCCAAGAGCATCGAGACGGCGTGCGATGTTCAGCTTATCCTCAACAGTAAGGCTTACACCTTCGCGCTGCTCGCCATCCCGTAAAGTTGTATCGTAGAGGCGTATCATCACTTGCTACCACCTCTTTCCCAACTGCTACTCAACTATCAGACGTATTCGTTCCAATCCTCGTACTCTGGCAATTTGCCATAGACAACGTCGAAGAAACGTTTCTGCAGGGTCTTGGTCACAGGACCAGGCTCGCCTATCTTACGGTTGTCGATCGAGGCGATTGGGGTAAGCTCTGCCGCAGTACCCGTGAAGAAGACCTCATCGGCAGTGTACAGATCGGTGCGCACCAATGATTCCTCGACAACGGGAATGTCCAAATCAAGCGCCAGCTCAATCAGGGAGTTGCGCGTCAGACCCTCCAGGCAGCCATCAGATATCGGTGGGGTCGAGATCACGTCGTCACGTACGATGAAGATGTTCTCGCCGGATCCCTCTGCCACATATCCTGATTCGTTGAGCAAGATAGCCTCGCCATAACCATGATCCAAAGCCTCCATGTGAGCCAAACCGGAGTTCAGATAGCTGGCTGATGATTTGACGGCGCCGGGGATGGAGTTGATGCCACGTTGGCGCCAGGAACTGATCCCGGCAGCGATACCGTTTTCCAAGGCACCCTCACCCAAGTAGGCATCCCAAGGCCATACCGCGATGACGACATCGATTGGTGCCGGACGCGGATTTACACCTACTGCGCCATAGCCGCGATATGCGATTGGGCGAATGTAGCAGGACTCCAGTTTGTTGGTCTTGATCAGGGCTTTCGTGGCCTCGACCAATTCCTCGACGCTGTACGGCAGATCCATACCGATGATGAAAGCTGAACGCCTCAACCGTTCCATGTGGTCGGTAAGGCGAAAGACAGCGGAGCCTTTCTCGGTCTTATAGCAGCGGATTCCCTCAAATACCGCAGTTCCATAATGCAGGGCATGCGAGAGCACATGTGTCGTGGCGTCCGCCCAAGGAACCAATTCCCCATTCTTCCAGATATATTCCGCTTCTGCGATCGCTGCCATTTTCCGTCCTCCCGCTCATGTGTTGTGATGATGCAAATACCAGAGATAAGCTTAGATTACAGCTCCAAACCTGACAGGTGGGAACCGCAATTCAGTTGACTGCTATTGTACTGCTTAAAAGCCGCCCTGACAGCATCAGGTTCAGTCGTTTTCCGTACCACCGTCATCAGAGGCGTCGGCAGACGGCTCATTGTCTGGCAATGACTTGCGAGGACCGCTCTGCGGCAACCTGGTAACCTGAGCAAAGACCAAGACTGCGATACCGGCTATAATCAATGGCAAGCTCAATACCATGCCCATGGTCAGCCAATCCCCAAGCAGATAACCGATGTGGGCGTCAGGCTCACGCACGAATTCAACAGCGATGCGAAAAACACCATAGAGAACCAGGAAGACGCCAACAAAGGTCCCTCGTGGTCGAGCGGGCACCTTGCGCGATAACAGGTACAGAACTGCAAACAGTACAACACCCTCAAGGAGAGCCTCGTAGAGTTGCGTTGGGTGTCGCGGCAGCGCGCCTGCGCCAGCGAACACTACCCCCCAGGGTGCTGTTGTCTGAGCGCCCCAAAGCTCTCCGTTAATGAAGTTCGCCACACGGCCCATAAAGAGGCCTACTGGGGCGGCAATCACTATCAGATCACCCAGTGTCATAAGCGGGATCGTTGTCACGCGAGCTACGACTATCAGCGCCACAAGCATACCCAGCACACCGCCATGGAAGGACATCCCACCATTCGAGAATGCCAAGATAAGCTCCGGATGCTGAAAATAGTAGCCTTCTCCGTAGAAGAGCACATAACCAAGACGACCACCAACGACGATGCCGATAATAGCAGCAAGCGCTATGGTCAAAACATGATCAGGGGTTATTCTGAGTTTCCAGTGACGTGCGACTCTGATTATCAGGAAGGCGGCGAACAACACTCCTAGACTGTAAGCAAGGCCGTACCAACGCACCGACAGAGAGCCGATCGTGAATGCAACGGGATCTAGGGCTTGGTAGATGTCGTTAAGCACCTAGCTTTCCTTAGTACGAAAGTGTCCTGCGTCGAAATACCCCGCATCGATCTCGCTTATCGCCTCGTCTACGGTCTCAACCGCTTCAAGTTGACGCCTAAAATACTCAATGTGTGCGAGAGTATGGTTATCAGTCGCAGTAGCAGGCCTCACAACCCGCAGGGTCTCGGCGATAAGGCCTGGATCCAAGTTTGCGGAGTAACGCACGATGCCAGCGCGAGAACCGATCATTGGATTTGAGGCACCCTGGACAGGCTCTGACAACAGTTCTATTGGTTGCTGTGAGCGATTGCCCTTCGCAATGAACTGCTGTTGGATTCTGCGCTGGATATGGGCGGGTATCCTGGTGGTGACACTAAGTTCAAGCCCGCATACAGGGCAATCGAATTGCATCAGAGCCAAGCCAGGGGCGAGCAATATCATCGACTGAAAGTCCTCGAAGTCAAAGCTACGTAAGCCACAACCAGGACATGAGAATTCAAGCTGCATCGTGACCTCCCTGTTAAACTCTGCACAATCCCTTGTGCCTCGACAAAACCTGACTACAACTGTTTGTATCCTGCAATAGTTCGTATCCTAAAATACATTGTAGCGCTACTTGAAAGATATGGAAGCAGAATTTTACCTGTTTAGGCGACAGGCTTACCCACAGGAGTATCCGCTATGACGCCTTCAGTGAAGACATGTGCCTTGGCTATTGAGCCAGTCGTGGCCCATTCTTGAGAAAGAACTCACAAAACCTGCAGCTCTCTTTGACAGCAGCCGTCCTGTCAACCGTAGCGTCGAGCAACAAATCTATCGAAGTTGCCCGCACGTGCTGTTCTCGGGTGCAGAAGGTGTAGTTACACTCAGCCGGACACACACCATCATCACTGGCAAAGGCATGTGGGCAGTAACTTTCCATCTCTTCATCGCAGCCGCGTTCTTCCCAACAGACTCTCATGAATTGAGTGACCTTCCTGGTGTGGGGCCAACCTGGCCTTGATAATGACTACCCAACTCGGGATGACCATAAGGCCGATCAACCGGTGTCGACATCCTATCAAACGAAATCTGACCGATCTTCATCCCTGGAGTAAGCAGAATGGGGAGGTTGGCCACATTGGAGAGCTCTAGGGTCAAGTATCCCGTCCAGCCCGGATCGACATAACCCGCTGTGGAGTGGATTAGTAAACCGATGCGACCCAGTGTGCTCTTACCTTCCAGTCGACCGAGGATGTCTGAAGGCAATGTGACGCACTCCAGAGTTGTGCCCAAGGCAAACTCACCTGGGTGCAGTATGAAGGGCTCAGCCTTGGTGGCAACTACCAACTCAGTAAGATCTTGAGGGCAATCACTTGGGTCGATAAACGGCGTGTGCGCGTTTCTGAAGACCCTGAAGCTATCTCCCAAATGGATGTCCACACTTGCCGGCTGGATGTCTGCAGAGTCGAATGGCTTGATGATAATCCGGCCTAAGGCGATTTCATCTTTGATGGTGCGATCTGATAGAACCACGGTATCCTCGTTATCCCCTATCGATTATCTCAGTGCCGTAACAATCACAGAGCCGGCACGACCTTGGTAACCTCGGGAATGCGCTCCTTCAAGACACGCTCCACACTATTTGCAAGCGTCAGCTGACTCATGGGACAACCTTTACATGCGCCTTGAAGTTCCACGGAGACAACCCCATCGTCGGAGACATCGATCAAAGCGACATCGCCACCATCAGCCTGCAGGGCGGGACGGATCAGTTCCAGTACTTCCTTGACCTTTTCTTTGTCAACCATGACATACCCCTTGTTTCTCGCTGGCGCCTTTGGGCAGCCGTTGTTACAATCTGGTGATACCATTCACCAGTTGGACAGCCCCGTCATTATACCGTACCTGTTGCTGCCTTACGGTTACAATTAACAGACACTCAACCAACGGACAGGATATCAAGTGCCCAAACTGCCAGATCTGAATCTACTGAATGACCTGAACCTACTGAAGCCGACAGCAGAGCCGTTCGAGGTTCCTGCAGTCTATATCCCCGAAAGCGATCCCCGCTATCGTCCCGCCTATCTTGGCGCGCAGCTGGTCGATTGCAACCTGGTACTTGAAGGCGGCGCCATGCGTGGGCAGTTCACCGCTGGTGTCCTGGACTTCTTAATGGATAACTCGCTACTGCCCAAGACGGCCATCGGCGTATCTGCTGGTGCCTTGAATGGCTTCAATTATGTGGCCGGTGCGCGTGGACGCTCGTGCTACCTGAACACGAAATATGCCAGTGATTGGCGCTACCTGAGCTTGCGCTCCTATGCTGTTACGGGCAATGCCCTCAATACACAGATGGTTTTCGATGAGATACCAAACGAGCTGGAGCCTTTCAACTATAGCGCTTATACAGACTCTCCGCTGCAGTTGATCACCGTTTCAAGCGATCTGGACCTTGGGGAGGCAGATTATCAGCATCTGGCAGATCCCACCACGCAGCTGGCTTATCTGCAGGCTTCAGCTGCAATCCCCCTGGTCTCGCAGATTGTGGAGATTGAGGGCAAGCGCCTGCTGGATGGCGGCACCTGTGATAGCGTTCCCATCGAGTACTCTCGCGCAATCGGTAGCGATAAGCACATCGTAGTACTCACCCAGGATGCAAACTACATCAAGACTCCCGAGAAGATCATGCCGCTTTACCGGCGCGTCTACAACGATTACCCCTTCTATCTCGATCGTCTGGAATACCGCCATATCGAGTACAACCGCACGTATCGCAAATTGGCCAGGATGCATGCATCTGGCGAGGTATTCGTGATCCGCCCACCTGAGCCGGTGACGGTAGCCAGCCTGGAGCGCGACCCCAAGAAGCTCTATGACCTCTGGCTTGCAGGATATGAGGAGACGCAAAAGAACTTCAAGGCGCTGCAAAGCTATCTGGAATTGTAAACCCCTTCTATGCGATCCCTATAGCCTTGAGGCCGCTATCACGGCATCCCTTAGGGTTTGTGGGAGCGCATTGATGCCACCTAGGAAATAGCCAGTATCTATCTGATCAGAGAAGTGGCTGATGATGAGCTCCAGCCCAACGCGACCACTGACACTGTCATCGATCAGCAGCAGGATGGTGCCGATACGCCCGGCGAAAGCACCACCGGCCAATGCATCGGGGAAGTTCATACCTGTTGCCGTCACGATGTTGTTGTAGCTCAGTGCGCCATCAGAATGATCAACGGAGTAAACAGCGATCTCGGCACTGGTCAGGTAGCGGTTCTCGCCATGCAAACGAACGATCTCTTCAATATCCGAAGGCCCATTCAACAGATCGGCTTCCACTGTCGAGGGCACAGCACTGTAGCCCCCAACGATGACCACCGTCTTGAAACCGCCCTCATAGATAGCCTGTTTGGTCGCATTGCTCAGTCCTGAGGCGGGATTGGACAGGAATATCGGCGCTTTCTCGGCGAAAGCAAACGGAGAAATCGACAGCGCATCCGCAAAGCTCATACCCGACGCCACAATGGCTGTGTCACCCCAGAGGCTAGCAGTGCTGTCGTCACCCGCACACTCAGCGAAGATCCTCAGAGCCGAATCGTAACGATCCGCTCCGGCTAATCGTTTGACATTATCCGGAATTGATACCAGACCCTTAAGACTGCCTTCGACGGCCGGCGTGATGGCATTCGTCCCGCCGATGATGTAGATGTAATCCGGCGCAAGCGACTCTATCGTCTCTCTTGCCTGCAGAGTAAGGCTATCGGAAGCAGTGAGTACAACCGGTGCATTCTTAGCTCCGCCTAACGATGAGGCGGCTAATGCGTCAGGGAAGTTGGTGCCGGTAGCCACGATGACTGTCCTTGAGTGTCCCCAGGCAGCAGCAACGATCTGCTCCATGGTGTCGTAGCGCCCTTCACCCGATAACGAAGCCCAATCAGTCTCACCAGTTACAGTTTTAGAGGCCTGTGTCGTATTGCCGTAGAAACCCAGATTGATAGTTCCACCGTTTGGCGCAGGTTCTGCGGCAAACACGCTGGCAGGATCACCGGCATCGATCGCCGGACTGGTTACAGCGTCGTTGACCCAGGTGTTCCCACTCCAGCGGCCGGCTTTCGATTTGAGGTGGAAATCGCCTGTGGCCGCACTGGCGAACAGGGGATCGGCGCTCAGGCAGTCCTCAAAAACCTCAGCGGGGATCTTGGCATATGAATCAGAACCCCAAGAGAATCTATCATATTCATAAGCGATATTATCCATGCCAATCAGTGAGTACTCGATGCTCTGATTGATCTCTGGCGTCGCATATTGACCGTAGTTGTTCTTCAAGACCAAGTTGGCGACACCATTATCGCTGACAATCGAATTGCGCAGGATGACCGCATCGGTGGGGTCATCGCGATATTGGAAATTCTTGAAATCGTATCTGATGCCAAACTGATCATTATCAGCAACTGTACAATTCTCAATCACAACACCTTTTGAGATAATTGGAAAATATTGTGAATCATTCATATAGCTCACACCATTGGCTGAGAATCCATAGACCAGGCAATTTAGTAGGGTGACCGATGTGCAACTATCGATTTCCACTCCGACAGCACC
>DBPN01000045.1:0-873 GCA_002305585.1 Eggerthellales bacterium UBA1419
AGCCATGATGCTGCGCCCTCGCACCAGGTAGTTCATCACCTCTTCCTCGCGTTGAGTCAGTCCGCACTTTTGAGCGGTGATCTGGCAATACGATTCAACGATTGAAGCCAGACTGGGCTGTTCCGGATTCCTCTTGTGTCGAGTCAGATCAGCGGTATTGAAGATATTGTGTCGAGAACGCGGTAAAACGATCAATCTAACGAAAAACAGAACGTACATCAATGCAACGGTGATTGCATACACCCACCAGGGAGTCGCGAATGCTTCTATGGTTGAGCCAATCAGCGAGCCGGTTACCAGCCCCAAAACGTTCACACAATTGCCAGCGGCGAATACGACGAAGGGTGGATATCTGGTTTGCAAGGTAAGCATCCCTAGCAGACTGTAGAAGGTGGCGACAAATAGGAAATACCCTGAATACATCAAGATGAAGATCAAGTCAAGATTGTCTGAGTTAGATAAAAGACCGCAGCAATCCAGGGAGATGGAGACACCTCGCCGTCGGTAGTAACTTGGAGTGGTGGAGCTATGCCCACTGCACTGAAGGATGGCAGCTACACTTCGAAGGCAACGCCGGGTATGTTTGGAACCATTACAGCAACTGTTACTGTGAGTGGAGGCAAAATTACAGAGATCGCACAGGAGAACGAGATGGAGACCCGCTATATTGGCGTAACCGCCATGGACGACGTCTTGATTCCCGAGATCATTGCCAAACAGGATGTGCATGTTGATACGGTCTCTGGCGCTACTGCAAGTTCCAACGGTTTACGCAATGCTGTTCTCGATGCTTGCCAGCAGGCAGCAGGTTAAGCCCACGCTCTAAGCATATTATTCATACTTGACAATAAACATGAATGAGGTTAAAGTTTT
>DBPN01000045.1:980-15353 GCA_002305585.1 Eggerthellales bacterium UBA1419
CAACAGGCACGACCAGTGCACAACCAGCACACGAGGAGGGGCGAATCGCTCGATATGGGAGCTGCGTGAGGAAGGTGTTCTCAGTGAGCGTGATTAGCGAGAGCATTCAGAACGGGTGGCGACAATGGGTTGCGCGAGTCGCAAGTAGGAGCTGAGCGGGTAATTGTTAGTGAGCAGTGAGAAGAAAGATTAACGCTGTGCAGCAGGAACAGCTAGCCAATTCCCAGGATCTGCATAACAAGTAGCGTGGCGCTGAGCACAACAACCACTACGATCGTCAACCAACTGAGTATGTTGGCTAAGCGGCCGTTTGCATATCTTCCCATCAGACGCGAGTTGCTTATAAGTCGGATGAGGAAGAACAGCAACACGGGTAGCAGGATGCCGTTGATGAACTGGGCCAGCAGCATGATGCCCATCAGGTCGATCTCGGGCACAAGTACTATCGCACAACTTACTACAATCAAGAAAGTGAATAAACCCTTGAAAGCCGGGGCTTCACTCCAACTGCGATCCACGCCACGCTCCCAGCCAAAAGCCTCGCAGATGGCATACGATGTAGTAAGGGGCAACACACAGGCTGCCAGAAAAGAAGCGCCTGCCAATCCTACCGCGAATAACTGTCGGGCGTAGGGGCCGGCAATCGGCGCCAACGCGTCAGCTGCGCTAGCGGCACTATCAACAACGATACCTTGGCTAAAGAGCACCGTGCCAGTGGTTATGATGATGAACCAGACCACCAGACCGGCTATAGCCGCGCCTCCGAATACGTCGACACGCTGAAAGCGCAACCCACGGATGTCCTCACCTTTCTCAACAACATTACTCTGCCCAAAGAAGATCATCCAGGGCGCTACCGTTGTGCCGATCATTGCGATTATCAGGGCAAAGAAATTCTTATCGAATATGAGATGAGGCACAACCGTGCTTTGAGCCACCTGACCCCAGTCAGGTTCAGAGAGGAATGCTGAGACTACATAAGTCAGGAAGACCAGGCTGATGATCATGAATATCTTCTCAGTACGACGGTGCGAGCCGCTGACGATGAGTAGCCACACAGCTAATCCCGCAACTGGAACACTGATGTACTTGTTCACGCCAAACAGCTCCATGGCAGCGGCGATACCGGCAAACTCACTGAGCGTTGTACCGGTGTTTGCTATCAGCAATGCGACCATCGCAAAGGTTGTCAGCCGGATTCCGAAATTCTCCCGGATCAGCGCGGCAAAACCCTTGCCGGTATAGGCACCCATGCGCGCCGCAGACTCTTGCACTACCATCAAGAATAGCGTTGCGATTGGCACGCACCAAAGCGCCATATAGCCAAAACGTGATCCAGCAACGCTGAAAGTTGAGATACCACCGGCATCATTTCCGGCCATCGCAGCAATGAAACCAGGGCCGAGCGCGGCCAATATCAGCAGGATTAGTGGTCGTTTTCTCGTCGCAGAGGTGCTTGCGCGTTTGTCACCAGAAAGGTCCTTGTTTGTGATAATGGCATGCGCATTAACGCTTGCGGCTACCATCTGTGCGCCTTGATCAGTGCTGCCACCGATAGCGCCCGTGCTTACACCGACATTGCCCGTGTTGTCGTACCTGTCCACACTCCCGTTGCCGGGAAGCAGCTCGTCTGTGTATTCGGTTTCTTTAGTCCTGATGTCTTCAGCCATGCTGATCACCTGATTATGTTCGTGTTCACACGAACAACCGGATGGCTCCATAGCTAAGAAGCAGCTGTATCAAGACGCCGGACAACATCAAGACAAAAGTGATGATCATGCTCGAGAAGGCCTTGCCCTTATCCAGGCGCTTGCGTGCTCGTACCGTTATCAGCACTCCTGCCATGATGATTATGAAGCAGGCCAATACGGTTGCGCCCAGGCTGTACGAGAGCATCGAGAGTGTAGTGCCAGAGGCAAACAACTCCACATTGAGCTGTAGGGCCGAGGAGAACATGAGGAAGAGCAGCAACGCGAGTGCTCCGGCAAAAAGCCCCACCACGGCATTGCGAATCAGAAGCGCTACAACAGATCTCATGCTCTCATTGCTGCCGCTGTACTCGATCAGGTCATTGATGGAGTAAGCGGAGATATCGTCTGCGACCAGCAGCACAATCGGCATGAACAACAATGCTCCGACCAGGGGACCGAGAAGTCCGGACATCACTATCAAGGTGCTGATAATCGCCCAGAGTATCAGCCAGAGTTCCTTGCGCAGTAACCAGAGCGCGAACGAACCCACACTGCCGCCCTCTTCGTGCTTCATCACCGTGGCTCCTGCGATTTGCAGGTCCTCGCTGTGCTCTTCTTCCAAAACGTCCAAAGCGTCATCTACGGTAACAATGCCTAAAAGCACACCGGTCTCATCAACAACCGGCATCGCCAGGAGATCATACTTGCTAATGTCATCAGCAACCTCTTCCTGGTCGTCCTCAGGTGACGCGGTTATCAGATCCCGCGTGGCCAGATCAAAGACACTGCTGGAGATATCAGCCAACACGAGTGAACGCAGACTCAGGGCTCCACTCAATTTACCTTCGACGTCCAGAGTGTAGATGTAATGTACGGTATCAACTTTCTCACCCATACTGCGGATATACTCGATGGCATCTCCAACAGTCGTATCCTCCTGCACAGCGATGAATTGTGGCGTCATGATGCCGCCGGCGGTTCTCTCCTTGTAACCTAGTAGCGAGCGAATGCGGCGTTGGTCTTGGACACCCATCAGCCAAAGCAGTTTCTCGGCCTTCTCATAGGGGAGGTCGCCGAGGATGTCAGCTGCATCATCGGGGCTCATCTGTGCCAGCAACTCACTGGCTCGCCTCTCGCTAAGGTCATCGATGATGTCGGCCTGGTATTCATCTTCGAGCTCACTCATGGTCTCTGCGGCCTGTTGGCTATCAAGATGATCGAAGACCCTGCCACGTTGCTGGGGGTCAAGCTGTTCGAGGATATCCGCGACATCCGCCGGATGCAGTTCATGCAGGCGCTTATGCGAGATCGAGAGTTTTACAGCCGAGAGGTCCCGGTCTACGAGTTCCATGTAGTTCCAGGCGATGATGTTCTCTTCCAGGTCGCGCCCAACGGCTTTTGCCGCTCCCTGGACCAACCGCTCCAAGCTAGGTGATAGCCCGCGCAGGATGCCGCGTAGGCCTACCTCGGCACCCAACAATCTCAGCTGTCTGCCCGAAAGTGAGAGCTTGAGGTCGTTGACTCGAACAACCTTGAGACCTTGCGTGTCGACTATTTGTTTATTCAGCAGATCGCGGGCAAGCAGGAGTTCGTCTGGTTGCAGATAACTGAAACGGATGTCAGGACTGGGGACGTTGAGCTCGATCTTATCATCATCGAATGACTCGACGTATTTACGCCAGCTCACCATGAATGGTGTGCGTGATGGGCCTAGGAAGGCCAGTGCGGTGATGCGCGGAAACACCTCACCAGTGCTGATGGCGAGGTCGCTGATGCGTCCAATTTCGGTGCCACTGCTATCGAGCACCTTTTTTCCGAGCATCTGGGAGAGATACAGCATAGGCTTCTCCTCTTCTGATCTGCCGGCATATAAACTGGCAAACCACATTTCTGGCGACATGCACTGCAGCTATACACAGTGACCTGAGGTATCGGTGATACCCCCTATGTCGCAGATGTACGGTGACCGCCCTTCGGTCACCGCGAGAGGAGACCAAAGGGGCTAATTACTGTGAGGATGTTCGTTCACAGTAGCCCTTTCTCTTAGGTAGCAGGAAGCGAAGAGAATCAGCCCGCGATAACCTTCGGCTCGACCCAGCAGGGGCAAACCAAACCGTACCAACGGATAATGACAATACTCCGCACTCATCAGGACACAACGAAACAAGCCGTTGTGTCAGTCCGAGCTTGCCCATTGTAACGTCTTTGCTGCTTGAATGGCAAATACTATTGCCTAGGAGGTATATCACGGCTGTACAATAGAGGCTGATATCGGTGCTTGCTCGGGACACCGATATCGGTGCAAGATGTTGAACCCGTGCAAGGCACCAGTACTCCCGCTATATAGAACCCGTGCAGGATATCGGTACCCAATTAGGGTGCGAGCTGATCGGAGGACAAGAGCTATGGAATTCACGACAGAACCAAACCGCATCTATCATCGGGGTGATGATGGTCAGCTACTCGCCGAGATATCGCTTCCTGCCGTCGATGCGGGCATGATTGCCATCACGCATACGTTCGTTGATGAATCGTTGCGAGGACAAGGTGTGGCAGGCCAGTTGATGGAAGCTGCGACCAAGCAAGCCAGGGTTGATGGCATGCGTGTGAAGCCGGTCTGTTCCTATGCGGTGGCGTGGTTCGAAAAGCATCCCGAAGAGTGTGATCTGCTGTGTGAGGAAGCGGTAGACTGTGGCGAAAATTCAGCTAGCGATTTGGACGCGACTAGCGACCAGGCGGCAGACGGCGCTCAGACTTCGGACAAAGAAAGGTACTGACATGAGTGAACTGTTGTTTGTGGGTTATCCACGTTGCTCAACCTCCAACAAGGCTCAGAAGTGGCTGGATGATCACAGCATAACCTACACGTTCCGACACATTGTCGAGGACAATCCAACGGTTGACGAGCTATCGCGTTGGCAGCAGCGCAGTGGGCTGTCATTACGGCGTTTCTTCAACACCAGCGGTAGGCTCTATCGCGAGATGAACGTCAAATCTCAGCTTGATGCGGGCATGACAGACGAGGATGCCTTTGCGCTGCTGGCCAGTGACGGTATGCTGGTCAAGCGGCCATTGTTGATCAGCGAGGATTGTGTCCTGGTGGGATTTAGGGAATCAGAGTGGCAGCGCATGATCGAATAGTCTCGACGTTCTCAGAGCATCAACGCAATCGAATAGCTTAAGCACCAACAGAGGGCATCAGCATAATCAAGTATTAACAAATGGAGTAGAATTCTCAGGGCATGCAATCCATAGCAGGAAGAGGTCACTATGACATTCTCGACATTGGTGTTGGCAGCTGGTGAAGGCACGCGGATGAAATCGAAGCGGCCCAAAGTAGTCCACGAGATGCTGGGTCTGCCCCTGGTGCAGTGGGTGATCCGAGCGGCGCGACAGGCTGGCAGTGAGGAGATACTCACAGTAGTGGGTCACGCGCGCGAACAGGTGATCCCGCTCGTAGAGGATACCATCGCCGTGGTCCAGGAAGAACAGCTGGGTACCGGACACGTTGTCATGGTGGCACGCGAGCAGCTGGAGGAACTGGCTGCAATGGGTAAAGCTGACTCGCTGGTTGTGCTCAACGGTGACTCACCGCTCATCAGCCCCCAAACCATCTCATCATTGGTCAGTCTCCAACAGCAAAGACAAGCCGCCGTATGCGTGCTCACTCAAATTGCCGCTGATGCTTCGGGATATGGTCGCATCATCCGTGATGAAGCCGGAAACGTCGTTCGCATCGTAGAGGAGAAGGATGCCTCTGTCGCCGAGAAGATGATCCGTGAGTGCAACAGTGGCGCGTATAGCTTTAACCTGAGCGCACTGCTCGGCTGCCTGGATAGGCTCACTGCCGCCAATGCGCAGGGTGAATACTATCTCACCGATGTACTGGAGATACTTGCTCAGGAAGGACAGCGGATCATCGCCCATATCGCTGAAGATGCCTCTGAGACCTGGGGTATCAACAGTCGCGTTCAGCTTGCTCAAGCGACCAAGTACATGCAGCAACGCATCAATGAGGCCTTCATGATGGAAGGCGTGACGATGCTCGATCCCGATCTGGTGTGGATTGGTCCCGATGTCAAGTTGGAAAATGATGTCGAGATCCTGCCCATGACTATACTCTATGGCAACACATGTGTGGGCATGAACAGCAAGCTGGGACCCAACACGCGCATCACCAACTGCGAGATCGGCAGTGGTTGCACTATCGATGAGAGTGTGCTTATCGATTCCAAGCTGGAAAACGACGTCAATGTTGGGCCACGAGCCTACTTGCGTCCGGGTACCGTGATGAAGCAGGGCTCTAAGGCCGGCACACACGTCGAGATCAAGAAATCAACCATCGGCGCGCACAGCAAGGTACCGCACCTCAGCTACATTGGCGATGCTACCCTTGGCGAGGGTGTCAACATCGGCGCTGGTACCATCACCTGCAACTACGACGGGATGAAGAAATACCCCACATTAATCGGCGATAAGGTCTTTGTTGGTTCCGATGTCATGCTCGTGGCCCCTGTTGAGATAGGTTCAGGAGCATTGATCGGTGCCGGCAGCGTTATCAGCAAGGATGTTCCGGCGGATTCACTGGCTATAGAGCGCAGTGATCAGCGTATTGTGGATGGGTGGGCTATAAAGCACTTCAAGAAGCACTCACAGGGCTCCGAAGGCTAGGGGCGAGCAACGCGGACCGGAGTTAGAGGTTGATCCAAGTGAGAGGTAGATCCAAGTGAAGCGAGACATAACGATACATTGATCCAAGTGAAGCGAACCAAGGCAAGAAGACGATTTGAGCGAAGAGAAGTCAGCGAGATGAGGAGCTGAAGCAGCAATGAGTGAGGTAACAAAGAACATGAAGGTCTTTAGTGGCCGCAGCAATCTAGCATTGGCCGAGAAGATCGCCACCCAGCTGGGTGTTGAGCTGGGAAACGTCAAACTCACATCCTTTGAGAACGGCGAAACCTACGCGCGCTATCTGGACAGTGTGCGTGGAGCTGACGTCTTCTTGATCCAGAGCCTTTCGGGACACGTGAATGATGCCCTGATGGAGCTGCTGATCATGACCGATGCGGCGAAAAGAGCCTCTGCTCGTACCATCACTGCAGTGATCACCCACTACGGATATTCGCGACAGGATAAGAAATCAGCTGCTCGTGAGCCAATCACTGCCAAGCTGGTAGCTAATCTCCTGGAAGTAGCCGGCACCGATAGGGTCATCGCCATCGACCTGCATCAGGGTCAGATCCAGGGCTTCTTCGACATCCCCGTCAACCATCTTACCGCTCTGCCGATCTTCGCCGATTATTTCCACGGCAAGAAGTTAGAGAACATCTGCGTCGTATCACCGGATGTTGGTCGCGCAAAAGCTGCCAAGAAGCTGGCTGATATGCTCAAAGCCGATCTGGCCATCATGCATAAGGCGCGTCCTGCCCACAATCAGGCAGAGGTCAGCGCCGTTATCGGTGACGTCAAGGGCAAAATCTGCATAATCAACGATGACATGATTGACACCGCTGGGTCGATGGTGGCAAGCATCGATGCCCTGAAGAAGAGTGGCGCAGCAGATATCTATGTCTGTGCAACTCACGGTCTGTTCTCCGGTCCGGCGTATGAGCGTCTGCAGAATGCCGACGTGAAAGAAGTGGTCGTCTGCGATACTGTGCCGGTTCCGCTGGAGCGTCAAACTGGCAAGATCAAGGTCATCACGGTAGCTCCGTTACTGGCTAAAGCTGTCTCGAATGTCTTCAACGAGTCATCGGTCTCGGAGTTGTTCGATCCAGAATTCGCGCTCTGATCACTTACGCTATGAATCCGCTACCCTGGAAGAGCGATAACCGAAACAAGAACGAGGTCGAAAAGCAGACCTTATCCGCAGGTGCGTCAGGTTTGCTTAAACCGCGACTGATCGTTGGTCTGGGTAATCCCGGTGACGAATATCGCGATACGCGGCACAATGCCGGATTCAAGGTCATCGACGCGCTGGCAGAGAAGCTTGGCGTTAATTACTGGAAACTGCGTGATGGCGCTTTAGCTGGCGAGGTCATGTATAGGGGAGAGAAGCTGATCTTGGCCAAACCCCAACAGTTTATGAACCGCAGCGGCGGACCGGTCAAAGGGTTGTGCAGCCATTATGGCCTGACTGTGGCTGACCTGCTGATAATTCACGACGAGCTGGATCTGCCGCCGGGCACCCTGAGACTCAAGGTTGGCGGTGGCCACGCCGGTCACAATGGACTGCGCTCACTGCATGAGAAACTCGGAGACGATTACAACAGGTTACGCGTTGGCATCGGAAAGCCCGAAGGTCGTCAGCCGGCAGCGGATTATGTGCTCCAGCGCATGAAGGGTGACGCGCTTGAAGATTTCGAGGTCACCATACAGCAGACTGTACCGATAGTCATCTGCGCCATCGAAGAGGGTATGGCCTCAGCCATGAGCCGTTATAACGGATTGTGAGCCGCTGCTCTACAGCCAGATGATCGAGACAACCAGCAATATGGCAACCACAATTACAGCCAGATAGTCGCGCAGCTCAATCTTCAGCAGATGATAGTGGGTCCTGTTGCTGCCGCCATGATAACAGCGGCTCTCCATTGCGTAAGCCAGATCCTCAGCATGCCTGAATGACTGCGCGAACATTGGTACCAGCAGTGGCACAAGAGCCTTGATGCGCGCGATAGGACCACCACTGTTGAGGTTGGCGCCTCGAGCTAGCTGGGCCTTTCGCACTCGATCGAAGTCCTCCAACAGCGTGGGTATGAAACGCAAGGCGATGCTCAGCATCATCGATATCTCAAATGAGGGCACACCAAACCGCTCAAAGGGTTTGAGCATCGAACCCACAGCATCACAGAGAGCGATGCTCGATGTGGTGAGCATCAGCACATTGGCCGATAGGAATAACAGGAACAGGCGCAGTGTCATAAAGAAGCCGCGCCAGAGACCCTCATCGGTAACAAGGATCGGTCCCCAGTGCAGGAGCTCCTGACCACTGCTGATAAAGAAGAAGTTGAACAGCAGGGGGAAGATGAAAATAAAGCTGATGGGTGCTATCGCCTTGAGCACGGTGCTGAAAGGCACCCGTGAGAGAGCGATCACTAACAGCAGGAACAGCAGCGGCACAAGCAGCCCCGGCAGCGTGCTCACGAAGAATGTCGCGATGATGAAAACCAGCAACAGAGTGAGCTTGATACGTGGATCCAGACGATGTATCAGTGAGTTGATATTGTAGTATTGGCCAATAGCCACCTCATACGGCATGGGAGTCACCTCCCGTCAATCCGGACTCCAGTTGCAAGGCGATGGCATCGGCCAAAGCGTCTATCGAATACAGGTTAAGCGGTAGGTCGAAACCGCGTTCGTTGAGGTCGCTGGCAAAGGCAGTGGTCTGAGGCACTCCCAGATTGATGGCCCTCAGCGCTATCGGCTGTGCGAATACCTGCTCCGGTGTGCCGTGCGAGAAGACACCGCCCTGATTGAGCACCAGAACCTGTGTGGCATGGTTGGCAATATCCTCCATGCTGTGCGATACCATGATGATGGTCTTGCCAGCTGTGTTGATCTCTTTGATCGTCTGCATCAGACGGTTGCGCCCTGCTGGATCCAGTCCGGCTGTTGGCTCATCTAGTATCAGGATCTTGGGATTGCTGGCCAGCACTCCGGCCAAGGCTACCCTGCGCATCTCGCCACCGGAAAGCTCGAACGGCGACTTCCAGGCATAGCGATCATAGTCCAGACCCAAGGCGGCCATCGCCTCTTGTACCCGCTGATCTATCTCGGCCGCTGGCATGCCGGCGTTCCTTGGACCAAACGCGATGTCCTCAACAACCGAGGGAGCAAAGAGCTGATACTCAGGGTACTGGAAAGCCATGCCAACCTTGGTGTGTACCTTCTTGCGCGTTCCGTTTTGCGACAGATCCTCTCCGTCGATGAGCACGCGACCTGAAGTTGGTAGCAATAATCCGCACATCAACTGCAGTAGGGTTGATTTTCCACTACCGGTGTGGCCGATGATACCAAGGAACTCGCCATCCTCCAGCGCCAGGGATACATCCCTTACAGCGGGAGCGTTGACATCATAAGAGGTGTAGGAGTAGCTCACTCGCTCAAGCGCAAGCGGCATAGTTCCTCCTTCAGTTCGCTTGGCTTGACCATGTTGGGCACAGCGATTCCCCTTTGTTGCAAGGCTTCGGCCAACAGAATCGAGAAGGGGACTTCCATCTTCAGTTCCCTTAGGCGCTGCTTTTGGCTGAAGACCTGTTTTGGCGTGCCTTGCAAGGCAATGCGCCCGGCGGACATCACAAATACACGGTCGGCACTCATGGCCTCTTCCATGAAATGTGTGATGAGCACCACGGTCATGCCGCCGTCGTTGAGCTCTCGCACAACGCGACGGATACCGCGTCGACCGCGGGAGTCGAGCATCGCGCCGGGCTCATCGAGGATAAGGATATCCGGTTGCATGGCCAAGACTCCGGCGATGCAGACCCTCTGCTTCTGACCACCGCTGAGATGCGCCGGATTACGATCCGCGAATTCGGCCATCTTCACGGAGTCCAGCGCAGAATCAACACGGCTGATTATCTGTTCGTGCGGTATAGCCAGATTCTCCGGGCCAAAGGCCACGTCGTCGGCCACAATGCTGGTAACCATCTGGGCATCAGGATTCTGGAAAACCATTCCAGCATGGGAACGGATAGTGAAGACAAGATCGGGATCACTGGTGTCTAAGCCCGCAGTGAGAACTGTTCCCTGGCTGGGGGTGAAAAGCGCGTTGATGTGCTTTGCCAGTGTCGACTTGCCAGAACCATTGTGTCCGATCACGGCAACGAATTCGCCGGGCTTGACATCTAGCGTGATACCATCAAGCGCAGAAACAGAAGCAGCCGTCTGCTCCCTGTCGACTTTTGCTTGCCGGTTCTGCCCGGCATCCTTATAGCGATATGAGACATCGCGAAATTCAACAATCGCTGGTGGCGTCATGAGACTCCCTTGTTTCTTTCATCCGGACTATTACCGTCGGTTCCAGATTCACACTGGATCGGCCCGTAGGCTCGTGGACTTACGGCTGAGCAGCCTTTTGGCTGAAGCCGATCACCACCGGTGAGGATTTGCACCTCGCCCTGAAACAGATTACGGATAGTCTACCATATGATTACGGAGTGAGGGCAGTGGTCTGGACTGGCTGCGCGCTGATTATAATCATCGGCAGAAGCAGACAGACAGGCAAAGGAGAAGCGTTTTGGACAGCCAACCTATCGATATCACGCCCATAGCGCAGTCACGACAGCGTCTTGCGGGAGCTTGGTCGGACGGAGTAGACGCACAGGCGAAGGCTGCGACTCAGGTTCACACAGTTGGTTCGCGGCCAAATAGTCAAAGGCGACCCGCTCGTCTTTCCGGCATCGTTCAGCTTGTTGCCGGTGCATGCTGTGTGCTAGTGGGTATCCCGTTGCTCATCTTGCCGGGTCCTGGTTTACTTGCCATTGGCGCTGGCGCTGCGTTGATGGTCAATGGCGGTCGTACGCTTTTAGGGAAGCTGGCATGAATGCGAACTGGGCTATTCTCTAGCCCTCGATAACGGTCCCGCTCTTTGATTTACCCAACATTCACCTGCGACTCATCCTCACGCTCATATCCAGCGGCTTAGCTGTGAACAGCGCTGTGGTGGCGATGCCGTCAACACCGGTAGCGGCGTACTCGGCGGCATTCTCGAGGCCGATACCGCCGGCAGCTATCAGCGTAACGTGGGGATCGATCCCGCGCAGCTCATTGACCAGGAGCGCAAGCTCGCTGGCGGGAACCTTGTCGAGTTGAATCCCATCCACTCCAGCCTGGGCTAATCTGCGGGCATTGTTTGCATCTGCTTCAACAAAGAGCTTCTTCTCAATAACACGGCTCTTGATATCGTTCAGTTGAGCGATGAGACCATCGATCCCACCGATGAACTCCAGATGTTGGTCAAATACCAGGACGGTCTCTGACAGACCCAGGCGATGTGGCAAGGCTCCACCTGTGATGATCGCCTTGATAGTAAGATCCTTGCATCCTGGAGCGGACTTGCGCGTGGTGAGCACCTCGCAGCGCGGGTTCTCGGCTTTGACTGCGCGGACCATCTTGTCGGTTTTCGTCGCGATAGCAGAATAATGGTCGAACATGTTCAGGCAGACTTTCCAAGCCATGTGCAAAGAACCTGCTGAACCATACGCTTTCAAGAACGTCTCATCTGCGGCAATGTGGCTGCCGCTTGGTTTGGATAGGGTCACAGTCACATCGAGGGAAGACATCATGCGCACGACTTCCTCAGTGCAGCAAAGCACGCAATCCTCGCGGCTATAATACTCGATCTCCCCCGGCTCCTGATTAATGCCTAGGACTGTTGAGGTTAGATCGATGTAGGGAACATCCTCGTTGAGAAGCATCTCGAGACGTGAGTTGGGTATTCGAAGCATGGCTTTCTCCCTTTCTGTATTTATACAGCTGGCAGGTTGATACAGCCTGCAGCTGGGTCACAGTGGTGTGCCTCAATCTAGAACTATCATCTTGAATCATCATCTGGAACTATCGCGAATTCCGTTGAGATGCCATGGCTTAGCGCAAAGCGGAGGCGATAACATCATCCTGAATCAAGTACAGAGCAATCAGGATAACGCTAATCAACTTGAAAAGGAAGCCATCGAACACACTTGAACCATCTGGAGTCTGCTTACGCTGGTATACTACGATGCTACGCGTTTCAACCCTTGGACTGGACAGTTGAAGATGACCGAGAGCTTACACTCGCAGCCTGGCGATCCAGAATGCGAGACCAGAGAATCCAAAATATCAGCCGAAGCGATATCCGAAGCTGAGCCGCCAGCAATGGCGCAGGCTCGGATCCATTCTATCTTCAGCCGCATTGCCAACCGCTATGATCTTTTCAATGCGCTTTCAAGTCTGGGTATCCATAAGCGTTGGTTGCGATCGGTGGTTAAAGCGGCGAATGCCAATCAGCAGACGGTGATGCTGGATATCGCTGCTGGTACTGGAGATGTAAGTTTCGCCGTAGCCGAAGATTCTCACCCAGCCCACATCGTCTTGAGCGATTTCAACGCCGAGATGCTGGCTGTGGCACAAAGGCGTTTGGATGAAGGCGAAGGCAAGGGGACGCAAATCGAGCTGGAGGTTGTAGATGGCCAGCAGTTGCCCTTTGCAGATGCCAGCTTCGATTTGGTCACCTGCGCCTATGGAGTAAGGAACATGCCCAATCGGATGGCTGCCCTCAAGGAGGCTCACCGTGTCCTCAAGCCCGGTGGGAGATATGTGGTTCTGGAGTTTTCGACGCCACCTAACCCGATTTTCAAGACGTTGTATCATATATACCTCAAGACGGTGATACCCTTTATAGGTGGGATATTGACGAAGGACAGGCAAAGCTTCGTCTATCTGAACGATTCCATCAGGGCGTTTCCGGTACAGGATGAGTTCGCGGACATGCTGCGAGCAGCCGGGTTCTCTAGCGTGACATACAGGAACCTGACCGGCGGCATTGTCGCGTTGCATATCGCTATCAACTGACCGCGTAGGGAAGCGGGACGTTACCCGGACGAGGATATCGACAGGAGGCCGACATGTTATTGGTTGCCCGATACGTACTGCCTGTAAACCATCCGCATATCGAGAATGGCGCGGTGCTTGTCCGCGATGGGCGCATCGAGGATATCGGCTATGCAACAAAGCTTAAGACGCGTTATCCGGATGAGGAAACGATAGACTTCGGCCTGTCGGCGATTATGCCCGGATTCATCGATACCCATACTCATCTTGAATACTCGGCAATGCGTGGACTGATCGAGGATGTTCCCTATGCCGCCTGGAAGATGCATCTTGAAGATAAGGAGAAGCTCTTCGGCCCCCAGGATTGGGACGATTCCGCTCTGCTTGGTGCCCTTGAGGCCGTGCGTAGCGGTATCACGACTATTGCAGACATCACCAGTACGGGCGCATCTCTGCGGGCGATCCAGGAAGTTGGTCTGCGTGGTGTGATCTATCGTGAGGTTGGCACCATGGATCGCAGAGAGGTTGATGAGGTGTTCTCTGCTGCGATTGCCGATGTGGAGCATTGGCGCGAGATATCGGATCCAGAGTGCATTCGTATCGGGATTGCTCCCGCAGCACTGTATTCATGTCACCCGCTCATCTTCCAGCGTGCCGCTGAGTATGCCATGGACGGCACACCCTTGGCCCTGCACCTTGCTGGTAGCAAGGAAGAATACGATTTTATCCGTTATGGCTCCTCTATCTTCTCGGTGCATTCCACCGAGCAGGAGCGGGGTTATGGTATCGATATGCCGCCTTGGTTGGCAACAGGCACCAGCCCGGTGCGCTATATCCTCAACTGGGGTGTCTTCCGCGCTCCAAATGTGCTGGCGATCCACTGCGTACAGGTTGATGATGCGGATATCGACAAGCTCGTTGAATACGATGTCGCAATCGCGGTCTGCTCGCGTTGCAACGCACAGCTGGCTATGGGCATTCCGCCGCTTACCAAGTTCATCAAGGCCGGGTTGCGTGTTGGACTTGGCACCGATTCACCTGCGGCAACCGATGCCACCGACCCGATATTGGACATGCGCTTGGGAATGCTGCTGCAGCGTGCCGTGAACACACGCAGCGACTTCATCACTGCTGAGCAGATGATCCGTCT
>DBPN01000045.1:15468-53179 GCA_002305585.1 Eggerthellales bacterium UBA1419
GCAAAGACGAGGAGACTATCAGCGGCAACCGCATCTTCCCCCGCATTGAGGAAATGCGTATCAAACTGAGGAAGTAAATCTGGCTGCCGCGTCAGAGGCTTTTTAAGGAGAACTTGTGGCAATCAAGAAGAATGGGCAGAGTGCCTTCAGGAAGATCGGCACCATCATCATCTGTGTGATCGTCGTGTTGGCGCTGATGGTACCGGTGGCAGGTATAGGGATAGCGAGTTGCAGTGCCCCTCAGCAAGCGGGTGACGGAGGAGCGGCTTCATCGACCGACACAGGTGCAACAACTTCCAGTGACGATCAGAGCGCAGAGGGAGAGCTTGACCTGCACAAGATGTATCAGGCTTCTATTGAGAAATATCAGCAGGCAGTTGCCAGCGATCCTGAGAATTACAGCAATTTTGAGATGTTGGGCAATGTCGCATTCGACTGGGCTCAGTCCGCGCAACAGGGCTCACTTTCAACCGACCCCTACAGCATCTCAGAGTTGTATCAGATAAGTATCGATGCCTATACCAGTCGTCTTGAGCTCAAGCCGTCTGCTGAGGTAGCTGTGGACAGGGCAATAGCCACATACTACAACGGAGACACAGCTTCGGCGATACAGCAACTTGAGACCTATACATCCGATGATCCCTACTTTGCCAAGGCATGGGCGAACCTGGGCATCTTCTACGCTGCCGAGGGCCAGACCGATAAAGCTCGCGAGAGCCTTGAGAAGGGTTTGGAAGCTAGTCCTGACAGCGACACTAAGACCTTTATCGAGCAGGCACTTGAGAGTCTGTCGGGGAATTGATGGGCAAAGCGAATATAGTAGGTAACGATTATTTGAACGTGACTGGCTGCTGGGGTACTATAATATGCTCGCACAAACAGAGTGTATTCAGGCAGAGTTAGCAACGAACTATCCTAAGGAGTCCGTTTGTTTGGAATAGGCGGCTGGGAACTGGCAATATTGGCGATTTTTGGCTTCCTGATTTTTGGGCCAGACAAGATGCCACAGATCGCACGGACCATCGGGCGAGCTATGCGACAGTTCCGTAACGCGCAAGAGCAGATGAATAAGGTCATCAAAGCCGAGGTCTACGACCCGCTTAAGGATATTGAGCCTTTGGCCAATCCCTTTGCGGGCCTCTCGCTAGATGGTAACAAGAAAGAAGCCGACAAGAAATCGGATACCAAGACGACGTCGAAGACGAAGAGCAGCATAAAGAGCCAAGAGGACGCTGCCGCGAAAGACGTTGAGGAGAAGACCGAAGAAAAGCCCAAGGTGAGCGGTGATACCATGCAGGCTGCTATAGCAGCTGAGGCGGAGAAAGCGCGTAAGCAGGCAGCCAAGAGCACCGACGAGAAAGGCTCCGCTTCGCCATCCGCTGGAGAGTCTTTCGCACAAAGACGAGCTCGCCTGGAAAAGGAACATGCCCAAACTAAGGCTGGTAAAGAGGGTTTAGCACCTGAGGCTGGCTCGGTTAAGGAAAAGACTGCTGCACCGGCGGCTACGGCTGAAGAGTCGACGGCAGCTGCATCTGTTGCCGCAGAGCCCGCGGTAGCTGCGGCCATGAGTGCTGAGCCCGCCACTACGGCGAAGCCTGCAGAGACCTCCTTGAAGAACGGAGAGGAGGCAGAGAAGAGCCTGTAGCTCTTCTCGCAGATACTATGCCTGTTGGAACAGCAAGGATGCCACTTTTCGACCATTTAGGTGAGCTGCGTCGTCGACTCACCATCATCGTTGTCGCGCTGTTGATCGCGACTTTCCTCTTATACCTGATATCACCCCAGTTGATATTGTTTCTCATCCAGCCCGTCGCACGATTCCTCTCGGGCGATCCGATTACCGACGTGAACCAGCTGGCATCGGTACTCAATGTGTTCGATCCGCTGGGCGGTTTCACACTGCGCTTCAAAGTCTCGCTCTTCTTCGGAGCTATCGTCACTAGTCCCATTTGGCTGTGGCAGTTGTTGGCTTTCTTCCTGCCGGCGCTTAAACCAGAGGAGCGAAAATGGGTAGTGCCAACGTTCTTCGTTGGCGTATTCCTTTTCATCCTTGGCACCGTGTTCTGCTATCTGATCATCCTGAGACCTGCCTTCCAATGGATGCTGGAGCAGACCACCGGATTCGCTAACATCTTGGCTAACGCTCAGGAATACATCAGCCTGATCCTGCTTTTCGAGATTGGATTCGGTATCGCCTTTGAGCTGCCATTGATAGTCTTCTATCTCATTATCTTCAATGTTGTTCCTTACAAGAAACTGCGACAGAGTTGGCGTACTGTTTATATCGTATTGATGGTGGTCTGCGCCATGGTGACGCCCGATGCCTCTCCCATTACCATGTTGCTGATGTTCGCGGCGATGGCGGCTCTGTATGAAGCCTCGCTGTTAGTTTCACGCATCGTCTTATCCAAGCGCATCGCTCAGCAGAAAGAAGCTGAGGAGCCGGAGGAAACCGAAGCTGATTGAACCTGATCACAACAACCTGGGGAGACCATANNCGCGATGCCGGGGCAACAGCGGTGAGCGAGATACGACTCTCCGTAGGTGAGATGACCGAGATCGTCCCTGATGCCATGGATTTCGCCTTCGAGGCAATGTCCCCCGGCACCTTATGCGAGGGAGCGCAGCTGAAGGTTTCCATGATCGCGATACGATCCAGATGCACTATCTGCGACTTTGAGTTTGAGCATGACCGTTATCACTGGGGCTGTCCAGAATGCGAATCCCTAGCCACCGAACTCTTAGCGGGCAGGGATATGTATATCGAATCCATTGAGGTTGAGTTGCCGGATGAGGAAGCCTAGAGCAAGAGGAAGCCTGAAGCAAGGAGAATCCATGGAACTTGAACTTGCACAACCGATACTTGACCTCAACGACCGCCAGGCTGTCAAGAACCGTGAATTACTGGACGAGAAGCGGGTGTTCGTGCTGGACCTCCTGGCTTCACCTGGCGCTGGCAAGACGTCTTCGATATTGGCGACCATCGATCACTTGCGTGATAAGTATCGCATCGCAGTCATCGAGGGCGATATCGCCAGTGATGTCGATGCTCAGAAGATCAAGCGATATGGCATCCCGGCTGTGCAGATCAACACAGGCGGTGCCTGCCATCTCGAATCGTTGATGATCAAACGGGCGCTGGACGTGCTTGACTTGGATCAGCTCGACCTTATAATCATTGAAAACGTTGGTAACTTGGTCTGCCCCACAGATTTCTATTTGGGTGAGAATATCAAGGTGATGATACTCAGCGTGCCGGAAGGTCACGACAAGCCACTAAAGTATCCTGGGATCTTCCAAGCCGCACAGGCGGTTATCCTGAATAAGATCGATACACTGCCGGTCTTTGATTTTGACGAGCAGCTTTTCCAGGAAAGCGTGTCACAACTCAATCCTGGTGCACCGATCTTCCCGATCAGTGCCCTAAAGGGTGAGGGAGTTGAAGCGTGGGCGCAATGGCTTTCGCAGCGTATCGATGCCGTTGTGCAGTAATGAATCCTTTCAGGCAAAGTCTCTGGTTAAACAGAATGTTGGCTGAATGGGTCGTAGGCTCAATGGATCGCAGATAAGTGCGGTCGGATAAGAAGGTAATACTTGCGTCTGGTAATCACAGAGAAGAACATCGCGGCGAAAAAGATCGCCGATCTGCTGGCAACGGGAAAAGCTAAAGCTGACAAGGTTTACGATACACCCGTTTATCGCTTTCAGCGTGACGGAGAGGATTGGGTGGCCATAGGTCTTAAAGGTCATATCCTCGAGGTCGATTTTGTTGAGAATCTGATGTACAGCAGCAAGAATGGCTGGCATAACGTCGATGACAATGGTGAGATATTCGAAGCTGAACTCCCTGAGGATCTACCAAGGCCGCCTTTCAAGAAGCGAAAGCCGTTCCTAGTCGACGGTGTCGATCTCAAGGCCTGGAAACTTGGTGCCCTGCCGTATCTGGTCTACGCTCCGCTGCGTAAGCTGCCAGCCGAGAAAGGCATTATCCGTTCGATAAAGAATCTGGTGGCTAAGGCCTCGAGCGTCATCATCGCAACTGACTTCGACCGCGAAGGTGAGCTGATAGGCGCGGATGCCCTGAGCGTGATCAGAGAGGTTGACAGCAAGATACCTGCAAGTCGTGCTCGCTATTCGGCTATCACAAAAGAAGAGATCAACCATGCCTTCGGGAATCTGGTTGAGCTGGACACTAACCTAGCACAGGCTGGAGAGTCGCGTCAGTGGATAGATCTGATCTGGGGTGCGGTATTGACCCGTTATCTGACTATGGCCAAGTATGCCGGGTTTGGTAATGTGAGACCATCTGGACGCGTGCAGACTCCCACTTTAGCGTTGATAGTTGAGCGCGAGAAAGAGCGCCAAGCGTTTGTGCCCGAGGACTACTGGGTGATTAAGGCTCTCTTTGATGCAGACGGCGAGAAGTTCGAGGCTACCCATGCCAAGGACCGCTTCAAGGCCAAAGCCGCTGCGGAAGAGGTAATGTCCGCAATCGAAGGTGCTGAATTTGGTGCTGTATCGGCTGTTGAGAAGAAATCGCGTAAGGTAGCACCACCCACACCATTCAACACAACATCGCTTCAGGCTGCTGCAGCTTCCGAAGGCTTGGCTCCTGCGCGAACCATGCGTATCGCTGAGTCCTTGTACATGAACGGCTACATCTCCTATCCGCGTGTTGATAACACCGTCTATCCTCCATCACTTGACCTGCGTGCCACTGTGCAGATGCTGCAAGGTGTGCCGGCCTATGCGCCTTACGCAGTCTCGCTGTTGGCGGCGAAGAAACTCCAGGCCACCCGAGGCAAGACGGAGACGACCGACCATCCGCCCATCTATCCCACCGGAATCGCTGACCCGGACAAACTCAAAACCGAGGAGTGGAAGCTGTACAACCTGATTGCCCGACGCTTCCTCGCCACACTCAGTGAGGCCGCTGTGGTCGAGGGCACCAAGGTGACTATCTCCGTTGCCGACCAACCCTTTGTCGCCAAGGGTGATGTGCTGGTCAATCCCGGATTTAGGGCGATCTATCCTTACGGCTTGAAGAAAGATGAACAACTGCCCATTCTACAAGAGGGTGCAAGCGTTGGATTCGAAGGTGCAACACTAACCGAGAAGCAAACGGAGCCGCCTTCACGCTACTCGCAGGGACGCCTGATCCAGGAGATGGAGAAACTTGGCCTCGGTACCAAGTCAACGCGTCACTCCATCATCGAGCGTCTGATGGAAGTGCGCTACATCCAAGGTGACCCGGTTGAGCCCACGGCGTTGGGTATGGCGGTTATCGAGGCTCTGGGCAAATTTGCTCCGCACATCACGACCTCTGACATGACGGCGCAACTTGAAGATGAGATGAGCGCGATTGCCGCTGGTGAGAGTACTCGTGACACCGTTGTCAACCATTCGCGTAACCTATTGGCCGAGATAATGGACGACCTGATCCCCCGCAAAGAAGAGGTGGGAGAGGCCCTCAGCGATGCGATTACGGCAGACGCGCGGGTAGGGGCTTGCCCAACCTGCGGCAAGGACCTACTGATGAAGAGTTCTGCCAAGACACGCTCCAGTTTCATCGGTTGTTCGGGATGGCCGGATTGCGATGTGACCTACCCGTTGCCACAGGGTAAGATCGAGCCGGTAGAGGAGCTTTGTCCAACTTGCGGTAAGCCGCAGGTCAAGGTCATCGCTTTTCGCAGCAAGCCGCTGGTGCGCTGTATCGACCCTCAGTGTGCCACGAATGTCGAACCCGATCTGATAGTTGGGCAATGTCCCACCTGCGCCTCAGAGGGCAGACAGGGCGATCTGATTGCGCAGAAGTCGCCACGTACGCTAAAGCGATTCATTCGCTGCAGTAACTATGAGCAGTGTGGTGTGAGTTATCCGCTTCCCCAGCGCGGTAAACTGACAGCGACCGACAAGGTCTGTGAGGCTTGCGGAGCACCAAAAGTCATCGTGAACAGTGGTCGGGGGCCGTGGGAAATTTGTCCAAATCTGTCCTGCCCGCTACGTGAGGAGAAAGACGACGACGCGAAGAAGTCGGCTAAGACAACCAGTCGCAAGGCTGCGAGCAGTAGCGCCAAGACCGCGAAGACAGCCAAGACGGCCAAGACAACCAAGACCGCAAAGACCGCCGGGGCAGCAAAGATCACTAAGAGCGCCGAGACCGCCAAAGCTTCCAGTGGTAAGGCTACTCGAGGTAAGCCAAAACCGTCTTAACCATATTTGCTGCAACAGCGTACAGTTTGTCAGCGTCTCTATCGATCAAGCCGTAACAAAGGCTAGGTATGAAGAATATTCTGGCTAATCAGTCAATACCATACTAACCATTTCGTGAATGCGATCTCGTATTACCTCGCATAAATATCGCGCAAGATTCGCGCAAGCAGAGCACGTATGCTTTGTCGTCGCTGCATCATGTGCAGAATTGCAGATAATGCGATATATTCATTGAATATGCAGGGCAAAATCACCACAATTGCGGCAATTCTGTGCAATATATCATGCATTCGCCGTTTTTGGCACCTCACTATCTGCAATTCTGAACAAGAAATCAGCAGTCATTGATCATAAGTGAATATNNCGTCAAGGCTCAGGGGCCATGATATGGTCTTTGACTACGTACCCATACGGTCCAATTGAGCCGAATCTGCGTTAGTGGATGTTCAGGTCCATCGGCCCGAAGGTCGTGGTGGTATCTACAATCATATCGAGCCTGTGCTCAAAGTAGTTCTCAGGATGGTTATGTTGACTCATCCGGGCCTCGCTCCGCATCCCAACCACACTCCGCCTTGCAGGCTCCATCTCAACAATCTGTCTGTAGAGACACCATCTCGCTCAAGACAGCTGCCACAGTAGTATTCATCATCTAGTTGGGATCTCGCAAAGATTCGCTGCCTGCCACGCACTTGATACCTCGGTGCACTCGATGCGTCGGTGCACTTGATATCCCCAAGCTCTCGCTGCCCCGAAGCTTACGATACTCCAGCACTCTCGCTGCCCCCGAGCGCTTAGCGCCCCCAACACCAGTTTTCCCATTTCTGACTATTCTCATGTTGCTAATAGGACACTTGGGAAGAGTCTTCCGTTCTCCCGTCGGCTCAAATGAACTATGGCAGCAGGAGTTCAACGCCCGAACTGGGGAGTTGCAATAAATTCATCAACACATTTTTCCCTATAACCCGTTTATGGCGGGTGGTGGTTTACAATACCCAGAGAAGGAATAAGTGGATCCTCAAAGAGGCGGACCCTCAAAGAGATGGATCCTCATAAGGCGAAAGCAGGAACATGGACTCGAAACGCTATCCAAAAGTAACGGTTGTCGGCGCTGGGAATGTAGGAGCAAGCACCGCGCTGCTATTGCTGTTGAAGAACCTGGCAGATGTCGTGATGATCGATGTGGCAGAAGGTGTGGCAAAAGGCAAAGCGCTGGATATCATGCACATGCGCTCTAATGAGAGGTTTGGTCCGGTTATCTGTGGCACTGCAGATTATGCCGATACCGCGAACAGCGACATCGTCATCGTCACAGCGGGAATGCCGCGCAAACCGGGCATGACGCGCGAGGACTTGCTGGATATCAATGCCGGTATAGTGCGTCAGGTTATTGAAAACGCCATGGCGGTTTCGCCAGATGCGATCTATATCTTCGTCACCAATCCCCTCGACGTGATGACCAATCTAGCCTACCGGCTGTCTGGTCTACCTAAGCAGCGCCTGATGGGAATGGGAGGCGTCTTGGACACCGCCCGGTTCACCTACGCTATCGCCGAGCAGACTGGCGTCAACCCCGAGCAGATCGAGGCGATGGTGATTGGCGCTCACGGTGAGGCCATGCTGCCGCTGCCACGTTTCTCCACAGTCGATGGGAAACCGATCAGCGAGCTGCTGGATGCTGAAGATATTGACCAGGTGGTGGAGAATACCGTCAAAGGTGGCGCCGCAGTAGTTGAACTCTTGCAGACCGGGTCGGCTTTCTACGCACCTGCTTCTTCAATCGTCACCATGGTCGAGGCTATCCTCAGTGATGACGGACGAGTGCTGAGCACCTGTGCCTTGCTGGAAGGTGAATACGGTATCGATGGCATCTATATGTGTGTGCCAGCTCGCTTAGGTCCTGAGGGAGTCAAGGAGATCGTCGAGTTCGACCTTCTCGAAGAGGAGCACGCCCGTCTTGTGGCCTCTGCGACATCGATAAGAGCCAGCGTCGAGGTATTATCACTGTAAGGATCTACCTATGAGTGGAAGCATAAGCATAAATCCCGAGCAGCTAGCCAAAGCCGTTGAGGAAACCATCCCACAACTGGCCTTCAGTGTGAGAAAGGATTGTCTCGAAACACTTGAGACAGCTGGTAAGGCAGAGGGCAACGAGCTTGCTCGCAGCGTGCTTGACCAATTGAGCATCAATGCTCGCATCGCAGCCGACGACAGTGTCCCGGTTTGTCAGGACACTGGCTATGTGTGGGTGTTGTTGGAGGTTTCCGGTGATATCGTTGTCCCCGCTAACATCTTCAGTGCGGTGGACGCTGCAGTTGCTCGCGCTTATTCGCGCTATCCGTTGCGCAAGAGCCTGGTACGCGATGCGCTGCTCGATCGCAGCAACAGCTGTGACAACACGCCGGCATTCTGTGAGCTCGCCCTCACCAAAGCTGCCAGTACAGCCGCCCGAGCCACCTTGCATGTCATGCTCAAGGGCGGAGGCTCGGATAATGCCTCTCGAGTGGTGATGCTTCCGCCTGCCGCGGGGGTGAGGGGCGTGATGGAAGTGGTGCTGGAGACAGTCCGCGAGAAGGCAGCCAATGCCTGTCCTCCGCTGGTGATTGGAATCGGTATCGGTTCTACTTTCGACAAGGTAGCCGGTTTATCCAAACGGGCACTTCTGCGTGTCGTTGGTACCGAGAATCCTAATGCAGGATTGCGGGATTTGGAGCGGGAGTTGCTTGCCAGCATCAATGCGAGCGGCATTGGCCCCGCAGGCTTGGGAGGGGACACCACCGCTCTGGCAGTCCACATTCAAACGGCGCCCTGTCATATCGCCGCCTTGCCCGTAGCAATCAATCTGGGTTGTTGCGCGATGCGTTCCATCAGTATCGATCTGCTCTCTGAATAGGATCCAAATGGCTGACACTGAGGTTATCGATATCACGCTGCCCGTTACCCGGGCAGAACTGGCGGCTTTGAAGCTTGGCGATCAGGTGCGCCTGTTCGGCCCGGTTTATACGATGCGTGACGCTGGGCACCTGCGGGTACTTGAACAGCTCGAACAGCAAAGTGAGCTACCGTATAACCTCGCAGGGCAGACGCTGTTCTATGCTGGTCCTGCCCCTGCGACCGCAGGCTTTCCCTCGGGTGCAGTTGGCCCCACCACTGCCTCGCGTATGGATTTCGCCGCTCCCCGGTTGTTCAAAGTGGGAATCGTTGCCGTGATCGGCAAGGGAGCTCGCAGCGATGAGGTGGCGCAAGCCTGCAGGGAAACCGGCAGTGTCTGCTTCTCCGCTGTTGGTGGCGCAGCGGCATTTCTGGGTAGCAAGGTGATGGCCAGCGAACTGATCGCTTGGGAGGACCTTGGCACAGAGGCCTTGCGAAAGCTGGAACTGAACGGGCTGCCGGTCTTTGTTACCGTTGATTCCAAGGGCAATCAGATGGGGAGTGCCCCGAACGTCACTAAGGTGGCAATGGGGAGCGCCCCGAATGTCACTACAGTGGAAATGGGTGAAAGCCTGATAGACACCACACCCGCCACAGGGAACCGTGGTGCGTTCATAACGTTCGAGGGTGGCGAGGGGGTAGGTAAATCCACGCAGATCAGACTATTGTCTGCACGCCTGGAAGCAGCAGGCATCGAGGTTTTATGCTTGCGCGAGCCCGGTGGTACGGCGATTGGAGAGAGCATACGCTCCATACTGCTCGATCCCAAGAACACCAGGTTAACCAGTATGAGCGAGCTGCTGCTCTATGAGGCTTCCCGCGCTCAGTTAACCGAAGAGGTGATTGCTCCGGCTTTGAAGCGAGGAGTCACGGTGCTCTGCGATCGCTACATAGACTCCACCACAGCTTATCAGGGGTATGCGCGCGGACTAGATCTTGATCTGATTGCCCGAGCCAACCACTTGGGCAGCAACGGTCTGGTTCCCGATCGGACCATTGTCTTGGAATTAGATGTCAATCTCTCATTGGGCAAGGCTATCAAGGATGGCGCCGACCGTTTGGAATCTGAGGGGCTTGAGTTCCACACCCTTGTGCATCAGGGTTTTGCTCAGATAGCGATAAAGGAACCTGAACGTGTCCGTCGAGTGCAGTGCCAAGATTTGAAACAGGATACAGCGCAAGCGGTCTTTGACCAGGTTGTCGATTTGTTTCCGCAAGCTCGTCAAGGTGGTTTCACCTATACACCCGAACTGTTGCATCGTCGTGATGCAGCCGACAGAGAAAAGCCAGCTGAATGAACCAAAAGACTGCCGATACTATGCTTCCCTCCAGCCCATTTGATAAGTTGGTTGGGCAACCGCTGATCAAGGCCTTCTTCAACACCGCTTTAACCGAGCAGCGCATTGGCCAGGCATATCTGTTCGTTGGTCCCATTGGTTCGGGCAAGACAGAGGCAGCATACGCATTGGCAAAAGCGGTTCTGTGCCCCGAAGGCGGCTGTGGCAATTGCGATGAATGCCGCCGCGTTACCCGTCAGACGCATCCCGACCTGCATCTGGTGGAGCCCCTGGGCGTCAACGGCTATCTTGCCGAGCAGATACGCGAGTTGATCCATGACGCCGCACTGGCTCCTGTCAGATCAACGCGGAAGGTCTACGTCATCACGCGAGCCGATCTGCTGCGCGGCGCACCAGCCAACGCCTTCCTCAAGACGCTGGAAGAGCCAAATCCCTCAGTCAGCTTCATCCTCATGGCCAGAACCCGGGACAGTGTGATGGAGACGCTCTTGTCCCGTTGTCAGATACTGGCGTTCAGGCGTATACCGCAGACCGAGGCTGTTGAACTGCTCTGTTCCATGACCAACACGTCCGAGAAGGATGCCCGTATCGCGCTTGCGGTAACAGGTGATTCGCCGCATCGGGCTCTGGAATATCTGCGCTCGAGCGCGCGCCGCAACGCACGGATGATGGTGATTGAAAAGATCGAGCGTCTGTCGGATTGTGACGATTTGGACATCCTCGAAGCTGTTAAAGAGCTGCTGGTGACGCTTAAAGCGCCTCTTGACGATGTCAGGATCAAGCAGGAGCAACAACTCGCCGAAGGAAAGGACTATCTTTCCAAGGCAGCCCTTAGTGCTCTCGAACGGCGCCTGAAGCGCGAGTTATCCAACCGCGAACGTGAACTGATATATGAGGCGCTGGGTGTAGTGCGCTCCTGGCTGCGAGACTGCCTGCTGCTTAGAGCAGGACAAAGCGATGAGTTGATCAACACAGACTGCAGTTACATCATCACACAGACCGCGCAGCGGGTACAGGAACCCGCATTGATCCGCGCGCTGCAGGCTGTTGACCGAGCCGAGGAACAGATACACTATAATGTGTCAGTACAACTTGCTATTGAGGTCATGATGTTCAGCATCCAAAGTGAACTGAGATGATCTTATAGATCAGCTGTGGAGCCCGCTCGGTTATTCATGATGACGAGACGCATCCAATTCTGCCATTCGCTGCACAATGCGTTGCAGATACCGCAGGACGAGCGGCATATAGCTGATATCCAGAAAGGGTAAATATGGCAACAGTAGTAGCGGTGAAACTCCGCTATAACCCAAAGGTCCTCTGGTTCGACCCGGTGTTGGGAACCTATGCAGAGGGCGACCATGTAATCGTCGAGACCGAACGTGGTCGGGAGATTGGTCTAGTGACCGATGGTGTCCTTGAAGTCACTGATCAGCAGATCAAAGAGCTCAAGACACCGCTCAAGCCGGTGATACGCGCTTTAAGTGAGTCGGATTACGACCACGTCGATCTTCTAGATGCCAAAGGTCGCGAGGCCATGCCTCTGTTTAGAGAACTGATCTCAAAACATGGCCTAGACATGAAGCCTGTGGAAGTAGAGTACCTCTTCGCCGGCGATAAGGCAGTGTTCTACTTCTCCAGCGACGAGAGGATCGATTTCCGTGAACTGGTGCGTGAGCTGGCGTCAAGCCTGCGCATCCGTGTGGATATGCGGCAGATCGGGGTTCGCGATGAAGCCAGGATGCTGGGTGGTTTGGCCCATTGCGGAGAAGAGCTTTGCTGCACCCGCCTAGGTGGCGAATTCCAACCGGTGTCCATCAGAATGGCGAAAGAGCAGGATCTTCCCCTCAATCCAGCCAAGATCTCTGGAGCCTGTGGCCGATTGATGTGTTGCTTGAGATATGAATTCGAGGCCTATAAGGATTTCAAGTCTCGGGCGCCAAAGAAGAACGCCCTGATAGAGACTCCTCTGGGACTTGCCAAGGTGATTGACTATAACACTCCGCGTGAGATGATCCTGTTGCGCTTTGAGAACGGCAAGAGCCTTTCGGTACCGCTCAAGGACTTCGACTGCGAGGCAGATAAAACCGGCTGCGTCCGACCCTGTCGGGTAAGCAGGGAGGCCATCGATCGATGCGCTACGAGTGGTATCATGTTGGCGCTCAACGCTCTGGACAAAGAAGCCGCGCTTAATGATGAGCAGGCCGCCGATGTTGTAAAGCAGCCGGAGAAACCCCTGTTGCGCAGACGACGCAGGAACCAGGAGGTAGGTACCGAACGAGCCGCGACACCAGAGCCAGCTGCAGAACGGACTTCAAGCGCTAAAGGTGATGGCAAGCGCGTAGTTGGCAGGAAAGAACCAGTCAAGGCCACTGCAGGTGAAGCTGCGGAAGCCGTCAAACAGAAGCCGAGGCCCGGACAACGTTCATCGGGTCTGCGCAACAGAACCAAACGACCTTTGGAACAGGAACGCTCGCAGGATAACCAACAAGGGCAAGCTCGCAATAGCAGACGTCCGGGACAACAGGACAGGTCTGCTCAGAAGGATCAACAGAGACCCAATAGACAGGGCAAGCGGCCTCAACAACAGGCTGATAAACAGGCGCAGCAGGAAAAACCCGCTCAACAGGATAAGACTACACGGCAGGAGAAGGTATCGCGTTTCGCCCGCAAGCCGCGTAAAACCAACCAAGATGCAAAACAGGCCCCACAGTCTGAGAGCACAGATAAAGGGTTGTTTGACAGCGGTCGCAAGCGCAGGCGCAGACATGCCGGTGATTCAACTGAGGGCAGCCAGAAGAAGGATGGGAGTCAGGGCTGAATAATCGATTCTCAGCCCGAGGAACTCGAGCCGAGGTTCAGGCCAGACAGGCACTAAGGAGCCGGTAACATGCTGGAGAATAAGGCACTACTCACAGATCTCTACCAACTGACCATGGCTCAGGCCTATTGGCAAACCGGCAAGATGCAGGAAGACGGTTGCTTCTATCTGCACTTCAGGGAGAATCCCTTCCAGGGTGGTTACAGTATCGCTTGCGGCATGGCACAGGTAGCCGAGCTGATCACCAATCACCATTTCACCGATGAGGACGTGAGCTATCTGGCATCGCTTCCGGCGCCGGATGGCACAGCACTGTTCAACCCGGATTTCCTTGAAACGCTTAAAGACCTTCGCTTGGACGTTGATATCGATGCCGTAAAAGAGGGGACCGTCGTGTTTCCCCTTGAACCGCTGGTCAGGGTATCCGGACCCATCATGCACTGCCAATTGATCGAGACTGCCCTGCTCAATGCCGTCAATTTTGAGACGCTGATCGCCACAAAAGCGGCTAGGGTCTGTCAGGTTGCCAAAGGTCCAGTAGCAGAATTCGGCTTGCGTCGAGCACAGGGTCCAATGGGAGGCAATCTGGCTTCACGTGCCGCGATCGTTGGTGGTTGCGCATCGACATCCAATACCATGGCAGGAAAACTCTATGGTATCCCTGTGAGTGGCACGCACGCCCACTCCTGGGTCATGGCTTTTGATAGCGAGCTGGAGGCGTTCAGGGCGTATGCTCGCGTCATGCCGCACAATTGCGTTTTACTCGTTGATACCTACGATGTGCTCCAAGGTGTGCGAAACGCCATTATCGTGGCCAAGGAGATGGAACAACTTGGACAGCGTTTGTCTGGTATCCGCATAGATTCAGGTGACTTGGCCTGGTTGTCCATTCAGGCGAGGGAACTGCTGGACAAAGCCGGGTTGACCGATGTGACGATATTCGCCAGCAATGATCTGGATGAATATACCATCCACAGCCTGCATGATCAGGGCGCCCGCATAGATGCCTGGGGAGTTGGTACACGTCTGGCTACTGCTTTTGATCAACCTGCATTGGGTGGCGTGTATAAGCTCTGCGCCAAGCGGGAGCCGGGCAAGGACTGGGTTCCCTCTCTCAAGCTCTCCGAGCAGACGAAGAAGTCAACGCTGCCGGGAATACTATCAATACGCAGGTATCTTGGCGCCGATGGCATCATGGTGGGGGACATGATCTTCGACCGAGGGATGCCTCCCGTCGACGACCTGATCATCGATCCCTTTGACGAGTTGCGACAGAAGGATCTGAGCGGTTGCAGTTACGTAGAGCTTCTTGAGCCACTGGCCAGAGCTGGCAAGGTGGTACTGTCCAGCTCTGATGTCGATGCTCTGGAGGCACGCCAGCGTACCATCGAGAATCTCAAGCAGCTACATTCCTCCAATAAACGCTTCCTTAATCCCCACAGTTATCCTGTGGGTCTGGAGACGCAGCTGCTCAGACAGCGCGATTCACTGATCAGGGCTTCACGCAGCATAGAAGGCTTACGCAAAAAGTAAACACTGAGAGCAAGACTAGAAGCTCACAGTCCTCGGTTCGCTGGTAAACGAGTAGAAGGTCGCTGTAGCGTCTTTCAGATATAACACCTGATTGTTGCCATCACCCGGGGCATAGATGGCTGAGAGCTGAGGATATGCATCCAGCACGTGCTTCTGGGCTTCTATACGCTCATCGTCAACCACGAACGCCTCGATTCTCAGCCATTGACCATTGATGAAGGCGCAGATCTCTATCTTGGGATTGACAGCCATCTGCTTAGATACGTTCTTTACCTTACCCGTTTGGATGTAGAGCTTGTCTTCGAAGATCGCGACAGCACCAAAGGGCCGCACCCTTGGCTGGTCGCCGTCGGTGGTGGCGAGGTAAAAGGTCTCAGCTTGCTTGAGGAAATCATATACTTCCTGAATTACCGGCATAGTTGCCTCCCAATCTTGAGTTAATGGCACATCCAGACACATGATAACGGTAGGAAAGTGCGGAATCAAACATCAGTATCTTCAGTTGTTGCAATGGACTTGAAGCCAAGAGCATCGATGAACAGCTCATTGAAGAGTACATCGGCCGATAACTCCACATAGGAGCATGATTCAGCCAGCTGACGCAGTCTGACTCGCGCGGCGGCGGAGACCACGGCGGCGCTGATACCCTCTATCGCAGTATTGCCGGCCGAGGCAGCCCTGTCCCGCAATTCGATAGGGAATAAGCCGATGATCGCGGCATTGTCCAAGTCTAGGGCCTTACCAAATCCACCAGCGATATGCAGCGAGTGGATGTCACTCGGTTTGAGCCCGCCCTTCTGCATCAGGGTCTCGATTCCGGCGCAGATGGCGCCTTTGGCCAGTTGCAGATTGCGCAGATCCTTCTGAGTGACATACAGAGAGCGATCCTCGGTGAGATAGAAGACCTTAATCTCGTTCTCCACGCCACAGAATCTCCGGAGATGCGGAGGTAACTCTGAGATATCCAGCATCCTCCCACCTTGATCGATGATTCCTTCTTGCAGCAACAGCGCGGCGACATCTATCAAGCCACTGCCGCAGATGCCGATAGGCTTGGCGTCAGCGATTGTTCCCAACTGCAATCCACCGCTTTCGCCCAAACCATCCTCCTTCGCTCGTACAGAAGCTATCGCTCCCGGAAGTGCTGGCATTCCAAAGTGGATGCCCGCACCCTCGAAGACCGGTCCGGCTGCTGTAGCCGCGCAGAGGATGCCGGAGGAGTCGCCAAGTGCGATCTCCCCGTTTGTGCCCAAATCCACCAGCAGCTGCAGGTGGGGAGAGCGATCCATGCCCACGGCTAGCAGACCGGCAGAGATATCACCGCCAACATAACCGTAGATGGCAGGAGCAAACCACAGCGGAGCCGGAAAATCCGCAAAGCTATGATCGTCACCGAACAGCGAGAGGGGAGTGAAGGGTGCTACACCAATTGAATCCGGTGGTAGTCCAGCAGCGATGTGCTCCATGACGGTGTTTGCTGCCAAGGCGATTCGGGTAATCCCATCGCAGCTTATTGCAGCCGTCTTACATAGGCTGGCGATCAGCTCACGGAGAGTTGAAAGTAGCAATCCCTGCATATCACCGAGCTTGCCACTGATACTGGCATCGATACGACTCATGACATCGGCTCCATAGACAACCTGTGGGTTGACTCGGCTGGCTGTGGCTAACGATGCGCCGCTATTCAAATCATAGAGTCTGCAGACTACAGTAGTAGTGCCAACGTCAATGGCTACTCCGTAGCCGTTGACATCAGCGTCTGCCTGCAGCAGAGCCGGCTGTCCAAGATCCTGTATCACCATCTCGGCCGGATCGCGAGTGAAGACTTGCATGCCATCCGAGGCGACAGTCGTGCAGGCCAGGCGATACTCAAGACCTTGTTCATCATCAACCAGCACTCGACATTTTCCGCAGGTGCCCCTACCACCGCAGGTGGCCGTTATCGCGATTCCGGCCTGCTGCAAAACCTCAAGGACGGTTTGACCCTCGTCGAACACCAGCGAACGTTGCAGATCGTCTGTGATCATCGTAAGTTTTGACTCTGGCATCATCTCAACCTCGGTTCTCTGATTGTGACGGGCGTATCCCTGAACAAGGCGATATCCTGTCCGAACGCTGCTCGTGACATACATGTGCAGAATACCGCTGTTAACCGAGTTATGCAGCTGGTTTTTCCTGCTCAGTTCTGGATGGCTGGCTTTTCGCGGACCTGAGACCTAATAGAAGCCATCTACTTTGTGCAGCCATAATGCCATCTTCTCCGATACCTGTCACAGAATCTTAAACAACGCTGGCGGGCTGATGGTAACGATGTCGTGAATGCCCTTGCCAGCGGTTGATGATTACTATATATTGCACGCGGACACCAGCACATAACTGGTGTTCGAAGAAGAAGACGACCTTGAAGGAGAGAATCATGCCTCGTCCCATAATCAACGCAGATGAGTGTTCTGCATGCGGAATCTGTGTGGATATCTGCCCCAATGATGTTTTAGATATCGTTCGCGATGTTGCCACCGTGGTTAATGAAGATGCCTGCATCGCCTGTGGCGAATGCATGGAGGAATGCCCAATGGGCGCTATCGAGGAAATCGAGGAAGACTGAGGTAGAAAGACCGATTAGGCGGGGAATCCCCCAGCATCCTAATGCGTGTCCAGTTGCTGGCTATGGGCGTATTGCTTGTTTGAGCTGTGCCCAAGCCAGCTGCTTTTTGTCACTATCCCTCAATGCGAGCTCAAAGCTATCGACACTTATCAGGCGACGCCCAAGAACCGTTATCGCGGCTTTTGCGTGAAAACCGGAGAGCAGATTTGCGGCCAGAGGGCTAAGCGCCTCTATAAGCTGCAAGCGCGCGACATCGTCGAGTGTTATCACCACAAGCGGATCGATGATCTCGACCAACTCTCGCAGATTCCCTGCGCTCAGAGCCGCGGCATCGACAGGCTGCAATATCACTCCCAGCCAGCTGGATTCCTTCCAGCCCAGAGCGACCAGGGCTTTCTCTAGCGCATCGCCATCGGCTCCCGAAAGCGCAGGCAGACCTTTAGTCTCTGCGACTCCCGGTAACCCCTTGATCGCCAGTACAGATGCGAGCTGGTTTCCATTGATATGGCTTTGGAATAACCTGAGTTCAGCCGTCCGCTGCTCAAGCACATCGTCAAGGGTCAATACAGATATGGTGTCAACCGCGGATGTCATTATCCTCATTACCCAGAGAGTAATTATCAACCAGGTTCATCAGCTCCTGCTGCGTATGGATATCCAGCTTACGGTAGATGCGCCAGGTGTGCGTATGGACGGTTCCTTCAGAGATGAAGAGGTTCTGGGCGATGTAGGCGGCGTTGCGACCTTTTGCCAACAGGAAGAATACGTCCGATTCCCGACTTGAGAGCAGATAGGTGTTGGCGACGCGTTGACAACGTGCTATGAAGCGTCCCTGTTTGAATTCTTCGGGCGATTCCTCTGGTTGCTGCGGTTGCTCGACCTCTAGGGGCTCGACAATCGACATCTCACGGATGTGCTCCTCTCTTGGCAACAGCAGATAACCAACAAGAGTGGTTACTATCAGGCACGAGTTCACGACGATACTGTTGAGCTGTATTCCCGAGGACATGAAATTATCCAGGGCGCTGATGCTCACTAGCATGCCTATAAGGGCAAATGCGCGACCAAAGCCGGTGATCAGGATCGGTGAGATCCTATAACGATGCGAAAGGCCACAGAATTCCACCCAGACAAGGAAGACGAAGAACAGATAGCTAAGCAGGCTTAGCAGTTGGAAGATGAATCCGTCACTGACGAAGCTGACGAAGAACATGGTGATAGCCAGAATCGGGACGATACCCTGATAGAACAGGTCGGTTTTCTCGTCTCGGTTCAAGATGATGAATACCAAGACGGTGCCCACGATACAGGCGCTGGTGAAGCCAATCAGCGCAACTGGATTCTCCTGCCTTTCGATCATGCCCAAAAGCATGTCAAAAGCCTGCACACACATCGGTCCCATCCCCAGCCCCAGCAGGAAAGCCGGGAAACCTTGTTTGATAAGGAACATCTCACGCTTGATGCGCAGACGATGGAAGGTGGGGATCTCGAGTAAACCCAGTGCCGGTAATCGCTTGCCGCTATCATCGACTTCAAAACGCTGGGGTCTCGTGAGCGCCCTACCGCCATGCAAGGTGACTTCCAGAGCCATCACCTCTGCGAGCGGCATGACGCAGAGTAAAAGGTTGTTGACAGGCATTGGAAGAAGCCAGAACAAGATCCCGAACAATGTTATCGCGAAGGCGATAGCAAAAGCGGTGTTCAAGACGATGGAGTTCATCACACGACGGCGGTAAGCCTCGCTCCAGATCAGGTAGAAGAAAGCCGAAGAGGCCCCACAGAGGAGATCGGCGATGATGATCAGCGGGACACTGTAATAGAATTCGGCCAAAACCAAGAGCGTAGTACCCAAAGACATGCTTATCGCAACGAAGAGTTGCAGCATCCGACGGCGGATGGTGAAGGTTATCCGCTCGATGAAGTAGGCCATCAACAACATCATCGCTATTGACGTGACCCAGGTGACCACACCAAGGGTCCTGAGAGCCTCTGCGACCTCCGCATCAGTGCTGTAGAAGGCGGGGAACGAGAGGTAGAGGATGGCGAATATCCAGGTTAGATGGAAACCCAATCCGATTATCATGCTAATGCGGATGGTGCGCTCGGGAAGTTGTGCCTGCCTTTTGAAGAAGCCTATATAGCCAGCGAGCTGGTTCCTGAGCTTCTTCTCCTCATTCTCCTCAGGATCATCGGCCAACGATCCCCTTGCTGTGTCTTCTATCACGGCGGGTCCTTTACATGGTCGGTGCCAGTCAAAAGCTAGTCTAAAAATGATTATCTTTGAACATCTAGAATTAGCACGAAATAACCCAACATTATCTTCGCATAACCAAATCAGTACTAATCATAAGGTCCTTATGATATTCAATCAAGCCAATGGTATCTCACCAAATCTGGTTTTAAAAATATCTTGGCAAATTACATACCTGCTTATGACATGACCGGGAATCACTCTCACATAATGGCGAGAGAAAAGCGGCGGGAGTATTTGGAGGAGGTGAGATCTGGTTTACCCCATTCGGCGGGATGCGTCGACCAACTGAGTATCATGGAGGACAGGTTGGTGACGATAGCTGGATGAGGGGTTTGCACTTGAATCGCAAGTATTCTGTATTCGAGTCATTGTAAGGAGGAATATATGGACGGAAAGAAGTACTCCGTATCCGACGTGATCGACAGTTTGGGAGTAACGAAGTTCACGTGGATCATGTTTTTCTTTCTAGGGTTCGCCATGATCTTCGACGGTTATGACTTCATGATCGTCAACACGACCAACACAATGGTCGCGCATTCGTTCTGGCCGGATAACCCCAATCCTGGTGCCCTCATGGGCTCGCTGACCACCTGGAGCCTTTTGGGTATGGTTATCGGTGGCGCTGTCGGAGGTATCCTCTCCGACAAGTTCGGCCGTAAACTGACCCTGACGCTGGCGATCCTGTTCTATGGTGTATTCACACTGCCTCAGGCTTTCGCCCCCAACTATGAGATCTTCGCGGCATTCCGTTTGATCGCCGGTCTCGGCGTCGGATCCTGCATCCCGGTTGTAACCACGACTTTCTCTGAGTCGATGCCATCCAAGAACCGTGGTGTCTTCATCACCTTCGGTATGGCTTTCATGGTTCTCGGCTGGGTACTCGCAGGTCTTATCGGAAACCCGATCCAGTCACATCAGGCCGCCCCGCTGATCCCGGGTCTGACCGAAGCTGTGACCTGGACCAATGCCGATGGAAGCACCACCTCCGGCTATGCCAACTGGCGTGTCTGCTACATCATCGGTGCTATCCCGATCATCTATGCCATCATCCTCTGGTTCGGCATGCACGAGACGCCAGCATGGTATGTCTCCAAGGGCCGCAGGGAAGATGCTACCAATCGTCTCGCTCAGATCGAGAAGGTAGCAACCGGCAAGGTGACCGAGCGTGATCCCAATATGCTCATCGTACCGCCCAAGCCCCCCAAGACCAGCCCTCAGGTTATCTTCTCCAAGAAGTACATCCTCGCAACCTGTGCTATTTGGTCCACCTACTTCATCGGCCAGTTCTGCGTGTATGGTATGAACGCCTGGCTGCCATCATGGTTCAAGGGCATCGGCTACACCGCGTCCCAGGCTGTTATGCTCCAGACTTGGAATAACGTCGCTGCCATCGTGTCCAACGTGACAGTAGGTTTCATCTCTGACCTTATCGGCCGTAAGCGCAACCTGGCCTTCGCTTGGCTGTTCGCTATCTTCGCCATCATCATCTGCTCTGCTTTCGTGGTTCCCAATAACTTCGGTCTCTGCGTCGCGTTGATGTTGCTCTTCGGTTTCGCATTGAACTATGCGATCACCGCCGTTCAGCCGCTGATGCCCGAGAGTTATCCAACCGAGCTCCGTAACACAGGTGTTTCCTGGTGCCAGGCTTTCGCCCGCTTTGGTGGCGCGGCTTCACCGATCATCCTTGGTTCGTTGGCCAACTCGCCGATGTTCTTCGACGCAGCCACAAAGACGACCAACTGGAGTTCGTTGGTTCTCGTGTTGATCGTTCCGTTTGCACTTGGCTTCATATGCACACTGCTCTTCGTGCAACGCGAGACCAAGGGTAAGTCCATGGATGCTCTGCAGACAGAGATCGAAGAAGGCTGATACGTAGCCCCGTTTATTAAGGAGGATCGAATGAATAAACAAGATTCTGGCAGTATTGCTTTCTACGCAATGCTTGTTATCTTGGTCTATCTCTTGATCGTCTGCGTTGTGTGCCCGCTTGTTATTCCCGGCTTCGCAAAGCAGCCCTATGCTCTGCCGTTGATGGCGAGTGGCTTGGCACTTCCGTTCCTGCACTTCTTCGTCTTTGGCGGAATGGCACTGGCCAACAAGAACAAGGGAAAGAAGTAACGACAGGCAGATGTTCAAAGAGTGTACCTATCAGCTGCCTTATCAAGTACTCACCGCTTTTTTGTGCAGTCTAGCCTTTGGTGAGACCAAAGGCTATTCGCAAGGGATTCTAAATGGAATCTCAAGTAATGGATCATAGCCAGACAAGAACTTAAGGAGGTCAACGTTATGGCAATGAGTAGAGAGTGGAGACGCGAGAACCCGGATGGATCGGTTACTGTCCGTTCATGCTGCTGGTCACCCCCAGGTGACCATCCAGTAGGATGCGGTATGTTGCTGACGGTCAAGGACGGAAAGCTCATCGACGTCGAAGGTGATCCCGAGCATAGTATCACCAATGGTCGTCTGTGCATCCGTGCCCTCGACCTGCCGGAGGTCGTGCACTCACCATCGCGTATCGTCTACCCGATGAAGCGCGATCCCAAAGATCGTGGTAAGGACAAATGGGAGCAGATCACGTGGGATGAGGCGTTTGATCTGGTCTGCAGCAAAGTGAACTACATGAAGGAGAACTACGGCGCAGAGTCCATCCTTGTATTTGGTGGAACCGGCCGCGAAGCCTGCATCTATTACTATCCGCTGGGCTTCTCCACCCTGCAGACACCCAATGTCTGCTATGCACAGAGTGGTTGGTCCTGCTACGGACCGCGCTGCTCAATCACCGACTACATCCTCGGTGCCGGTTATCCCGAGATCGACTTCGCCGGTTACTTCGAGGATCGCTTCAACAACCCCGAGTTCGAGCTTCCGAAATACGTGGTTTGCTGGGGCAAGATGCCATTGGCTTCAAATGGCGACGGTCTGTTCGGTCACGCTCTCATCGATATGATGAAGCTTGGCACCAAGATCATCATGATCGATCCGCGCATCACTTGGCTTGGCGCCATGGAGGGCAACATCAACCTCCAGATCAAGCCCGGTACTGACGCTGCCATCGGCCTTGGCCTGGCCAACGTCATCATCACCGAGGGTCTGCAGGATCAGGAATGGATCGACAACTGGTGCTTTGGTTGGGACGAGTTCAAAGAGCGCTGCCTCGAGTACACCCCCGAAAAGGTCGAGGAAATGACTTGGGCTCCTGCAGAGCAGATCCGCAAGGTCGCTCGCATGATGGCCGAGAAGCCTGTTTCCATCGCCTGGGGTCTCGCTGTAGACCAGAACCCCAACGGCACACAGGTTGGCCACATCACCATCGCGCTGGCCGCCATCACTGGTAACATCGACATTCCGGGTGGCCTGACCCTCGGACCTCCATCCTCACTGCTTGGTAAGTGGCGCATGGAGACCCGTAAGGACCTCGCCCCCGAACTGTGGGACAAGCGTCTTGGCGCCAAAGAGTATCCTGCTCTGTCCAACGCCATGGCCACCACACATCCCGACTTCACGCTTGACGTGCTTGAGACGGATCAGCCCTACAAGATCCACATGCTGTGGTTCAACTCCTCTAACCTCCTGGCACCGACCTGCTCGGCCGCCCCGATTCGTTGGCATGACGCCTTCCTGCGCACCGACTTCAACGTCGTCCAGGATCTGTTCATGACCCCGACCGCCATGGCCGCTGCCGACGTCTTCCTGCCTCTGCCCACTGTGGCCGAGCATGATGGTATCGTCATCACCCACTATGGCCGCAACACCGTCTTCTTGGGTGCTATGAATGAGGCCCTGCGTGTTGGTGAGACCAAGTCTGACGTCGAGATCTGCATCGAGTTCGGCAAGCGCCTGAACAATGCTGGTCCTGACGGCACCTCCACATGGAACATGTTCGAAGGCGATCATCGCTCTGAGTTCGTGCCCAACTTCTTCACCAACCAGACCAAACCTGAGCTCGGTTTCGACTTTGATGAGCTGCGCGCAATCGGTCTGTATCAGCCCGGTTATGACTATCGCAAGTATGAGAAGGGTCTGCTCCGCTTCGACGGTGAGCCCGGATTCAACACAGTCACCGGTCTTGTCGAGCTGTACTCAACCTTGTTCGATGCATGGGGCGAAGATCCGCTACCGTACTTCGAGGAGCCGCGTTGGAGCCCTGTCAGCCATCCCGAACTTGCTGACAAGTATCCATTGATGATGACCTCTGGCTCTCGCGAGTATTGCTCGTTCCACTCCGAGCATCGTATGTTCCCAACCCTTCGCCACTTCCGCCAGGTGCCGGATATCGAGATCCATCCCGATACCGCTGCCAAGTATGGTATCGAGGAAGGCGACTGGGTAGAGGTCGAGAATCCATTCGGTCGCGCTCGTCAGAAGGCTCACCTTGTCATCACCATCGATCCTCGCGTGGTCCATTGCCGTCACGGCTGGTGGTATCCCGAGCAGGATGGCGAAGAGCCCAACCTCTTTGGTGTTTGGAAATCCAACGTCAACAACCTCGTACCTCACTTCGAGATTGGCCGACTCGGTTTCGGTGCACCGTTCAAGAGTGTCTTCTGCTCCATCAAGAAGGTTGACGATCTGCACGGTCTCGAGGTCAAGAAGTCCTATGACATCATCAAGGAACAAGCTGAGCTCAACGAGCAAGAGGGTGTTGAGATTCAATTCACGAACCTTCACACCGATCATAGGATCATTTAATACGACACCTTGAGAAGGAGGTTAGAAAATGGCATACGAGGATTACGCTCTGCTAATCGATTACAAGTATTGCTCCAACTGCCACACCTGCGAGGTCGCTTGCAAGAACCATCTCCAGCTGACACTTGGCAAAGAGATCGATCTGGCTAAGACCCCCGGTATCGTGGTGCTGGAGTACGGTCCCTTCCACCTGGAAGAGGGCAACCCTGATGCTTGGGACTGGAAGTACATCCCAACACCAACCGCTATGTGCGATCTGTGCGTAGATCGTCTGGACGCTGGCAAGAAGCCCACGTGCGTGCATCATTGCCTGGCGAACTGCATGGATTACGGTCCAATCGAGGATATGGCTAAGAAAGCACTCGAGATTGGTCATAAGGTTTGTATCTTTAAGCCGTAACAGGCCTTGGTGGAGGTCTTTCTCTGAAAGACCTCCACACACCCTATTGTGTTCAAGTAGGACTACTACAACGATTCAACTTTGAGGTAGGGAGGTTTTGCTATGACTTTAGACGAGTTCGTCGACCTGACAACTGATGAGCAGGAGCAATGGCTTGACGACCAGTTGGCCGCGGGTTTGACTCCCGATGAAGTTTACGCCGCACTGGGAACCGACAAATCCGGCCTGGGTAAGGTTGGTGTGTTCTATGTCCCGCCCAAGAAGAAATTCATGATCAAGCCGATGCGCGGTTATCAGACCACACGCCTGAGCGGTAACGAAGATGCCAAAGCCGGTATCATTGTCACCGATGATGTTAAGGTCATCAAGGACAAGAAGGGTGGCTATAGGCCATTCTAGTTGTAAGTTTTACGCGTAACTGATAAAGTTAACAGCTTGCAGTTTCCGTTTGTTCAGTTAGATTATTGGAGGATTACGTATGTGCTTTAGGCCAGCGGGCGTAGATATGCCCGACCCAGTATGTCCCGAATGTGGCAAGAAGCTTGCCGTCATCGGTGGCGTAGTAATGAAGAAATGTCCGTTTTGCAAGGCAGATCTTGCCAAGTATGCAGAAGCAGCTGGTTATGGTGCTCCTGGTGCCCCCGCGGCTCCTGGTGCTCCTAGCGCTCCTGCAGCCCCTGGTGCCCCAAGCGCTCCCAAGGCCCCTGGTGCCCCAAGCGCTCCCAAGGCTCCCGGTGCCCCCAAGTAATCATCCTTGGCAGTACGGAGTAGCTGGTTGTTGACAGGTCTGCTGCACGTGTTTCCGGTATAACACACTGGAGATGTTGGACTGCGGACCGGTTACGAAGAACAGGGCCCATGTGACATCCTAAGTCGTTGCATGGGCTCTTTCAAATGGAAACAACCAGCCCATTTGAAAGTTAAGGAGTCATTGTGTCATGTGGATATGGCTGCTCTGGTTGCGGAAGATGCCAGGGCCTCGTGCCATCGAAGATAGTTCCGCGTGGGTACTGTGAGAATTGCAAGACTTACAACAGTCCCAGCGCAAAGGTATGCAAGAAATGTGGTGAGCCTATCTCTCATACTGAGGCTCAGCACTTATCTCCGGGAACACGTTGATTCAATCGAGTTCATCACTTATTGAATCAAGTAGCTCCCATAATCCCTTAATCCCCGAATCTGTCAGCGCTATTCTGGACAGCACTATAAGAGCGTTCCCTAAAAGAAAGGGTTTTTGGAAATGGCTGTAGCAACAGAAGCAGGTTCAATCAAGACAAAACGCTATTTCTATCTAGCTTTTGCAACGGTAACTCTGCTGATATTGGGCCTGATCTATGCCTGGTCGATTTTCGCAACCCCTCTGGGTAAGGATTTTCCAGATTATAGATCCCTTTTGGGCCAAGTGTTCCAAGTATCAATGTTCGCTTTCTGTGTCTCTGCTTTGTTTGGAGCGCAGATAATCAAGAAAGTATCCTATAAGGCCGCAATCATCTTAGCTGCCGTGTTGTTAGGAGCAGGGTTCGCTCTCACAGCGCTTGGCGCGGGAATGGGCGTCTGGTCACTGTTCGTCTTCTACGGTATCCTCGCTGCTTCAGGTTGTGGTATCGCATACAACGCGATCATCTCCCTGGTAAACGCCTGGTTCCCGGATAGAATCGGTTTCTGCTCCGGTGTCCAGATGATGGGTTTTGGTCTGGCAAGTCTGATATTCGGTTCGCTTGCCAATGCTATGTTCGCCATCATCCCTTGGCAGACCGTCTTCATCATCATCGCGATCGTTGGCGTGATCTTAATGGTGCTGTTGGCGTTTTATGTCAAACCGGCTCCAGCTAACATCAATGAACTGCTCTGTGAGAGCGGATCGAAGAACCTCAACACATCAAACAAGGTAAGCCCCACTCAGAGCCAGAATATCTTAAGCACTAAGGTCTTTTGGATCTATTGCGTCTGGGCTACCATTGTCATCGCCTGCGGACTTACTCTGATTGGGTCAGCCAAGCAGGGTGCAGAATCACTTGGTATCGATGCCAACTTCGCCGCGTTGCTCGTTGGACTGGTTTCCACCATGAACGGTGTTGGCCGTCTTATCAACGGCACTATCTTTGACAGGTTCGGATTGATTCCGGTCATGTTCATCCAAGCCGCAATCATTACGTTGACGATGTTGGGATTGGCATTCTCCTTTACTCAGTCTATACCTGCGCTTTACATCGTGGCGGCGATCCTGGTAGCGTTCCCCTATGGATCGGTCCCGGTTATGGCATCGGCTTTCTCGAGACAGCGCTTTGGAGCAAGTGGGTTTGCTAAGAACCTTGGTATCGCTAATCTGAACATCGCATCGGGTGCCGTGGTCAATATCGCCATCGGCTTCATCATCGGCCCTATAGGCGACAAGGTTGGCGACAATACTGTTTACTTTATTTTGGCCATTCTTGCGGCAGTTGCCTTTGCTTCCGTCTTCGTATTCAGTAAAACCTACAAGGCTGACCTGGCAAAGATCAAGCAAGAGCTGTCGTAATCGACATCTATCAACAGAGCCGAGAAGCCGGTTACTCAACCTTCTGCATTCGATAGAGCGCAATAGAAGACCGGTGGGGCAAGTCGGCGCAAACGAGTTAAGGACGGTATAGATCTATGGAGTCGTATCGGTATATACATGCCAAGTCGTCATGGATGACATCAAGGGATTTCCTGGTTGAAGCCAAGAAGATGGCTGAGGTTGGAGCAACCGAAGGAAACATCGACAGGATCATGAAGAAGGGTATGTATAGCGAATACCTGATCATGAACGGCGATCCAGGACCAGGCAAGAGCGATTTCATCGCTACTGTCCCCTTGGTTTATCTGATGGCCAATAGCATTGAAGCTTTGATCAAGGGCTTCAACTATGTTGCTAATCCTGAGGTTGTGATTAAGTCTGTTCCTAAGTTCAATGAACTGGTTGCCGGCTTCAAGTCACAATTTGACGAGCTCAGTGACCTTCAGCAATTCGTTGCCACCTATACAGAAGAGGAAAGGATCCCTCAACTATTGGGCGATTTTATCAAGGCGAACGAGATGACGGTCGACGAGTTCTTTAACACTCGTCGCCACATCAAGAACACGAGCTTCCTTAGGCTAGTGGATCGTTACAAACCTTTCATCTATGATCAGGATCAGGGTCGTGTCTTCTATCAGCAGGTTCTCAACGACATAGCCTTTGTTCATCCGATCATCGAGTCCTACCAGCTCGATATCAACGAAGATGGTGTGCCCGGATCGAAGATTGAGTCCTTGAGCAAGTAATCCCTGCTTCACAGAGCTCCAGTTCGACCAACAAGAGCTTTAGCTCGATTAAATTGAGAGAGCCGTCTGGCCTTTGGGCACAGGCGGCTTTTCTTGTTCGGTCGACGGTTGTTGTGGTTACGAATAATTTGAATCGTGTTATCCTGTTACCATACAGATAACGTATCTCCCAACCGAGAGGAGCGCTGCCATGTCCAACGCTGTTGAACTAACTACTGCCACCTTTGATGAGACCGTTCTTAAATCCTCAAAACCCTATCTGGTTGACTTCTGGGCTGCCTGGTGTGGACCTTGCAGGGCGCTAAGTCCTGTTGTTGACGAGATTGCCGCGGAGAAAGGCGATTTGCTCACTGTGGGTAAATTGAACGTCGATGAGAATCAGGAGATTGCCCAACGCTATAGAGTGATGTCCATACCTACACTGTTGCTCTTCAGGGACGGTGAGGTTGTGGCAACATCGATAGGCGCAGCGCCTAAGGCCGACATCCTCAAGCGCATCACCCCTTACCTGTAATACCAGCCAACAGGGCCCGGGCGCCGTTGTCCGGGCCTTATTGCCTATGAACCGAGCAGGTACAGTAGGTCGATCACTGTTTGCTGGTGCCTTGAGTTTTAGACGATTACTACAGATTGATCCTTGGAGAAGGGACTACCAATGTGCACCAATGGAGTTAATGCCAGTCAGCTCAAGTCGACAATCGAGCAGATAGATGAAGCGGTTGCCTTGACGCGACGTTGGACACACCGCTCGTTCCATCTGGCAGACGATGCGGCGCAGAAACGTACTGCCGAGAAACTGCAACAGGCACAATCTCTCCTCGACGATGTCCGCGCCCTACTCAGCGAAGCAGCAGATATCGTTGAATCCGAGTCTGATAGCAACGCTGATGTCACTGTCAGTCTGGTCTGAGCACCTGACGTAAGGATATAGAGGTTACTTATGAGTGAGTTGGTACGTTTCAGTGTCGCCATGCCGGATGATCTGTTGATGCAGTTCGACAACCTTGTTGCGCGCAGAGGACTGGCCAAGAACCGCTCTGAAGTGATAAGGGATCTGGTGCGTGATGCTCTTGTCGATGAGGAATGGGATAACCCTGATCAAGAGATCGTTGGAACATTGAGCATTGTATTCAATCACCATGCATCAGACCTCCAAAATAAACTCGATCAGGTTCAACACTCCCATCATGACAAGATCATCAGTGCCATGCACATCCATCTTGACGCACACAACTGCCTGGAGGTCATTGCCATGCGGGGTATGAGCGAGGATATCCGCTTCATCGCGGATTCCATCTTGGGTGTCAAAGGAGTCAAGCATGGTCGTCTGACCACCACCACAACGGGCAGATTCCTGTGAAGCGCGATGGTTGCTGCAACTGACATCCATATCACCGGCATAGTGCAGGGAGTGGGCTTTAGACCCTTCGTTTACCGGTTGGCTACACAATGGCATCTTAATGGCTGGGTTCTCAATGCCTCAGATGGCGTGCATATCCATGTAGAGGGAGAACAATCAGAGCTCGAGGGTTTTTTACGCTCCCTGCCGCAGATGGCGCCTCCGGCTGCCAAGATCAGCTCTATCCAATCCCAATCTTCGCCAGTGGAGGGCGCAACAGCCTTTGAGATCCGCGCTTCGCGGCAACAACAGAAATCGCGCACGCAGGTTTCTCCGGATATTGCGACCTGCACGGATTGTCTACGCGAGTTGTTTGATCCTCAAGACCGCCGCTATCTCTATCCTTTCATCAACTGCACCAATTGCGGACCACGTTTCACGATCATCGAGGCGTTGCCCTATGATCGTCCGTCAACATCGATGGCTTGCTTTGCGATGTGCCCCGAATGCGCAGCTGAATACCATGACCCATCTGATCGTCGTTTCCATGCTCAACCAGATGCCTGCTTCGAATGCGGCCCCCAACTCAGCCTTTGGGAGAACGGCTCTGTGACTGTGGCCGAAGATGCCGAGCAGACTCAGTCACTGATTGAGCATGTAGCAGAGCTATTGAACCGAGGCATGATCGTTGCCATCAAGGGTTTGGGTGGTTATCACCTAGCCTGTTCGGCCTCTGATGAGTTAGCGGTTGAGCGGCTTCGTGCCCGCAAGCATCGTTATGGCAAGGCTTTTGCGCTGATGGTCGCCAATCTGGCTGCCGCAGAAGCTATTTGCCGGGTGAATACGGAGGAGGCTGCCTTGCTCACCGGTACGGTGCGCCCAATTGTCTTGCTTGAGCGCAAGCCGCAACAGATCGAGCCAACCGATGCCGAGGCTTCGACCGCCATAGCAGCGTCGGTCGCCGGTAATCTGCATGAGCTGGGCATAATGCTGCCCTATACGCCACTGCAGCACCTGTTGCTTGAGGCTACTGGCTATCCACTGGTGATGACCTCGGGAAACATCAGCGAGGAGCCTATCTTGGCGCAGGAGAACGAGGCGCATGAGCTGCTGGCAAACGTGGCAGATGCCTTCCTTGACCACAACAGAGCAATCCTCTCACGTTACGACGATAGTGTTGTGAGGGTGGTCAACGGGCAGACGATCATGATCCGCAGGGCACGCGGCTATGCGCCGGCACCATTGATGCTTCCGCGGCTGTCGCCTGACCCTCTGCCAGTTCTGTTGGCGACTGGGCCCGAGCAAAAGAGCACATTTAGCCTTGTCAACGATGACGAGGCCTACGTGTCCCAACATATCGGGGATTTGGAAAGTGCCGAAACCATGGCTGCTTGGCTAACCACCCTTGAGCTGTATGAGACGCTCTTTGATCTGGACCCGCAAGTAGTCGCCGCCGATATGCATCCAGAGTATCTGGCCGCTAAATGGGCAAGGGCTCAGGAGCTACCGATTATCGAGGTCCAACACCATCATGCACACATCGCCGCTGTGCTCGCAGAGCATAAAGCGCAGGGGCATGGCGATGAGGCGTTGCTTGAGCGCGTCATCGGAGTGGCTTTCGATGGAACCGGCTATGGTGAGGATCACACGATCTGGGGAGGCGAGGTGCTTCTTGCCACGTTGCAGTCCTTCGAGCGTTTCGCGCATCTGGCACCGGTTCTGATGCCAGGCGGCCAGGCGGCGATAGAGCATCCCAATCGCATGGCCTATTCATCTCTTGCGCACTTTGGCCTGCTCGATCATCCAGGCGCGACGGATCTGAAATCAGAGCTGGGCGATGATCGCTGCCTGCTTCTCGATCAGATTCTCAAAGCCGAGCTGAACAGTCCCAAGACCTCTTCCATGGGCCGTCTGTTCGATACCGTAAGTGCTATCCTCGGCATCACCGAGAGCATCGATTATGAGGGTCAGGCTGCCATCGAACTTGAGGCGGCTCTATACGATACCTTCCGCGAGGAACCGGTTGTGGATAATGAGGAGGAATCCGCGGCTCAACGCTATCAGTTCCGCTTCTTGAGCAACCAACAACCGGCGATCATCGATCCCGCATTGCTTCTGCAGGCGATCCTTGATGACTATGCCGGAGAGGTTCCCACCGCAATCATCTCCCTGCGCTTCCACCAGGCTGTAGTGCGTTGCATCGTAGATATCTGCAATATGGCGCGAGAGCGCAGTGGTCTTGCAACCGTAGCGCTCTCTGGCGGTGTATTCATGAACCGATATCTGCTGTCCCAAGTGGTTCCCCTGCTGGAAAGTGAGGGCTTCAGCGTCTTGCAACACCTTGAGCTGCCCGTGAATGATGGCTGTATTTCCTACGGACAGGCATCTGTAGCCGCAGCGCAGATCGCACAGCTGCAAAGTGAAGGCAGATCCATCATCTGAGCATTACCGATCAGATCCAAGGAAAGGAAACCATATGTGCTTGGCCATCCCAGCTAGAATCGAGAGCATCGATGAGGACAGAGTCGCCTCAGTCGATATCATGGGCGTAAAGCGACAGATAGCCGTTGATCTGGTGCCAAAGGCACAGATCGGGGACTACGTCTTGGTGCATGCCGGTTATGGCATCGAGATAGTCTCCGAGGAATTCGCTCAGGAGACCATCGACCTGATCAGGGAGTTCCCAGAGTTGGCAATGGACGGAGCGCTATGAGCACATCTTTCCTTGATAGTTTCAGGGATCCCGCATTGGCTAAGGACTTGGTCTTCTCCATCGAAAAACTGGCAGAGAGCCTGGGTCGACCGATAAATATCATGGAGGTCTGCGGTACTCACACCGTGGCCATCGCCCGTAGTGGTTTTCGTTCAGTCATGCCCGAAAACATTCGATTGATCAGTGGTCCAGGCTGTCCGGTCTGTGTCACCGCGAACAAGGATATCGACGAGATGATCGCAATGACCCGGTTGCCAGAGGTCACTGTTGCCACTTTTGGCGATATGATCAGGGTGCCCGGGTCGAGCACGTCGCTATTGGCTCGCAAGTCCGAAGGCGCCGATGTGCAAGTGGTTTACTCTCCGCTGGATGCAATCAACCTGGCCAAGGCCAACCCTGAGCGCCAGATTGTCTTCATCGGCGTTGGTTTTGAGACAACCACGCCTCTCATCGCAGCCACACTTGAACGCGTAGCAGCTTTGAATCTGGAGAACTTCAGTGTCATCGGTGCGCACAAACGAGTGCCGCTAGCCCTCGAGGTCTTAGTGAATGATCCGCAGGTAACGCTTGATGCATTGATCCTGCCCGGTCATGTGAGTACGATACTCGGTGTTGAGCCTTATGAGTTCCTCAGCTCTCAATATGGCATCCCTGGGGCCATCACCGGTTTCGAACCAGTAGATGTGCTGCAAGGTATAGCGATGCTGCTGGAACAACTACATAGGGGAGAGGCTCAGATACAGATCGCCTATATGCGCGGGGTGCGAGAAGAGGGAAACCCCACCGCGCGCGCAGCTATCGACAGGATGTTTGAGATCTCTGACGCAACATGGCGTGGATTGGGCGCGATCCCAGGCTCCGGCTATCGTATCCGAGACGAGTATGCCCGCTATGATGCCAAGCGCCGTTTTGAGCTGGAGGTTGAGAAGACCATTGAGCCCAAAGGCTGTCGTTGCGGAGATGTATTGCGTGGCGTGATCTCGCCCAATGGCTGTCCGTTGTTTGGTAAAGTCTGCGTGCCCGAGAACCCTGTTGGCCCCTGCATGGTTTCCAGTGAAGGCAGTTGTGCTGCTTACTATCGATATCAGGTACAGGATTAACGAATGGGTATAATGGGCTGATGGCCATAATGCAACAGAGTCGTACCTTTGAGATGTCCGATCGTGTCCACCAGATACGACGGGTGCTGCTGATAATCCTGCTACTGAATATCTCGGTTGCGGCAGCCAAACTCATCTATGGATTGATCACCAGCTCAATCTCCATGCAGGCAGACGGAGTCCACTCCTTCTTCGATGGAGCAGGGAATATCGTGGGTCTGATAGGTATGGCTGTTGCCAGCCGACCTGCAGACGCGGGGCATCCCTATGGTCATGGCAAATTTGAGACCATCGCCTCTGTGGTGATTGGGCTGATATTGCTGGCAACTGCCGTAAACATTGGTCGGGAAGCGATTGTGACTCTGATGTCCGGCACCTCATCAGCGCAAGTTACCTGGTTGTCGTTTGTGGTGATGATAGTCACCATGTGCGTCAATATGGGCGTGACGCTCTATGAACGGCGAGCGGGCAAACGGTTGAACAGTGAGATACTCATCGCAGACGCATCACACACGCTTTCTGACGCGATGGTCTCGGCAGGTGTCATAGTTGGCCTGGTGTTGGTAAGCATAGGGATAGCGGCAGCTGATGGCATCATAGCGCTTGCCGTGAGTCTGATTATACTCTATACGGCCTGGACGATATTCAGAAGAGCAGCGGTAACGCTTTCCGATAAATCCAGACTGTCGTTGGAGAGCGTCATGCAGATAGCCTGTGGCAACCCTGGAGTCAAGGAGTGTCACCGCATCAGGACCCGCGGCATGCCCGGAGAGGTCTATGTCGATTTCCATATCCTTGTCGATGCGTCGATGTCGGTCCAGGAGGCTCATGGAATCGCAGATGACATCGAATCTGCACTAAAACGGGAGTTCCCTGCCATCGCGGATATCGTCATCCATATCGAGCCAGATACCGACGATCAGCGTACAAAGGATCTGGAGTCTATTGATGACACAGAGGTTCCTGATGCGAAGCAAGTGGACGCAGAAGATACAACAACGCCTGATCAGTGATAAGGAGTCAACGTGAGCAATGCGAAGATAGATACTGTGCTGATGTCACATGGCAGTGGCGGCACCCTGATGAAGCGTTTGATAGAAGAGATTTTCTATCAGGAATATGGTTCAAAGCCGCTGCTTCAAGGTGACGATGCCGCTGATCTATCCTGTGAGGAGATCCAACATCATCCTGGTAGCCGTTTGGCCTTCTCAACAGATACCTTTGTGGTGACACCGCATTTCTTTCCCGGTGGCGACATTGGTCGACTGGCGGTTTGTGGTACGGTCAACGATGTAGCGACCTCTGGAGCCACGGTACGCTATCTGAGTTGTAGCTTCGTGCTAGAAGAGGGATTCCCGCTGGACGATCTTAGACGTATCTGCCGCTCAATGGCGCAAGCTGCACAGGAGGCCGATGTACAGATAGTCACCGGCGACACCAAAGTTGTCGATCGCGGGCATGGTGATGGTATCTTCATCAACACCAGTGGGGTTGGCCTGATACCGGCAGATAGACGTCTGGGCGGGGCCCAATGTAAGCCCGGTGATAAGATACTGCTCTCCGGTACACTGGGCGATCACGGCATAGCTATCATCTCAACCCGTGAGGGGTTGAGCTTCTCTACGACGATAGAATCAGACGCAGCGCCGCTCAATCATCTCATCTCAGCTGTACTGGCTGCTGCTCCCAATACCCGTTGTTTCCGCGACCCAACCCGAGGCGGACTCTCATCAACGCTCAACGAACTCGCCTTGCAGAGCGGAACGGTGATGACTGTCAATGAGGCGGATGTGCCTGTGAACGAACAGGTATACGGAGCCTGCGAGATGTTGGGTTATGACGTATTCCAGGTTGCGAATGAGGGCAAAATGGTCTGTGTGGTCGCAGCGGATGAAGCAGAAGCCGCGTTGGCCGCGATGCGTAGCTCCACGTATGGCGAGAACGCTGCCCTGATTGGCGAAGTGGCTTCTGTGCAGGAGAGGGACGGTGGTCCCAAAGTCTACCTGACCACGTCTTTTGGTTCGCGTCGTATACTGGATATGCTGGTTGGCGAGCAGTTACCACGCATCTGCTAAGGTTGTCGGGCAATCTGTATGTTAACTTGCCGGTAAATAAGCCTGATAGCCTTAGACCATTGACGATAAATCAGGCGATGTAGGGGAAGTAAAAGCACCATTATCACTATACACTTAGGGGACACAGATTAAGCTCCATATCGATGGATGCGAACAGGGCTCTGTGGATAATGTCAAATGGAATAGGAAGAAGAGGTGCAGGTATGTGCTTTAGGCCCGCGGGCGTAGATATGCCCGACCCAGTATGTCCCGAGTGCGGCAAGAAACTTGCCATCATCGGCGGCGTAGTAATGAAGAAATGTCCATTCTGTAAGGCTGATCTTGCCAAGTATGCAGAAGCAGCTGGCTATGGTGCTCCTGGCGCCCCCGCGGCTCCCGGTATGCCTAGCGCTCCCGCGGCCCCTGGTGCACCAAGCGCCCCCAAGGCCCCTGGTGCTCCAAGCGCTCCCAAGGCTCCCAGTGCCCCAAGCAGCAATTAGGAAACCTGACGGAATACCAAGTGCTCTCAATGACACCTTGATCCGCCTTCAGATCTCAGGTTCTCTGCGGCATCTATGGATGTACGTGTTTGGCAGTGAGGCATCTCCGCGCTCGGGCTCGGGGGTGCTTCCTGTTTTCTGTGTGTATTTGATTTCTGGATAGAACCCCCTTCTTTGTGCGGTAGTATTACCGTGTAACGCAAATTGACAATCATCTGGCATTGAGACTGTGGCGCCTCACATCCATGTGCCTTTTCAACGCGGGAGATGTGGAATATGGTTAAGATCGTGACCGACTCGTCAATAATGCTGACGGTTGAAGAAGGTAAGTCTGAAGGCATAGCCATCGTCCCGCTGTGTGTCAGCATCAAGGGTGCCTCGTATCGTGAGTACGAGGAGATCTCTACAGATCAATTCATGTACCATATCGATAATGGCGCCATTCCCTCCTCAACGGCACCATCGCTGCAAGATCTTAAAGAGGCCTATGCCTCGACTGATGATGAGATCTTGCATATCTGCATGGCGGATGGTCTCTCGAGCGCCTATGACAGCGCCAGCTCATTCTCGGCAGCGCCCGAATACGCGCAGCGGGTTGAGGTAATCAACTCAAAGACACTTTGCATGCCGCAACGGCACATGGTCTTTCGCGCCCGTGATCTGGCAAAAGAGGGTAAAACCATTCCCGAGATAATCGACGGCATCCGCGACATGATGGACACTGCCGCATCGTTTCTCATTCCAGAGGACTTCGACTATTTGAGAAGAGGGGGCCGTCTCTCAGTTGCCGCGGCCGGTATCATGTCGATATTGAAGACCGTACCCGTCTTGGTACAGTCAGATGACGGGAAGAAACTGGAGAAGCTGGCGATATCCCGTAAATTCGATAAAGCTATACATGCCATTGCTCATGCCCTGGAAGCGCGTCGAGTAGATGCCAGCTTCCGTATTGATGTGAGCCATGCGAACAACAGGCAAAAAGCCGAGCGCGCCATTGAGCTTTTGCAGGAGATATTTCCCGGAGTCACAATTGGCCTGCATGAGCTGGGCCCAGCCTTTATCACTCAGGGCGGCCCAAAGTGCATAGCTGTGCAGACGGTAAGGGTAGTATAGCTGCCCTTGTTCGATCCTAAGGGTTCGACACTTCTTCAAAACTCTTCGACTCTCGACTCTCAGCCTTCACACTTAGCAACAGAATAGTTACAAAACTTGACAGTGCTATGTATAGATTTTATGATAGCCACAAGATTGGTATGAATGGTTGGTGCCTGAACGGGTAGCCAGCCTTTACGGGGAACGTAAGGTTGATCGACCGGGTGATTATCCTCCTCCGATCGGCGCTCCCTGAGCAGTATTGAAGAGAAGAAGGGACTTATTATGGCAAAGATCTTAGGTATCGACCTTGGCACTACCAACAGCGCGATGGCCGTTATGGAAGGCGGAGAGCCAACCATCATCGTAAATGCCGAGGGAGATAGAACTACTCCGTCTGTTGTGGGTTTTCGCAAGGATGGCGAGCGTGTAGTAGGAAAGGCCGCCAAGAATCAGGCAGTGACTAATCCAGAGAACACCATCTCGTCAATCAAGCGCTTCATCGGTCGCGAGTTCAAGGAGACTGCATCCGAGCGCGATACCGTTTCCTATAATGTCAAAGCCGGAAAGGACGGCCGTGTCCTTGTTGACATCGATGGTAAGGATTTCACTCCTGAGGAGATCAGCGCCATGGTCTTGCAGAAGCTGAAGAGCGATGCCGAGAAGTACACCGGCTCAACCATTAACCAGGCAATCATCACCGTGCCGGCTTACTTCAACGATTCACAGCGTCAGGCTACGAAAGACGCCGGCCGTATCGCTGGTCTTGAGGTCCTGCGTATCATCAACGAGCCCACCGCGGCTTCTTTGGCCTACGGCTTGGACAAAGCCGGCAAGGACGAGAAGGTACTGGTCTTCGACTTGGGTGGTGGTACCTTCGACGTGAG
>DBPN01000057.1:0-145 GCA_002305585.1 Eggerthellales bacterium UBA1419
TCATCCTGGCTGCTAGACCAGGCGTAGGCAAGACTTCCTTCGCTCTGAATATCGCGATAAATGCTGCGAAGTCAGGAACATCGGTAGCATTCTTCTCCTTGGAGATGCCCTCGGCACAGCTTGTGCAGAGGATTTTGAGTTCAGA
>DBPN01000057.1:250-426 GCA_002305585.1 Eggerthellales bacterium UBA1419
CAACTTCGCCATGCAAAACAAGGTTTGATTGTCGTCGACTATCTTCAGTTGATGCAGTCGCGAGCAGGTAGAGAGCGGGACCGCTATCTGGAGGTTGGTGAGATCTCACGGGGATTGAAGGTCTTAGCTAAAGAGATGAATATGCCTGTGATTGCGCTGAGCCAGTTATCGCGCAG
>DBPN01000057.1:431-11807 GCA_002305585.1 Eggerthellales bacterium UBA1419
GTCGAGGCACGAGCTTCAAAGCGCCCGCAATTATCTGACTTGCGGGAATCTGGTTCGATTGAACAGGACGCAGACGTCGTTATGTTCATAGACCGCTCGCTTTCCTCGGAAGAGGAGGAAAACGAGAAGCGTCCGGGCTCAGGAATTGCAGAAGTCATTGTTGGCAAGCACAGGAATGGTGCCCTGAAGGATATCGAGCTGGTGTTCCAACCTGAATTCACAGCCTTCAGGAATCTCGCCCGCAGTCACATGGAGCCTTAATACGCAGATTTCTAGTCTCCATCTGCCGCTTGATAATCAAGCTCCAGGTCTCCGTCTTCTAGTAGCACTACAGTCTCGGCCTGTGGTAATTCCTGAATGGTCTTTAGCTTGCGACCGATGTTCCTGGTTTTTGCTCCCGCGCGATCGATCTCATTTGAAGCGGCCTCAAGCTTTCGCTTGACATTGCTGAGCATGCCTTCAAATTTGCCAAACTCGGTCTTAACGGCGCCAAGGATTCGCCAGACCTCACTCGAACGTTTCTCAATAGCCAAAGTCCTGAAACCCATCTGCAAGCTGCTGAGGAAAGCAACAAGATTGGTTGGCCCCACAACGGTTACGTGGAACTCACGCTGCAGACGCTCAAATAGCCCTGGCCTTCTCAGTACCTCAGCATAGAGGCCTTCTGTGGGGACGAACAGTATCGCGAAATCGGTAGTCATGGGTGGATTGATGTACTTGTCACGGATATCGCGCGCAAACTTGATGATCGATGCCTCCAAGCGCTTGGAGAGCATGTCCACAGTCGCTTCTCCGGGCTTGTCGTAGGCATCGAGCAGGCGCTCGTAATCCTCGATGGGAAACTTCGAATCGATAGGCAGCAGCACCTCTTGACCGTCATCATCCTTGCCCGGTAGCTTAACCACGAACTCCACGCGTTCCTGACTGCGCTTGCGGGTTTGCGCATTCTGCTCGTACTGTTCGGGGGAAAGGATCTGCTCCAAGATCGCCCCAAGCTGATATTCGCCCAGATTCCCGCGAGTCTTAACATTGCCAAGTACCTTTTTAAGGTCATCAACACCAGATGCTAACGTCTGCATCTCTCCCAGTCCCTTGTGGACTTGTTCTAGGCGGTCGCTGATCAGCTTGAAGGATTCGTTGAAGCGCTTCTCTACGGTTTCCTGAAGCTTCTCATCAACTGTCTTGCGCATCTCCTCAAGCTTGACGGCATTCTCGTCCTGTATCGCTTTGAGTTTGCCTTCCATGACCTCGCGAATCTCTTTGAGCTGTTTTTCGATTGCTTCCTTTGTCTGAGCTTGCTCTGAGGAGAAGTCCATGAACTTCTGGCGCTGAACCTCATTGAGCTCCTTGACGTTGTTGTTGAAAGTAGCCTCGAACAATCGGAGCGAATTAGCCTGTTCCTCACGATTTGTGCGCAGCGTAGTGTGGGTTTCTTCCCGGTTGCGTGAAAACTCATCACGCATCAGGCCATCGAGTCTGGTCAACCCCGAATCGAGCTCATGTAAGCCCAATGTGGTAGCCTCTAGCGAATGAATGGTTTCCTTGCCGCGCCCGTTTACCAGCAAGACGATCAGCAACACCAGACAGGCAGCGATGAGAACCAATCCTATTATCAACAGAACCGTGATATCCATGCGACATCAATCCTTATCAGTAAGCTAAATAAACCCAAGTTGGGTGTGATTATAGAGCATGCGGTGGTCTTGAATCGTCTCAAGAGGGCGATGGGCAACCAACGATTGTCTAAGATTGAGCCTTACGTGGTCAAAAAGGCAGAAAAATCGATAAACTTCGCTATACTGGTACGGTTGAACTGACAACGGAGCAGATCTAACAAGCCAACAGAAAATCAGGTTGGCTGAAAGGAAGCACAATGCCTGGAATCGTGTTGGTTGGTGCGCAGTGGGGAGACGAGGGAAAAGGCAAGATCACAGACCTCATCGCTAACGATTTTGATTACGTCGTTCGCTATCAGGGAGGCAACAATGCTGGGCACACCGTGATACACGGAGACAGGAAGCTGGCGCTGCACCTGATCCCCAGCGGCATTATGTATCCCAATATCACACCGATGATAGGTAATGGTTGTGTAATCGATCCCCGTGTGCTGATCGAAGAGATGGAAATGTTGGAGCGGGAGGGTTTCTCAACCCAACGTCTTCTTATCAGCGGTAACGCGCACTTGATAATGCCATACCATCTCGACCTCGATGGTGCTTCCGAGCATCGCTTGGGCAAGAACGAGATCGGTACGACTCACAGAGGCATAGGACCTGCTTATCAGGACAAGTCATCGCGCATTGGCATACGCGTACAGGATCTTCTAGACGAGCACATCTTCCGTCTCAAGGTAGAGGCTGCCCTGATTGAGAAGAACGATGTTCTCGACAAGATCTACGGAATGGCCACGTATACGGTCGATCAGATATGTGAGCTCTATCTGCCATACGCAGAACGCATTCGACCACACGTAACCGAATCATCTCAACTACTCAATCAGGCTCTGCGCGACAACGCTTGGGTGCTCTTCGAAGGAGCCCAGGGAACGCTTTTGGACATCGACCATGGAACCTATCCCTTTGTGACCAGCTCATCATGCACGGCGGGCGGGGCAGTCATAGGTAGTGGTGTTGGGCCAACGGCCATCAACAAGGTGCTTGGAATCGCCAAAGCCTATATCACGCGGGTGGGCTCTGGCCCGTTCCCAACTGAGTTGCCACTGGAAGATGAGATTGGACACCTGCTTTCAAGCGTAGGTGGTGAGGTTGGTGTCACAACCGGAAGACTTCGCCGTTGCGGCTGGTACGATGCAGTAATAGTTCGTTATGCCGCAGAAGTCAACGGACTCACCGATCTTTGCATCACCAAACTTGATGTGCTGAGTGTGCTCGACACCATAAAGGTTTGCGTTGCCTATGAGTATCAGGGCAAGCGCTACACAACGATGCCGGGGCAGCAGACAGCCATTCATCATGCGACACCGATTTATGAGGAGCTACCGGGATGGAAAACCGACATCACTGGTTGCCGGAATTACAAGGATCTTCCGCGGGAGGCAAAGGATTATATCGAGTTCATCGAGGACCACGCCGGCGTACCGGTTTCGATAATAGCTGTAGGTCCCGATCGTGAGCAGACGATTATGAGACGATGGAAACCTAGGGATTAACTGTTCAGTCAACTGCTCAAGCACCTATGTTCATGTATCCGAGAAAATAGTGAGGGAAGCAAATGGGAGAATCTGACATCTTGATTCTAGTAGCACTGTGTCTTTATATGGCCGTTGTTGTGGGCATAGGTATCTTCTTTGCCAAGCGAGCCAATTCTTCATCTGAGGAATACTATCTCGGCGGCAGGAAACTGGGTCCCTGGGTTACGGCTATGAGCGCTGAGGCATCCGATATGAGCGGATGGCTGCTAATGGGCCTTCCTGGCCTAGCTTTCCTTACCGGAGCCAACGAGGCGGTTTGGACGGCGATAGGCCTGGCATTAGGAACGTATCTAAACTGGAAGATCGTCGCAGTTCGCCTTCGCAAATACTCACAGAAAGCTGGCAATGCCATCACTATCCCTGATTTCCTCTCAAACCGCTTTCACGATAACAAGAAGGTTTTGATGAGCGTTGCGGCGCTGTTCATCCTTGTGTTCTTCGCGATTTATGTTGGCAGTTGCTTTGTTACCACCGGCAAGCTATTCAACACGCTATTCGGTCTTCCTTATATCCCGATGATGATCGTTGGGGCATTGATAGTATTCGTCTACACAACACTGGGTGGTTTTCTCGCCGAAAGCGTCAGCGACTTCATCCAGGGCATTGTGATGATCCTGGCCTTGGTGACCGTTGTCATTGGCAGTATGGTAATGGTTGGTGGAATGGATAATGCCGCTGCGCTATTACAGAGTATCCCCGGTTTTGGTTCACTGGTTGAATCGCCGCAATATCTCAAGGTTGATGGCGCTATCCAAATGGATACGAGCGGAGCGTTCCTGTTCGCAACAGACCCAACAGCAGATTTTGGTTTCATAGCCATTATCTCCACACTCGCGTGGGGTCTAGGTTACTTTGGCATGCCCCAGGTGTTGCTGCGTTTCATGGCCATCCGTGACTCTAAGGAGATTGGTCGTTCGCGTCGCATCGCGGTAACCTGGTGTGTGATCAGTTTGTTTGCCGCTGTGGGGATTGGTCTGATAGGTCGCGCCATCTGGATGCAGGGTCTCTTGCCGATGGACTTCTCCGCCGCGGGAGGTTATGAGAGCATCTTCATCGTGCTGGCGACTACGATGCTGCCAGCCTTTATCGCTGGTATCGTTGTGAGCGGTATCTTCGCTGCGACCATGAGCTCGGCAGACTCCTACATGCTGATTGCCAGTTCAGCCATTGCGCAGAACCTCTTCAAGGGATTATTCAATAAGAAGGCCAGTGACAAAGCGGTTATGATGGCAGCTCGCCTGACGATGGTTCTGGTGTTAATCTTTGGCATCCTCATCGCTCTTGATGAGAACTCATCGATCTTCAAGGTGGTCTCGTATGCCTGGGCTGGATTCGGTGCGACTTTTGGACCGGTGATACTTGCGTCGTTGTTCTGGCGACGTGTCAATCTCCCCGGAGCTTTGGCAGGGATGATAGCCGGAGGAGCATCGATCTTCATCTGGCACGAGCTAATCGCTCCTTTAGGTGGCGTTTTCGCGATCTATGAGCTTTTACCAGGATTCATCATTGGAGCCTTGGCGCTGGTTATGGTTAGCCTGCTCACCAAGCCACCATCGGAAGAGATCACTGAGGAATTCGACCACTATATGGAACTTGATGCCTGATTTGCGGCACACGATTTGCACGGTCCTCTTTGGCTCTGACACGCACCCGAAACAGCGAGGTATGGAAATCTTGCGTGATTTAAGGTAAAATTGTGCTCAAGCTTATGCTCGTGGGGATAGGCGACGTATGTTGAGGGAGGAAAAGGCTGGCAGGGATGTGCCAGCCTTTTCCTTACAAAAGCCCTCAAGAACCCAGTTCAAGGAGAACGGTGACAGAGGACAAGCAACCGAGGCCAAAGCTATCGTTGCCCGAGGTAGCCCCCAATGCATCCAAAACATCGGATGCCCGCCTTCAGACCGGAGTCTGGAGCGCTGAAGAGGTCAACAGACAACAGCAGAGACTGATTGACGAGGGCTTGGTTCCCGGTACCCATGTTCCTGAGGACAGATTTGGCAGTCATTCGGCTCAGCCGATGGTGCGCAAGCGCGCACGCTGGCCATTTGTCATCGCGGCATTACTGGTATTCATCATTGTTGGTGGCGGTCTCTCTTATGCCTTTATCGCTTCAGATGTAGCATCGCGAGAGAATGCTCGCAAAGAAGGCTATGCGCTACTCGACCAGGCCATAGCGCTTATCTCGGAAGCTGATAAAGTGGTGATAGCCATTGATAAAGCTGTCGAGAATCCCGTGACTGACGAAGATGTTTCCCAACTTGATGCCTTGATTGATAAGATTCCCAACATCAGAGAGACCCTGAACCAGGCCGCAGAAACAGCCCGACAGGCAGGCGGACTGTTCACAAATGCCGAGGACAAGGATCTTTGCCAGCATGTTATCGATGCAGCTGACTATCGCAATGAGATGCTCAGCTATGGCAAGGCGTTGATCCAAAACGATATCGATGCCATGAAGAGCGCCATCGAGCTGAATGAGGCTTGGAGCCTGATAGTCGCAGCTGATACAGACATGCGCCAGGCAGTGGAGATAGTCGGTGGAGTACATAACGACAAGGTTGCCGAAGCGGTTGAGTTGAACAAAAGCGCATTAGAGAAGATTGCTCAAGCAGTGGAGAAAATAAAAGAGGCAGAGGCAGCCTTCAACGGTGTGGACGCATCCACTGTCTCAGATTATCTGGTTATCAAGCAGGCGGCTATTCAACTGGCAATCGAATCTGATGAGGCGCTGCTAGCCAATGACATCGATGTAGCCAAAGAGAAGAATGATGAGTACACGGCAAAGGATGCCGAGGCAGTCGAATCCGCGGCATTGATTCCCGAACAACCAATGGATTTGATAGTGAATGTCTATGAAGCGGCAACCAGTGCCTTGAGAGATTCGTATCATGAAGTACGCTCAAAGACGGCGGACGCCGATGCCTATATCCGGGTGTATGTTGGAATCGATACTCAGGAGTCTGACCAAGAAGACGAGGTACAGGGCACAGAGGAGGAGCTTTCGCAGAGTGAACAAGGGGCGGCAGAGGATGCTCCACAGGATACTCCACAAGATACAGAATAAGCCCATCAGTGAAGAGGATTCTGTGAACTGAATCCAGAGAGCCAATACTATTTCATATTCTGTTTAGATAGCCGTATAATGAAATGTCATGTTCCCCTTGTTTGGAGGGTAAATGTCAGAACTGATAAATCATGTGGACGAACTTATACGAGAGGTGGGTCCACGCCGCGCTGGTACGCGAGCAGAGAATCAAGCCGCACAGTTTGTCGCGCAGCGTCTTGAGCAGTCTGGCTTATCAGTAAGAGAGCAGGGCTTCAACTGCTCAGCGAATATCGCGCTGTCAATCGTAGTCGAGCTGGTGCTGGCAGTGCTGGCAGCCTACCTACTATTCTTTCAGCCTGGTTTGGGAGTACTGGCTCTCATCCTGGCGATTTTGTCTGTAGCGCTATTCGCCCTTGACCTGCTCGATCAGAATCCATTAGCGCGTCTGTTGAGCAACAGCTCGAGCCAAAATGTGATCGCGCGGTATTCTCCAGCGGAAAGTGGTCCAGGTGAACGTAAGCGTAAAGTGATAGTAGTCGCTCACTATGACGCGCAACAGACGGCTGTTCAAGCGGCGCCTTTCCTAGTTGAGCGGCTGCCGATACTGCGCCTAGTCTTGAGGGTTGCAATCGCGGCTATCGCGGTTATAGCATTGCTGCTGTTGTTTCCCTTTCCTGGCATTCTGCGCACGATTCTAGCCTCGATCAGCTTGGTCTGCGGGGTTATTGCTCTACTGTCCCTGCTTAGTGTGATCATCAATATATTCATGCCGGTGAGTCCGGGAGCGAATTGCAACGGATCCGGTGTCGCTGTGCTCTTTGGTCTGGCACAACGGCTAACAGGCGCCGTGCAACCAACTCCGCGCGCTAATCGTAAACGTGAGGATAGGACCCAGACCAGCCGAAGCGGAACGGTGATCGCCAGGGGGGGAAGACGCGAAAGAGGCCAGGCTACAAGAGCCTCACAGAGCGGAACTGCCGATAAGCGCATTGGCGCCGGAGCTGTTGGTATTGGCAGCGCCAGTAGTGCGATATCCGAGGGAGCCAGTGCCGGATACGCAGCAGGCGCAGGCATGCGCGTTCTCACACGCGAGTGTGGACCACTGGATGCCGAAGGAGAGCTAATCTCAGAAACCGGGAGGAAAGCGACCGGTAAGGTATTGGCTTCGAAGACGGTAGCTATGGAGCGCACGCAGGACCTCGATCTCCCAATGCAGGAGCAACCAGGGGACAATGAGGACTATACCAACGAAGAGATGGCTTCTGATCTGTTGAGCGCAGAGAAGAAACCGGCCGATTTCTATTCAAAGTCTGTTGGCGAGAATCTGGTTAACAGCCCGTTCATCAAAGTGCGTCCGCGTACAACGATTACCGAAGAGCAAGAAGCCGAGCTGGAAGAGAAGCGCAAAAGGGTTCAGCAGTACGGTGGTCAGGCAACTAGTGATGATGGCGCACCCGCATGGTATACGAAAGCCAAGGAGAAAGCCGAGGCAAAGCACAAGGATATCGATGAACAGAACGTTGTCAGGTCACAATATGCCGATGTTCCAGCACCCACGTATAGCCGTACCGATCAGGAGGATGTGACAGAAGAGCATCAGCTTGAGGATCGCGAAAGCCGCGCAGGCAGCGAAGATAACACCAATATATCTCTAACCGAGGCATTTGATGGTGGTTCTACTCAGGCTATGCCTCGAGTCAGTGGCGAACCTTGCACTCTGGATGACGTTGAGACAACGGTTAGAGATGCTGCTCCGAGAGACAGCAGAGCATCGATGGCAAAGCCTATTATACAAAGCGACTTCTCTGGAATCGATAAGCCAGCATTCCAGGTCCTGAAAGATGATGCGTCAAATGCTGCTGACATCATCCTGCCTGTTCAACCAGCCGAAGTCGAAGGCGATGAAGATACCGGTGCTCCGGAGCGGCTTAAGCGTTTCGATCGCGGTCAGGGAGCCAAGCAGGAGCAGCGTGAAAAACTGCGCGATCTGCCCAGTTTGAGCGAGGGATTCTCCGAGAGGATTCCCATGCAGCAGGCCGGTTTGGATACCTCTGCATTCAATGAGGGCGAGGGTTTCAAGTCGGAATCTGACTCAATGGTGAACTTGACCGGATCATTCGCACCGCTTGGTGCAACCGGTGTAATGAAGCCGATCGGTGAAGAACTCCTGGAGTACAACAAGGAAGATGAGATATACATCCAAGACGCAGACGACTCCTCGATTACCGAATCGTATACCGAATCAGGCAGCTATGCTGGTCCAGATCGCGTGTCTATGCCTCAATCGCGCTTCAGGTCATTCTTTGGCGACATGGGAGACAGGCTCTCTGGGAGCAGGAAAAAACGCGAGAAGCTCAAGGATTCGCCATCGAAATGGTTGGGTGTCGATGAAGATTATGATGCGCGCAAGACAGGATCATCCATCGGTTCCTGGGACAACTTCAATGATGAAGATGATAATTGGAGCGGTGGAGCCTATGGCGCAAGGAACCATAAGGAGAATGTACAGGCTCTGATGACCTTGAGCGAAGAGCTTTTGGACAAAGAGGTTTGGCTTGTGGGTCTTGGGGCAAGTGGAGTTGATCATGCTGGCATGAAAGCCTTTTTGAGGGCGAATTCCTCAGACCTGCGCGGTGCGCTGATCATCAATGTTGAGGGAGTGGGTGCCGGTGACCTGTTCTTCTCGGTAACCGAAGGAACCTTCCGTCGCGCAAACACAGACCACCGTCTTCAGAATATCGCGAAATCTGCCGGTACTACCTTGGGAGTTGACATCGATCCTTTGGTCTTCAATGGTTTCTCAACAGATGCAACCGTCGCCTTACACGCTGGCGCACGCGCGATCTCGATTCTGGGAGTGCAGGGAAGGATGCCTGCAGGATGGCGTTGGTCCAATGATAGTACAGACATATTGGCCGAGCAGAACCTTCAAGACACAGTAGAATTGATACTGGAGATGATTAAGAACAGTTGACCTGCTGATATGAAATAGGCAAGGGTGGACTTCAAACGCAGAGAAAGACTGTGATTTACAGCTGATTACCTGCTTTTATTCGCAAAATGGTCTAGTAGCAGCGGATCTTGATGTATCCTTTGCAGTAGATTCGAACAACGATAATTGAGGTTGTTCACAGTACTGACGTACAGATAAGTGGAGGTGTTACATGGCAGAGGCCTATTGTGTGAAATGTAAAGAGAAGAAGACCATGCAGGATGTCAACGAGGTCACTACGAAGAATGGTCGTCCCATGCTTAAGGGAACCTGTCCTTCCTGTGGGGGCAAACTGAATCTCTTCATCAAAAAATAGTCTTCTTCAGCATTACTAACTTGATTCACGTCACAGCGCCGTCCTTATGATGGCGCTGTTGCTATTAGTCTATCAGTGATACTGTTGCTGTCATCACAGCACAGCTGCGCATAACATGCCGTTCTTCAGTGTTAGCTCGTACTCGCAACAGATGTAGTTTCAGCATCATGATTTGTAGTACGATACAGCAGTAGGCATCGGTTGTTTCTCAGAGGAGAGCTCATGAACATCATCATTGTGGGGTGCGGTAGAGTGGGGTCGCAGCTCGCCATGTTATTCTCAGAAAGCAAGAACAACGTTGTGGTGATCGACAACAACCCCAAGTCATTCAATAGTCTAGGCCGGTCCTTTGAGGGTCAGACTATTGTGGGAGTTGGTTTTGATGAGGAGATTCTGCTGGAGGCTGGCGTAGAGGAGTGCGACGTTCTGGCCGCTGTCACGGACAGAGACAATTCCAACCTGATGATTGCCGAAGTCGCGCGCAAACTCTTTGGCGTACCCCACGTTCTGGCCAGATTATACAATCCGGACAGGGAGACAACATATATGCAACTGGGATTGGATTATGTTTGCGGAACCACCTTGGTTGCCGAGGAGATGTATTCCAAGATCATGGTGGGACATGGCAGCCACGTTGACACGTTTGGTGAATATGAGGTATTGCGCTTCTCTTTGGATCTCACATCAGTTGGCAGAGAGTCCATCAAGGTTGCCGATCTGGAGCGCGATCACGAGATAGCAATCGTCGCCTTTGAGCGCAAAGATCGATCGCAGAGCTCCATTCCCACCAAGGACAGCATCCTCTATGAGGAGGATATCGTGCTGGCTTGTGTGCGCAAGGACCTGTTGGAATACTTCTCCTCTTTCATGTATTCGTAAGGCCGACAAACCAGAAGTCTGGGGAGTGTGAGATGTACATCGTAATCAACGGTGGTGGAAAAGTAGGCGAGTATCTGGCGAAGACACTGCTTACCAGCGGTCATGAGGTCGCGGTTATCGAGCAGAACGATAAGCGCATCGAGCTTCTCAGTCAAAATCTGCCGCAACAGGCTCTGATCATCTACGGTGATGGTTGTGATTCGATCTATCAAGGCGATGCAGGTTGCGAGCATGCCGATATCTTTGTCGCGACAACCGGCAACGACGATGTCAATCTGGTGTCGTGTGAGGTTGCTTCGACGGTCTTTGGCGTATCGCGTACAATAGCTAGGGTTAACAGTCCCAGAAATGAGCGTATTTTCAGACGCATGGGGATCGAGGCGGTCTCATCAACATCGGTAATCTCTCGAATGATTGAGAAGGAGGCGCTCGAAGGAGCCGTACACGCGGTCATGTCGCTGTCCCAGGGCAATCTGTTGATAACAGAGGTAACCATTCCCAGGGCACAGGACAAAGGCCAATCCGGCGGCGTGAGGGTCTCTGACATCACTTTGCCCGAAGGCAGCCTGCTCGTTGCCGTGAGCAGGGGAGAGTCACTTGATATCGTCAAGGGCTCAACGATGCTCTATCCCGGTGACGTTGTGATGGCGGTGAGCAAGGAGGGCCTTGAAGACGAGGTACGAGACGTCCTTTGGCGCTTTTTGAGCTCTGAAGACAGTGATAGCTGAGGTTGTGTTAAAATCGTTTGGCGTACGAGCGGGCATAGCCAAGTGGTAAGGCAATGGCTTCCCAAGCCATCATTCGCGGGTTCGAGTCCCGTTGCCCGCTCCAGACAAAACCGCAGGTAAACAGCCTAATTATGGTTGTTTGCCTGTTTTGATGTTGTCGCTGATTGAAGCTTTAGTTGCCAAAGGCGACATTGAACGGGCTTA
>DBPN01000054.1:0-3334 GCA_002305585.1 Eggerthellales bacterium UBA1419
ACAAGCCGACAATTATCACTAAGGGCCCCGGGGCACTTCCAAGCAGGCTGATCGCCGCAAAAGCCAAGGCGGCCAAAGTTAAGGTGAGAAAGGGCAGAACATAGAGAAACCTGCTGGAGATGTTCGAGCTACGGTAAACAAGAGCTGCGACGATGATCAGAACCAGGGGTAGGGAGAACCAGCGGATGAAGAAGTCCACAGTTACGAGACTATCGTTGCTGAGATAGGGTAGCAGGAACGGCACATAGCCACCCCAGAGCAGAGTGGCAGTAAGCGCTAGAAATATTGAATAACCAACCAGCAACAGATAATGCCTCGTGGTAGATAACGGCGTCTTGATTTCGCGCATCTTCCCTCCTGTTGAGAATTATAGCCTTAAGACCAGATCGATTCCCCACAAACACCATCGTAATCGGAAATCACCTAGAACATGTGATGGCAAAACAAGCAACAGCAAGCGAATCACAGGAAAGCTGTGAAGGTTGTCTCAGCAAATCTGCCCTAGCATCAAAAGGCAACGGAAATGCCGTTGACTCTTGGCTTAACAGAAGCTGGGCAGTAATCAGACGATATGCGATAAGTACGCAAAGGAAAAAGAAAGGGGAGACTATGTCTGGACTAGATCGCAGGACCTTCTTGAAAGGTGCGGCGTTTGGTGTGGCCGGAGTTGGCCTGACGGGCGCCCTGAGTGCCTGTTCTCCAAAGCCTACAGAAGAAGCAGGTTCTTCATCGACAGCCGGTGCCTCTACAGGAGGCAGCACGAATTCAGCTGGACAGAAATGGAGCTTCGAGGTTGCTCCAGAGCCTATATCGGCAGACAAGATAACTGACACACAGACTGCCGATGTCATTGTGGTGGGAGGAGGTATGTCGGGTCTCGTAAGCGCCGCTTCCTGTCTGGAGAATGGGCTCGACGTCATATTGATCAGTGCTTCTGAGGCAGCTGTATCCCGCGGGGGATCGAACCATGGCATCAAGTCGAAGGTCATGGAGAAGATGGGGCTCGCAAGCTATGATCCCGAGCCATTCTATCGTACTCAGTATCTGGCAAACGGCGGTAACATCAAGCCGGGATTCTGGTACAAGTTCTATAACAACAGCACCGAGGCCATCAACTGGTTGATAGACATCGGTGAAAAGGCAGGTATCAAATGCACTATAGAGAGTGGTCCGGAATACACCATTGACGATCCGATGTTCACTCCTCCGGCTGCGCATGCTTTCTACAAGGAAGACAGCGAGCTTGAAGGCGCCATCGGCACAGGGGAGCCGCATATCGCTGCCGAGTTGGCACGCTATATCACCGAGGACCTCAAGGGCAGCATCATCTGGAACACCAAGGGACAGCAGCTGGAAAAGGACGGTGATCGTGTTGTCGCGGTGATTGCCTCTGATATGGCTTCAGGAGAATATAAACGATTCGAAGGTACCAAGGCAGTCATCATCGCAACCGGTGACTTCTCACATGACAAGGACATGATGACCAAGTATTGTCCTGAGGCATTGGAGATCCTCTGGGAGATTGATAAAGAGGTCAACTATAGTGCTGGCTTGCAGGTAGGTGGCCTGATGCCAGGTGATGGTCACAAGATGGCATTGTGGGCCGGAGCAGCATGGCAGAAGGAGCCAAACGTCATCATGCTTGGCCGCCCCAATCTTCCAGCAGATCAGCCTTACACCTCGCACACCGGTTTGATGGTGGATGCTAACGGTCAACGTTTCATGAATGAAGATGTTCTGGGCGGTCTGGCCTGCGCGACCATCATGAATCTGCCCAAGATCACCGCTTGGTGCATCTGGGGTGCGAATCGGGCAGCCGAAGGTGCTCCCTGGGGCAAGCCTAATTATGAGCACGGTGTCTACTTTGATTCTGCCGAGGAGTTCATTAAGACCTGGGACGATGATGCTTATGGTTTTGGTGTCAAGAAGAATGACACCTTGGAAGGCCTGATTGCTGACCTGGGTCTGCCGGCCGAGACCATCGATACGGTCACGCGCTACAACGAACTGTGCAAAAATGGCCACGACGATGATTTCTATAAGAAGCCTGAGAAGATGATCGGTGTAGATGACGGTCCATTCTATGGCTGTCCGTTCTCGCCGATGTTCCTTACTTCACTGGGTGGCATCCGTGCTAACATCAATCTGCAGGCACTGAATGCAGAAGACCAACCGATCCCCGGCCTGTTTGTTGTGGGCAGCGTTATAGGTGGCTTCTATTCAAGCGTCTACACCTTTGCCATGGAGGGCATCAACTACGGTGCAACCTGCGTCTGCCTGCCGTATGTCCTGGGTAAAGAACTCGCCGCAGGAAAATTCGACAAATAGGGTAGATTGAATAGCGGTGATTCATATCGCGAGAGGATAATCTGCGATGTAGTAGCCTCAAGAGATTAGACCGTGGGAGCGCAAGTCTGCGAGGATGAGATCTGCGAGGATAGCGAGAAGTTGAGCCTCCACCCTGCCCAGGTGGAGGCTCAACTGTATCTCAGATATCCATCGCAGCGTGGAAGGCTTCGTACATCGCCGTGGTGATGTTGGCTGGACGCACGCAGTCACCTATCCGGCGCACCCAGGGAGCCGCATCGAGCAGCTCCTCGGCCTCCTTGCTCAGGGCTCTTTGACCTACGGCATAGATCAACACGTCACCGGGAATCACGATCTCGCTGTCGCTATCGTCAGAGCAGACGAGACCCTCCTCACCCATAGCCAAACCACGCAAGCCAAGATGTGTCTGGACATCATGGGATTCCAGCTCCTTGAGCAGAATAGGCCGATTGCGGATATTGGCGTCAGAAGCCAATTCGTCACGCATCTCCACGAGATTCACCTTCTTGCCATTCTGCACCAGATGCAAAGCGCACTCGCATCCGGTCTGACCACCGCCGAGCACTACGACGTTATCACCCAGCTGCTCGGCAACAGCGGGTTCAAGATAGAGTTGGTTGATCGAATAAACACTGTCGCTGTCAATGCCGGGCAAGTTGGGTCGAATAGGTTCGGAACCAATGGCGATGATCAGCGCGTCCACCTTCTCAGCCTCGATATAGGCAGCGTCAACTGCGGTGTTTGTGCGGATCTCCACACCTAGCTGCTCACATTGGCGAGCGTAGCTCTTCGCTAGCTCGAACATCTCGTACTTGAAGGGCACCGCTTGCTCAGTACGCAAGATGCCGCCCAGCTCGTTATCCTTCTCGCAGAGGATTACATGATGCCCACGCTCGGCGGCGGTAGCCGCAGCCTTCATGCCGGCAATACCTCCACCAGCCACCAGCACCTTCTTTGCCACTGGAGCCAAGGTGGTGCGCAGACCTTCGATCTCGCGACCGATGCG
>DBPN01000054.1:3351-13345 GCA_002305585.1 Eggerthellales bacterium UBA1419
GCCATCACCTTATTGGGGAATTCGGGGTCGGCCAGAAGGCCACGCCCCATCACTACGATATCCGCCTGGCCAGAAGCGATGATCTCCTCCATCTGCCAGGGGTCAGATAGCCCTCCTACAGTGGCCACTGGCACGCTCACGCATTCCTTGATCCGCGCAGCCAGATGCACATTACAACCATGATCGCGAAACATTGAGGGGTGGGTGATTGAGAAACCGAACTGATAGGATCCCGCTGAAACGTGGATGAGATCGACCAGATCCTCAAGCGCTTTTGCGATTTTGCAACCGTCCTCGATGTCATAGCCACCATCAAAGAGTTCGGAACCGCTCATGCGCAACTCGATGGGGAAGCCGGGACCAACCGCCTCGCGAACGCTGGTAAGTACCTCGCGAGTGAGGCGGATGCGATTCTCAAGCGATCCGCCATATTCGTCTGTACGTTTGTTGAAATAGGGGGAGAGGAACTGGTTGAGGAGCCAACCATGGCCGGCATGGATCATCACCATCTCGAAACCAGCACGCTTGGCAAGTCCCGCCGCCTCACCATAGGCAGAGACGATATCGCCGATCTGCTCGCCGGTCAAAGCCTTAACCGGTAATCCGTCCGGGCGCACGGTTTCGCTGGGACCAAATTGACCGAGCATGGTCTTCTTCTTCTTATCCACCATATAGGTACCGGCGTATTGTCCGGAGTGTGAAAGCTCGATACTGGGAACAGCGCCATGGCGTTTGATGGCATCGGCAACATAGGTGAAGCTAGCCAGCTGCCCGGGATTCTGCAGGCTCAGGCGCAACATCTGCGAGCCATCGGTCTGGGGATGTACCACTAGTTCGCTGACTGTAACTGCTGCGGCACCACCCAATGCGCGGGCCTCGTAGAAACCTAAGCTGCGGGGTCCCAGGCTACCTTCAGGAGTGATATCCGTGGCTCCCAGAGGTGCGCTGAACATACGATTGCGAAACGTGACCTTGCCAAGAGTGATGGGCTTGCTCAGATGCGGGAATTGGCGCTCCATATCGGTCCTCCGTATGCACTATGCCATTGTTATGCGTTTTCCCGTATTGTAATACCGATATTGTTTGAGAACCAGACTTAATCACTGTGGTTGTCCTGAGAACACATATAGCAGCACAAAATCCCATGATGAGCTTATCTGTTCAGCTATCATCAACACCAAGCAGGTAGCGACTTGAGAAAAAGCTATCAAACAAGTAGCATTATGGCAGCAAAAGCGCAGCTATTTCTGCTATAAGATACAATCTATTAGTAGACATTCGATTCTATACGTGGTACGCTTTACGCGGATTGAAGCACATGGAGAAAATCCTCAGCGTTGCGGGAACCTGGAGCGGCCTACTCCAGGTTTTTGCTTTTCTCGGAGTGAATAGCGGGCTTAAAGGACAAAGAGGCTTAAAGGAAGTGTGTGTCTTTAGGCAAGCCAAGACTCGCGATTAGTGTCCACCACAAACGGGCGTGGGCGGAACCTCGATATCTAAAGCGCAAGAAGCTTGCGCGCGCAGCTCATTGATGACATCGGTATAGCAAGCCAGCGAGTCTATCCAGCGCCGAAGAGCAGTTCGTCCGGCATCAGTGAGAGCAAAGGAGCGTTTGGCTGGTCCAGCGCTGGGCATATCCCATTCACTTGTCACCAACCCATTCTCTTCCATCTGTTTAAGGGTCCTATATACTCCGGTTGGATCGGGCTTCTTGCCGCCGAACATCGGCGAATCCGCAGCTAGCTGAACGATGATATAGCCATGCAAGGGTTTCTCTGAAGCAGCTAATATTGTGAGGATGGTGGGTTGGGAGAGTCGACTCAGAGTCTGACCCAATTGGGCACATTCCTTAAGCTCGCCATCCGACTTGGGATTACAGGTACACCACATCTTTTCTGGCTCCTTACTGTTGTGTATAACCTATAATAGTAGACTCTTGCAACTATTAGCAATGATTGAATATGCAAACGGGAGTACATGATGACCTTACAGCCATCGAATAGCCAGCCTGCGGCCAACCAGTCGCGGGGTGTCCAGCCATCGAATAGCCAGCCTGCGGCCAACCAACCATCGGCCAGTCAGCAAATAGAAGCTCAGCCGAGCGAGCGACCCGCCGCCTTACCGTCGCTGCAAGCCCAGATTGACGAAGCAGTCGCGAGTATTGCTCAGCACCTGAAGGCGAAACCACAGATAGCGTTGATTCTCGGTTCCGGATTGGGCGAGCTGATCAAGAGTATCGATGTGGATTATTCAGTCATATATGCCCAGATCCCACACTGCCAGTCCTCCGGGGCCCCGGGACATCTTGGCCAGCTGGTTTTTGGCAGCTTATTTGGCAAGCAGGTTGTGACGATGCAGGGTCGTCTGCATGGTTATGAGGGCAACACACCCGAACAAGTCGTCTTTCCCTTGCGTGTGATGCACGCTTTGGGCGCTGAGACGCTTATCACCACCAATGCCGCTGGGGCCATCAACGCAAACTGGCAGGTGGGCGACATTATGCTCATCAACGATCATATCAACTTCACTGGTGAGAATCCGCTGACCTTCAATCAGTTAGAGACCGCCTATGAACCTTGCCCGGACATGACTTTCGCCTACTCTCCAGCGCTGAGGGAGCTGGCTAGAAAAGCGGCGGAGCAAAACGGGATCAACTTGCGCGAAGGCGTCTATCTTGGCCTGCGTGGCCCCTCGTTTGAGACTCCGGCCGAGATCCGCGCTTTTCGCACCTGGGGTGCCGATGCTGTTGGTATGTCCACCGTTCATGAGGTCATCGCCGCCGCTTCATGCGGTATGCGGGTGCTGGGCTTCTCATTGCTGACGAACATGGCCGCCGGCATAGAGCAGAAACCGATTACTGGTGAACATGTACTCGAGGTTTCCAGCAGCGCCGGAAGCAGGCTTGCGGCGCTGGTCGACAGCATAGTTGAGAGCCTGTAAGACGAGGCTAAAGCGGCAGGCAACCGCACACTACTCGCTCCTCAATGCCTCAACGGGATCCTTGCGTGAAGCGGCGGAGGAGGGAATCAATCCGGAGATGAATGTGAGCAGCATGCTCACGAGTATCAACAGCACTGCTGGCTGCCAAGGCAAGATGGCGATGTTGGCGATATCGAAATTTGCCAGGACGATTGCATTCGCTGGGACGGTCAACAGAAGAGTGATACCGATGCCCATGATTCCGGCCACCAGACCAACGATCAGTGTCTCAGCATTGAAGACGCTGCCGATATCACGCTTGCTGGCACCGATGGATCGCAGGATACCAATCTCCTTCTTGCGTTCGAGTACCGAGATATAGGTGATCACACCGATCATGATCGAGGAAACCACCAATGATATTGAGACAAAAGCCACCAGCACGTAACTGATCATGTTGATGATCTCGGTTACCGATGACATCAATACACCAACGATATCCGTGTAGGTGATGACTTTCTCGTCCTGCCCAGCTGACTGCATGCGGTCGTTGTAGGAATCGAGGATTTCCAGCACATCCTGTTTGCTTTCGAAGTCAATCGGGTAGATATCGATGCGTGATGGTTTGGCCAGGTCGGCATAGCCGAGCTTCTTGATGTTATTGTCAAAGGAGCTCTGCTCGCTGCTCATCAACGACATCATAAGTTGTTTGAGCTCTTCCTCATCCATATTGAAGTTGAAGGCTTTAGCAAAGGCTTCCTGATCAAAATCCATGGCAGTTGACATCACAGAGGAGAGCTGTCCCATCGCTGAAGCCAGGCTCCCTGTTATCTGGGCCTGCAGCGCGGTCATCAGCTGCAGCAGGTAGCCTTGCATCATCTGCTGCAGATATCGCTGCAGAGAGGCTTGGATGGGAGAGAGCAGGCGGTCGGTGCCAACCACTTCCTCAAAACGTTGCATTAGGTGACTTTGCACGTCTGGACTCGTGATCCAGGCAGACAGGCTGCCACCTATCAACTGCTGAAGATCGCCTGTTTCCATCTCGATGTTGATGAAGTCGGACAAGAGCGCTGCCACCAGATTAGTGATCCCCGCCTGATCATAGCTCCCATCCAGATCGGCCTTCAGCTGGTCTTGCACTTCAGGTGTTAAGAGATAATCGGCAAAGCCTTCTGCGATCTGCTGCGGAGTGGCGGAGGGATCCATCGTCTCCAGATAGTCTGTGAAGGTTTGGGTCATGACATCGGATATCCTGCCAATGTCGACAAACCCCGTGAGCCCAACCTGGATCTGCTGCTGTATATCGTCTCTGCTGATATAGGCAGTGAAATCAGACAGTAGCTTGTCGATGGTCTCCTGCGCTGTTCCCTCATCGAGTGAATAAGTGAGGTAATCACTCATAGCTTCAACCAGGAACGCCGTAAGATCCTGCATAGGCAGATCAGAAAGCGAGATCTGGCCCAAAGCCTGAGTGAAGTCCAGAGCCGGCATCGCCGGCATTGCAGCTGCCATGGCATTGGGGCTGAAGGCACTACTTAAGTCGAAGTTGAGCGCACTGGCATCGAAGTTGAACGCATTAGCGATGGCGTCCTCGTCGACGGTGATCATATCCTCAAGATCAAAGGCGTTATTTGAACCATCTCTGGCCTCATCCGTGAAACGCTTACCAGTGAAGACGTTGACAGTTTGATCTGCCAGCTGGTCTTTGACAATCTGGGTTGAAGCTGAATGGTCGATGATGTGGCGCACCAGATCGGCGCGATAATAGATACCGGGATTCAGTGAAGACGCCCCTGCCTCGGGACTTACGCGTACAATCCCCGAGATCTTAAGTGTCTCGCCGTTTTCGACGAGCTGTTTAAGATAGTCCTCATCGTCGCTCTTATCGGTCCAGACTCCATAAGTCTCATCATAACCATAGTAATCGGTTGGGTAGACAAGGCTCAGCTGTACGTTGAGGATGTCCTCGTAGGTTGCATTGAGCTCACTTTCTGGGACAACGATCTCCTCATCGTTTGCCAGCGCATCCACCATCTGCTCAAGGTCTCCCATGTCACGCAGCCCCATTAGATAGAACGCGTAGTCGCTGATGGCACCCCCATCGCTGGTAACCAGCACCAGTTCGTTATAATTCTCGGGCCAGTGGCCAGCCAGCACATCATATTGTGATTCTGCGATACTCGTGTTCTCCATCAGTTGCCGGAAGAGTCCGCTGCTCATGCCAAAGCTAGCGAAGCTGCTTGAGGAGCTGCCAAAAGAGTTCATGCCCAATGATGCGAAGGTGTTATCGGGATTCACCTGACGAACCTTCTCACTGGTGTCGGGCAGGTAGATCTGCGGAGTCACGCTGTACGTGTATTCAATGGCGTTGACATAGGAGTCGATACCACTCTCTGGTTCTTCGAGATATGTCTTGAGCGCGGCTAGATCGTTGGATCCCACACGCGAGAACATACTGGAAAGCATGCCAAACTCTCGTACTGTGCCCTCTTCAGCCTGCTCAAATGACAATGAGGACGAGTCGCTCTCAGCATCGGATTGACCGTTGCTTTCCCCATCAGTCGCTTGCGTTTCGTCTGATGCATCGCCTGTAGCTGAGGTCATGGCAAGCATACTGGTGAGGTCCATACCGGTGCTGGTAATCGAGAGTGGATAGACAGACAGCGTGTCCTCTTCCACGGTCTTGATGTAGTTGTTGACGCCGTTAGCCAAGGCAAGGATCGCGGCGATACCGATGATACCGATACTGCCCGCGAATGCGGTCATCAGTGTTCGACCCTTTTTAGTCATCAGGTTTGAGAAGGATAGCGATAAAGCCGTGAAGAAGCCCATGCTCGATCGGCGTACGTGTTTGGCATCCAGCGCTGCCATCGTTGAGGAAGTGTAGGGATTGGTGTCTGTTTCTACTCGACCATCATAGAGACTTACGATGCGATTGGCATAGCGCTCAGCCAGCTCGGGGTTATGGGTGACCATGATCACCAGGCGATCACGCGCGATCTGGGTAAGGAGCTCCATGATCTGAACGCTGGTTTTCGAGTCCAAGGCACCGGTGGGTTCATCTGCCAGTAGGATCTCTGGATCATTGATCAGTGCGCGGGCTACAGCGACGCGTTGCATCTGACCGCCAGACAGCTGATTGGGTTTCTTGTTGACGTGGTCGCCCAGGCCAACTTCGGCTAAGGCGTTAATGGCACGCTCTCGGCGCTCCGCGCGGGAAACACCGGATAATGTCAATGCGAGCTCAACATTGGTCAGCACCGTCTGATGGGGGATGAGGTTGTAGCTCTGGAAAACGAAACCGATGCGGTTATTGCGATAGGTATCCCAGTCGCGATCCTTGTACTTGACCGTCGAGATGCCTTCAATGACCAGATCGCCGGAATCATAATGATCCAATCCTCCGATGATATTGAGTAAAGTGGTCTTTCCCGAACCAGAAGGTCCCAAGATGGCGACGAATTCGTTATCGCGGAAACCGATGGAGACATCATCGAGGGCGACCTGCTCAAAACCTGCAGTCTTGTAGGTTTTCCTAACATTGGTCAGTTGCAGCATGCGCTCCTCTTCTCATGAACCTGGAAGGCGCACCGTCTGATGGATGTCGGTGAATGCCCGCGCAGGATTGACTCATAAGTATAGTAAGTATCACCGGCTGGCGATGCTCAGGTTTTCTTATCGTTACCCAGAGTGCGTCCGAATCAGCTTAACCGTTACAATACTGGCTTTAACCGCTACAATAAGCGTGCGCGCCATGATGATGGCGGACATTGATGGCGGATAACTGCCACCATGGGAAACTAAGTTAATCACCATGGGTACTAGGTTAAGATAGAGGGAGAGTGTGTGCGTCAAAGCGTCAGACAGATACTNNGTAATCACCATTATCCTCAAGCTGCTTCTGGGATAGTCGAGTCAGGCTTATTTGGCGATGTGGCCACGATTCTACAAATCCGATCTTCCAATCATCGCTCACTATCTGGGCTCTTTGGTGTTGCTGATGGGCTGCGTGATGCTGATCCCGCTTTTGGTTGGTTGCGCTATGCAGGAATGGGCGATTGTCTCACATTATGTGGTGGGCTTGGGCATCGCACTCGTAGTTGGTTCTCTGCTACGTCTTTGCAAGATCTCACCTACCTTACTCAATCGTCGACAAGCCATAGCCATAACCGGTCTGGCCTGGATGGTCTGCGCGTTAATCGGCTCGGTGCCCTTGTGGCTTTCCGGGATGTTCGACTCCTACCTGGATTCATTCTTTGAGAGTGTCTCGGGCTTGACTTCAACAGGCATGACCATGATCCGCGATGTCGATCACCTCTCCACAGCCGACAGCATGTGGCGCTTCTCATTGCAGTTCCTGGGCGGTCAGGGTGTGGTTGTCATCGCCTTGTCGCTGGGCCTCTTCACTAAGGGCGGCACGTCATTCTACGATGCAGAGGGGCGAAACGAGCACATACTGCCCAACATCAAGAATACTGCCCAGTTCATCTGGCAGTTCTCCTCACTGGTGATACTAGCTGGTACCGTGATCATGGCGTTGGTGATGTTGTTCAAGGGAATGGAACCAGCGCGAAGCCTCTTCCACGGCCTTTGGATCACTGTTGGCTCGTACGATACAGGTGGCTTTAGCCCACAGAGCTCGTCGATGATGTATTACCATTCCTGGGTTCTTGAACTCATCGCCATGTTGTTCATGCTCATGGGAGCTGTGAACTTCACACTCTACGCCCGAGTTTGGAAGGGGAGCTGGCGTGAGCTGCTTACTGATATCGAGACTCGCACGTTGGCGATTTGGATAGTGCTGCTGCTGGTGATCTTCGTTGCGGCGTTGAATGCCGGAGAATACCTCAATGGTTATACGAGTCTGGTACGCCGGGGGGTATTCACCATCGTCTCGGCAGCGACCAATGCTGGTTATCAGGTGCTCACCACCAATCAGATGTTGAACATGCTTACCAGTGGAGCATTCTTCATGATCGCTGTGGCCATGGTGATGGGTGGCAGCGCCGGGTCGACATCTGGTGGTATCAAGGCTCTGCGCGTTGGGATTATCGCCAAGGGTATAGCAGCCAAGATCAAAGGCGTTTTGGCTCCGGAATCGGCCCGTATCACCACCAGCTACAACCATGCGGGCAGGCAGTTGCTGTCAAACGATATGCTCAGTGCCGCCATGGTGATCGCAGCCCTCTATGTGATCTCATATCTTCTAGGTACCTTGATAGGTATTGCTTACGGTTATGAGGCGATTCCGGCCACATTCGAATCGATTGCCGCGGCCTCTAACGCTGGCTTATCAGCTGGTATCGCGACACCTGACGCACCGGTTGTGCTTAAAATCGTCTACATAATGCAGATGTGGATGGGTCGTCTGGAGTTCCTTACCCTGTTGGCGTTGTTCGCCTCATTCTTCGCCTCATTCAAACCACGACCGAAGGCCGCGAGATGGCAGCGATGAACAGTTGGGACCGGATAAGCAAGCTGTGCACAATGGTGCTGTTGGCACTGATGCTCTGGGTGAGCCCTGCCTGGGCGGCAACAGCGCTGGTAACGGGTGATACCAACACCAGCATCGCGGCGTTGAGCAGTGCCGGTACGCTGATGGATGGCCAGAAGGTGGACTTTGCCGGCGAGGCCATTGGCGACATCATCAAGGCTGAGAGCGGGCATAAGTGGTTAACGCTGTACGACGCGGGAGCCAGCATCAGCGTCTATGTCAGCGATGCGGATGCGAAGAAGGTTAGCAATCTGGGGAGATACAGCCAGAAGGGCACGCGTCTGGAGATACAGGGAGTCTTTTATCTGGCCTGCGCAGAGCACGAGGGTTTGAGCGACGTGCACGCAAGCAAGGTAAAGGTGCTCGAAGAAGGCGGTGCTCAGTCCTCGCCGCTAAATATGCGGCAGCTACAGATTGGCTTGTTACTGGTAGGTATCGGTGGCCTTTTGCTACTGCTGCACTGGCGACTGAGAGAACGTACTCGATGAGGGTCTACAGTCACTGGTGGCACACAGGTATAAGGGGTAGCTGATGGAGGCAACGGTTGGACGGGTCGTCTCTGTTGACCGCGGTTATCCGCTGGTGTTGACATCTCAGGGAGAGCAGCGGGCTCAGCATGCCGTGGACTTGGTGAAGAACGCCGATATCCGAGCGGTGGTAGGCGACATGGTTAAGCTGGAGCGCCCACCCGGCCAGGATACGCCGCTGATCACAGCCATCCAGGAGCGTAGGAACGTGCTATCCCGCAAGGTGTTGGTGGAGTCACGCAGCGAGGGCTCGGGAAAATACAACGAGCAGATCCTGGTGGCGAATATCGACCTGGTATTTGTGGTTGCCGCGCTCTCGAAACGACGCATCGATCTGGATTATCTTGAGCGCCAGCTGGTGATGGCCTATCAAAGTGGAGCTTTGGTGGTCATCGTGCTCACAAAGGCAGACTCAGCTCCTCATCTTGAAGATGACCTTGCGGCGGTGAAGGATATCGCAGACGAATGCCCGGTGATAGTGACATCCACAGTGAGCAAAGTTGGATTTGACGTGATCAGAGCGCTGATAGGCAAGGACCGCATCGGCGTGTTGCTGGGCAGATCGGGTGTGGGCAAATCGTCGCTGATAAACGAGTTGCTGGGCGTTCCCCTGCTTCAAACGGGGGCGGTGCGGGATAAGGATCGCGCCGGCAGGCACACTACGGTGGCCAGGAAGCTGATGCCCCTCCCCGGCGGAGGCGCGTTGATTGATGCGCCGGGATTGCGCAGCCTGGGTCTCTATGATGCGGTTGACGGGCTGGCAGCAACGTTTCCTGAGATAAGAGAACAGGCGCAGGAGTGTCGTTTCCGTGATTGCATGCACAGTGGGGAAGCCGGCTGCGCAGTGGCCGAAGCCGTAAAACGGGGTCTTATCGACAGTCGGCGTCTCAAATCATACCGCAGCCTGGCTGCCGAGGTATTTGCCTGAGCAGCAGTCTCTAACCCATTGAAGTACGAACAGATGTTCGATATACTCATCTTGCATGCGGCTGGCACTTAGCCATGTGATTGAGATAAAAAAGTCATGGCTTCGTACAATACGGCGAGGTAAGGT
>DBPN01000054.1:13364-13706 GCA_002305585.1 Eggerthellales bacterium UBA1419
GTTTTCCCCGATGAATCCGATGAATGGTATTGAAATAATATGACCGGACTACTACCATATCTATTTAACGCTCAGCAACAATGCACTATATGTTGTGGATTATATGCAAACAAGGTGTTAGATATCTGTGGAAAACGCNNCGCGCCAGGAGTAAAAAGGCAAAAGTAGCGAACGTAACAGTAAAACGCAGTAGTCATTATAGAAGGGACGGGTGTCATTCATGGTAGAGACCATCATCAAGCGGGACGGCAGATCCGTTGGATTCGAGCTTTCAAAGATCACCGATGCTATCGAGAAGGCCTTTATGGCCTCAGGCACCTATCAGGATCGTTCGGTAGCCGA
>DBPN01000010.1 GCA_002305585.1 Eggerthellales bacterium UBA1419
AATTGCAAGAAGAGGCCGGCATCATCTTCGCCTGATATTACTCTCTCGAGGTCATTCTTGATGCTTTCCTCACGTGCTATCCTCGCTTTTACCTCCTCATCGAAGAAGCAATATTTGAACCCACCTTGAGCATCCTCCAGAGCAATCTCTGTTGCAATCAATACGTGTTTGAGCAGCTGGTTGGCATCGAGCTCATTGTCCGGCTCGATTACGAGTATCCCGATTCCGCCACCTACTCTTTCGTCAGCTAATAGTTCCTCCAGCTTTGCCACCAGACGTTGGCAGAACTCGATTATCTGATCCTTTCCCTTACAGCACTGAGTGTAGTAGGCAAAGCGATGCTCGTAGGTGTGATAGAGAGCGCAGTGTCCCGCACAGAGCTCTGCTAGCCCCTTGGATACTTTCTTCAATAATTCCTGCGTATAATGGAACCCGAAATCTGATGATAGCGCCTGCACGTCTCTGAGGTTGATGCCGATTACAACTCTCGTGTCCTTGGTTTCCTTGCCAGCATCCGCTTCCAAGATGCGCTCAAGATAGGCACGATTATACAATCCCGTGAGACTATCATGTTCATTGCTGTACTTCAGAGCCTCAGCGACTCTCTTCTGTTTACTTATATCGATGATTATGCCCTCGAGTGCCTCTACATCACCTTTTTCGTTGTAGATGCCCTCTCCCATCTCAAGAACCCATTTACGTTCCCCAGAGGCTGATAGTATCTCGTATTCATATCTGAATGGTAGTCTTTGCGCAAGGACTCGAGCCCATTCATTCCAGAGCGACTCCTTATATTCAGGGGCAATCAGCTTGTTATAGGAGACTTCCTTGTTGTTCAGCAGGCACTCAACCGAGTAACCAGTGAGCTCAAGACAGCCTTCAGAGACATAGAGCATCGTCCATTCCCTGTCATACAAACAGCGATAGGCCAAACCCTGAAGGTTGGCGAGTAATACCGATTTACTGTTCTCGCTGTCGATGAGGGCCTTCTCGATTTCCTTACGCTTAGTGATGTCCTGAATCAGACAGAGATGATCATACTTGTCGTCGTGGAATATGTTGAGAGCAGCTACCACCATATTGACCCAAACAGCGGATCCATCAGGTTTGATGAAACGTTTCTCCATCGAATAATCCTTGATGTCGCCTGCCTGCAATCTGCGATATTGCTCCACGTCAGCGTCGACATCCTCGGGATGTGTGATGCTCGCCCAACCTAGCTTAACCAGTTCCTCTTTGCTCCAACCCGTTATCTGCTCGAACATCGGATTGATATTCACTTTTCTTTCTGCGCCGCTCTCTCTCGGAGCTGAATTGAATGAGATCGATATGCCGATTGGAGCTTGGTTGAATATCGCATCAAAAAGGATATCCTTTTCCGAGCCACTTCTCACATTCTCTGCAAGCTCCAACAGAAACGGGAGAATCGAATCGTCTTTACGTAGCGTATCGATATCAAGCATCAGGTACCTGACATCTGGATCCTGGTCGAGATTTTGGGCAAGCTCGCGACCGACTACAGCAGTCACGATAGCATCCTCAGCCAACAGTTCGTTGATGTGTCGACAGCCTGTTCCTGAATCGCCGGCAAAGAGGATCTTCTCAGCCATGGTCCCCTCGCATTCATACTCATACATACACACCAACGAGGTCTGTAGTTTACTATAGAATCTTAGCAGTTTTTATCGATGACTACCCGATTCTTTCCCTGTTCCTTTGCGTTGTACAAAGCTTCGTCGGCTCGCTTGACTATATCGGAGAAGTCAGAATCACTTTGCTGGAAGACCGAGGCGCCAATAGAGATAGTGACCTTTATGGGATCACCAGTATTATTACACTCAAGCACTACATCAGAAGCAGCGGAGAGCAACTTGCTGGAGATCTGCTCGATATCCTCTAATTGCGATGCGCCGCAGAGTAAAACGAACTCTTCACCGCCCCAGCGGCAAAGCAGGTCAGTACTGCGTGTATTGCTATCAAGAGCCTGGGCCACCTGACGAAGAGCTCTATCCCCCGCGTCATGACCGCACAGATCATTGATGCGTTTGAAATCGTCGATGTCCAGCATCATAACCGCTGAATTCTGACCCGAGCGCTTGAATTTGAGCAAGGCCTCTTTCAGTTGTGTCTCCCCTGCTCTTCTGTTGTGCAAGTCGGTAATAGAGTCTCGGTATACCTCTTTCTTCAGCTCCTTGTTTGTATTCCTGTGATACCACCCCTCCAGGAAGGAGATGAATACCGAAACAAATACTATAAGCACGATCATCATCAGCGAAATCAGCACGATTATCGTCTGCAAGCTCCTTTGACCTTCTGCTGTAGTGTCCTTGACAAAGGATTCAACATCATCCAGGTGGACGCCCATTGCGATAATCCAGTCATAATCTGCATACAGTTTTGCAAAGGTTATCTTCTCAGAGATAACATCCGAATCCATCTTCTTGAAATAATAGTTGAAGTAGATCTCCCCGTTCCGTTTGACTCCTTCGAGTTCTTCCAGATAAGGATGGTTTCCCCCAATGTCTGTCGTGTTAGTGGAAAGATACGTTCCTTCTGTGTCAATCAGATTTGGATGGATGAGTCGTATCGCATAGTCGTCTCCACCCTCGTAATCAACGATTTGATTAACCCAGATGTATGCGTTTTCGGAGAACTGGTAGCTATGGATCATATCTGCGATCTGACTCTTCACATCCTCATCGATCGTTGTCTTAGAAACATAGAGGGTAAATCGATATTCTGCGTAATCAAGATTGACGACTATCGGATAACCGACATTCTCTGCGTGCGGGATAACCTTACTATCAGACTCTCCTGAACTCTGGAATAGGACTTCATCTGTGCTTGCCTCGAAGACAACCAAGCCGATATTCGCCCTGTCACCTGACTGCATATAGCTGAGGGCGTTTTCGAGGAAGTCCTGCCCTGTTGTGCTCATATGGAGATACTCGAGCGTCTGTGTTATATCGGCGATCATACGGCGATAATCCTGTTCTCGATTACCCTGCCGTTGCTCTATCTCTAGGATCACATTGTTCACTGTATCGGAGAGAAAGCGTTTCTTGACCTCGACGATATTGCTTTCTGCCGACATCTGGAAAGAAGCCATCAATTTGTCCATGGTATAAAAGAAGGCAAAACCCATTAGCACACCCATGGCAACAAAGACTGCGATTAGAACCACACGGTACTTTAGCCGAACTTTTTCCATATGCTACTTGAGTCCCCCTTCGATTGAGACAGCAGAACATCACGCAAGTTCAAACGGGATCATGGATTCTCCAGAGGAATCATTCAGCCTGCATTTCACGAATGAGTCCCAGAGCCCGATAAACATTTCATTTGATGTCTGCCAACCCAAGAATATGACATTGAAGCAATTTATTGACAAGGCACCAGAATTGAATTATGGCCTCAATGGTGTCTTTCTTCTGGTTGTTCTTCAAATCTTCTCCAGACAGCTGCAATTAACTAACGTGCAAGTTTATGCAGCACTTCTTTAACACTAGTAAATATTATACTTATGTAGTGTGCTAATCAATATGCTATCAATAATATAACATCTCTGGATTTGCTATTCCTACTACCTTTTATGCAACATCCTTGCGTTTGCCCGAGATAATCAATCGGGTTAAAATGGAGCAGGTTTCGAACAGACGGGATTTCCATATGCCAAGAATAAAACAGGTCTCCATCCGAATGGCGCAATCCGATGATGCCCAGGCGATATTGGACATCTATGCCCCCTATATCAAGGACACCGCCATCACCTTCACTTCCAAGATACCTACAGTCTCTGATATCACAGACAAGATGGCCTCGATCAAGGAAAGATATCCCTATCTTGTTTGCACCATAGACGATTCTGTGGTGGGTTTCGCCTATGCCAGCTCGGTTCGACCTCATGAGGCCTATATCTGGAACAGCGAGCTGTCCATCTACATCAATCCAGAATACCATGGTCGCGGTATAGCAACCGCCCTGTATACGGCTTTGTTCTCGATTCTCAGAGCCCAGGGTTTCTGCAATCTCTATGCAGTCATCACTTTGCCCAACGATGCAAGCGTTGCCCTGCACAAGCATTTTGGCTTCACGGAATTGGGAGTACATGAAGCCTGTGGTTACAAGCTGGGAGCCTGGCGTGATGTGTTGTGGATGATCCATCGCATCAACGGTTGCGCAGACCCGGAGTTTGGCCCGCCAAGGACACTCGAGAGTCTTAACCAAAATGATATTGACACAGCCTGCGCTACTGCGACTGCCTTGTTAAGCGGAGCTCAGGCATGAACGCTGAGAACGCGCGTACAGCTCCTGTCCTCGAGATGTTCGCGGCACCAGCACCTGTTAGAGTTGGTGCAGATACCCCACTACCTCAAGGCATCTTGGTTGGCAATGCCCAAGACGAGCGTGCTGGTACCGGTTGTACGGTTCTACTTTGCCCTCAGGGAGGAACCGCTGCCATAGCTGTTCGCGGTGGCGCGCCGGCCACTCGGGAAACCGATCTGCTGCGACCGGAGAACATGGTTCAAACCGTTAATGCCATCGTCTTGAGCGGTGGGAGTGCCTTTGGTCTGGATGCCTCATCGGGTGTGATGCACTTTCTAGAAGAACATAGGATCGGCTTCTGCTTCAGGGATATCTATGTGCCGATAGTCTGTGGCGCGTCACTTTTCGATCTCACAGTGGGTGACTCGTTGATACGCCCAGATGCCAATATGGGCTATAATGCTTGCGAACGGGCTTTTTCTGATACCTTTAGCGTTGGCAACGTCGGTGCCGGTTGTGGTGCCAGTGTGGGCAAGTTGCTGGGCGAGCGTTTTGCCATGAAAGGTGGTCTCGGCGCTGCGGGGATAACGCGCCCCGATGACCTTGTGGTCAGTGCGCTGGTTGCGGTGAATGCTGTTGGCACCGTTATCCACCGACCAAGCTCGACTCCCTTGGCCGGCGTCCTCGATCCCACAACAGATGGATGTTCGATCCTGACCGATCGTTTGGACATAGAGAAGCTTCTGGAGACTGACAAGGCTATCAGCAAGGGCAACACTACCATCGGCTGCATTGTCACTAATGCTGTCCTGACTAAAGCACAGGCTACACGGATCGCCTCAATGGCTCATGATGCCTATGCGCGTGCGATTGACCCGATCCACACCTCGAATGATGGTGATGCGATCTTTGTGTTGAGCACTAATGAATACCAAGCTAACGTGGATGTTGTGGGTATTAGCGCTACAGATGTAATGGAACAAGCGATATACAACGCTGTGTTAAGTGCTAAGGGGGGATACAACCTAAAGGCAGCGGTGGATCTGCTGCAATGAAAACGGAGACACCTGATCAGGTTTCGGTCTTGACACACTGAGCAAACAAGGAGGAGAGCCAAGGTGCCGAGAATCACATGGACCAACGGTTATATCCGCGACGATGATGTAGCAATCTATTACGAAGTCCATCAAAGTAAGCAGAAAGAAGCACCGTTTCTGCTGTTGTTGCATGGTAATTGTGAGGATATGAGCATCTTTAAGGGCAGATTCGAGCATCTACTGCCCTATTACACAGTGATCACGATTGATACACGCGGCCACGGGAAATCATCCCGAGGAGAAAAGCCCTTGTCATATCAGCTTTTCGCTGATGATCTTTTCGCGTTGGTCAATAAACTTCAGATAGGAAATTTCCTCTTACTGGGATTTTCCGATGGCGCAAACACTGCCCTCCAGTTCGCAATCGATCACCAGGAGAGACTGGCAGCATTGATCTTGGTTGGAGGTAATCTCAATCCGGAAGGCTTCACATCGGGATCTAAGCGCTCGATACAATTGAGTCTCGCTCAGAACAGCCTTAAGGGAGCTTTCTCCAAATGCGCCAAAGAACGCCGTGAATTCGTTGAGTTGATGTTACTTCACCCTCACATAGAGCCCGAACAGCTCGCCTTAGTGAGCACACCGACACTGGTTATAAGCGGATCAAATGACATGATCAAAGAGGAGCACAGTGCCCTCATCGCGAAATCTCTACGCGATGCGAGACACGAGACAATCCCTGGAGCCAGCCACTTCGTCATGCGGGACAGTCCTGAGGAATTCGATAGGATAGTCTTCACCTTCCTGATGGAGGATGACGACTAGCAAGCAGTGCAGCGCTTGTCAGAAACGCAGCTGCAGTCTGTGCCTGTATACGATCCGCTTGACTTGGATTGCCCTCAGTTGAATTTGAATATCCGCTGTGCGATGCGATAGACGCCCAAGGTGCAGGCCCTGCCTGCACTGCCGGGTAGGATCGATCCCCTACCCAAAAGGCTGTTGCGTATCTTTGGATAGCTGGAAGGGTTATGCTCTTTGAGATAAGCCCATATCGCGTCACGCTGCTCAAGGCGATCCTCGCGCTTAGATAACAGAAGGAAGATGGAGCAGATCGCCATCATCATCGTGAGGAAGTTAGTCATATAGGCCTTTAGCTGCGGCTGTAAGACACTCTCAAGATCAACAGCGCTGATCATAATCCGCGTAACCCGGAGCTGTTGGTCGACTCGTGCGATCATGGTGCTCTCGTTGACCGATTGGCCCTCTCTGCCAATGTAGTAGCGGTAGAGATCGACGTTGAGGTAATACAGTGTCTCTACCTTAGGTAACGGCACATAGACGAAGATATTATCGACATAGAAGGTATGGCGAGGTAACTCCAGGCCTACGTCGCGCAACAGTTGGGTTCGGTACACTACCGAATGCATTAAGAGATTCTGCTGCGGCTTGAAGCTACCGATCTCATCCCAGGAGAATAAACGTCCTTCTGGCAGAACACCCTTATAACGAATGGGCACCTGTTTGCCCTCATAGACTTTCTCGTAGACGTAGTTGACAACCAAGAGATCGAGTTGCACCTTATCTGCATGTAGACTCTCCAGCAGATCGAGCATCTTCTTGGCAGCATCGATATCAAGCCAGTCGTCTGAGTCGACAACCTTAAACCAGATACCGCTCGCGTTGCGCAGACCAGCGTTTACAGCTTCACCATGACCGCCGTTCTCCTGATGGATCGCCCTGATGGTATCAGGGTAGTCTTGCTGCCATCTGTCTGCCTTTTCGGCGGTATCATCTTTGGTTGAGCCATCATCAACAACGATTATCTCAATGCGATTGAGGCGGTCTTTATAGGCCTCCAACAGCGTGCCTATGCAATGATCCATATATTCGGATGCGTTGTAACAGGGTAAGGCGAAACTGATTATCCGTTCTGCCTCTGCGTCACTGCTCGTTACGGGGTTATCAGCAGAGTTCATCTGCCAGCTCCAATGCTCGTTTCACGATATGATCCATGTTGTAATAACGATATTCAGCCAATCTTCCCACTACGTGGAAATTGGCCAATCCTGAGAATAACGCGAGATAGCGCTGATAGTGACTGTGGTTCTCATCATTGATGATAGCATAATACGGTGTCTGACCGGCAAGAGCCTCAAAGCTACATGGGTACTCTTCCATAATGGTCGTAACGTCGAGCTCCTGTCCAGTGAGCCAGGTGAATTCGGTTATACGGGTGTAGTCCTCACTGACTGTATAATTCACGGTTCCACAGGGCAGGACATGCTTGACCGGCAGTGTCTTGAAGATGAAGTCTAAGGACCGATACGGCAGCAAGCCAAAGCGGTTGTTGCAAAGCTCATCAAGAGGCCCGGTGTAGATGACCTCTCCCTCAAACGGCCTGTCATTGAACAGGATGGCTGTAAATGGTTCATCCTCACCGGATTGAGCATTTTGGTTGCCGGTCTCAAACGTAAGTATCTGGCAGGCGTCCAGATCAGTGCAGACCGTTATGTTCTCGTGATCAAGCAATGATTCGAAGAGTGCCGTATAACCATTCAACGGCATGCCCTGCCAGGTGTCTTGGAAATAACGATTATCTCGAGCGACAAGTACCGGGACACGGGCAGTCACGCTGGGGTCGACTTCTTCTGGCGTCAAACCCCATTGCTTCTTCGTGTAGCCAAGAAAGACATTCTCGTAGACATAGTCTGCCAACTGGGTAAGCAACGGATCGGCCTGATTACGCAATTCGATGATCGGCACCTTGCTACCCTCTCCGTAGGTGTCGATCAACTTCTCAACCATCTGCTGTGCCTTGTACTGTTCGAAACTCAACTCGATTGAATTGAGGTTGAAAGGTACCGGTATATAACGACCATGGATGTTGGCGACTACCTGATGTTGATAATCCCGCCACTCAGTGAAACGGCTGAGATATTCGAACACCCGTTGCGACTCTGTATGGAATATATGCGGGCCGTAATCATGTACCAACACACCAGATGCATCAAGATGGTCGTACGTGTTGCCCCCGATATGAGGGCGCTTCTCGAGCACCAATACGGTCTTATTTGACCGCTGTGCGAGCTCCCGAGCTACGACGCTACCAGCAAAGCCGGCACCCACCACTACAACGTCGGGCGCGGGTATTGCTTCACTGAGAGCCGTGTATTCGGTTCTATCCAAAAACTTGATTGACATGCCTTGCCTTTCGCAGGTTGAAGAACCACCGTATTGTACCTTAGATAGCGTTGGTGAGTGCATCGTTATCGTCAATGGCTTATGATTTCCCGAAACATCCATGACAGAAGGGACAGGCCATGAGTGATTTCCTTGACCGCATCATCGAGCGCGCCTCGGCAGACCGCAAGACCATCGTCCTTCCGGAAGGTCGCGATCCAAGAACCCTCGAGGCTGCGGCAAAGGCACGCGACTTGGGCGTTGCTGATATCATCGTTCTTGCCGATGAGAAGACCATCGAAAGATCTGCTTACAACTTGCAAGGTATCACGATCATCGATCCCGAGGACAGTGAGGACGCTGAGGATTTCGCCCAAGCTCTGTGTGAGTTGCGTAAGGCAAAAGGACTCACCATTGAACAAGCTAGAGAACTGGTGCGAGACGAACTTTACTATGGCGTGATGATGGTCTACTTGGGAAAGGCTGACGGGATGGTGGCCGGAGCCGCTCATTCCACCAGTGATGTATTGCGCCCCTGTCTGCAGATACTCAAGACCGCTCCAGGAACCTCATTGGTCTCAGCCTTCTTCATCATCGTTGTACCGGATTGCGAATATGGTGCCAACGGCGCTTTCATCTTTGCAGACAGCGGTCTGGTGCAACACCCCACTGCCGAGGAGCTGGCGGATATCGCCATCGCATCGGCCTCTTCCTTCGGGAATCTGATTGAAACCGAACCAGTGGTTGCGATGTTGTCGCACTCAACCAAGGGTAGCGCAAAGAGCCCCAGCGTCGATAAAGTCAAGGAGGCTACAGCTATCGCCCTTGAGAAAGCACCCGGACTTGCGCTTGACGGAGAATTCCAACTCGATGCAGCCATCGTCCCGGCCATTGGCAAGTCGAAGGCCCCAGACTCCGACGTCGCAGGCCATGCCAACGTGCTGGTTTTCCCTGATCTCGATTCGGGCAACATCGCCTATAAGCTCGCGCAACGTTTGGCAAAAGCCGAGGCATATGGACCTATTACACAAGGTATCGCCAAGCCGGTCAACGATCTTTCCAGGGGTGCCTCAGCAGATGATATTGTTGGCGTGATGGCGATTACCGCCGTTCAGGCTCAAGCCTGAGTCATTATTCTGACATCTGGTTGGATGAAGTACAAGCCTGTGACTTAAATGCGAGTCACAGGCTCTAAGGCTATATCAGGTCGGCTACATCGCGCGCGATCATCAATTCCTCATTAGTGGGTATGACTATCACTTTCACCGGCGATTCCTCTGTGCTGATGAAGCGCTCGTAGCCTCTCTGGCAATTCAAACCCTGATCGACGATGATCCCCAGTGGCTCCAGCCCCTGGAATATCATCCTACGCATGCGATCGCAGTTCTCGCCAACACCGGCTGTAAGCACAATCGCGTCGACTCCAGCCATTGCAAAGACGTACTGACCGATGAATTTCTTCACGGAGTTTGAATACATATCATATGCCAGTGTTGCCCTCTCGTGGCCTGCTTCGGTCGCTGCGCGGATATCACGTAGGTCGTTAGAGAGACCGGATATGCCTAGAAGACCAGATTCACGATTCATCATGTTCTCGACTTCTGCTGCAGTCATCCCCTGTGTTCCGATGAGGTATGTCACTATCGCTGGATCGATCGATCCACTACGAGTGCCCATCATCAGACCTTCCAGCGGTGTGAAGCCCATAGATGTCTCCACTGAGTAGCCATGGTCGATGGCGGTTATCGAACAGCCATTACCCAAGTGGCAGGTGATGAGCCTGAGGTCTGCCAGAGGGCGTCCAAGCAAATCTGCGGCTCTATCGGCTATGTAACGATGTGAAGTGCCATGGAAGCCATAGCGGCGGATCTTGTACTTTTCATACATCTCATAGGGCAGTGCATACATATAGGCTTTTGGCGGCATACTCTGATGGAAGGCAGTATCGAATACAGCAACCTGAGGTTTATCGGACATCAGATCCCTACAGGCGATGATCCCGGCCAGAGCAGGAGGATTATGTAAGGGAGCGAGCACCGAGCACTGATCGATCTTCTCAATTACATCATCATCGATTCGCACCGATTCCTTGAAGAATTCCCCACCATGAACCACTCTGTGGCCCACGGCATCAATTTCGTTGAGACTGGAGATAGAACCGATCTTGGAATCGACGAGCACCTCAAGCACTGCCTTGACTGCAGCATGATGATCGGGGAGATAAACACTGATCACCCGTTCGTCGGTGTCCACTCCATGTTTGTGGAAACTATCCGAAGCGCCAACGCGCTCACAAAGACCCTTGGCTACGACGGTCTCTTTCTCCATATCCACAAGCTGGTACTTCAGCGACGAACTGCCAGCATTCATGACCAGTATCTTCATTGATCTCCTCACTTTTCAGCTCAGCAGATTAAGCTCATTCGAAAAATGTTGAAGCAATGATCGCAACAGTGCCAGAGTTGTATGGGTAAAAGTACCCGTTTAATCGGCGGGTCCCATGCGAATAGGCATCAAAGCGCCACCAAGAACATGGATATGGAGGTGATGGACGGTCTGCCTACCATCCTCGCCAGTGTTCACCACAACACGATAACCGGTCTGGTCAACACCCTTCATCTTTGCGATCAACGGCACTGTCGCGAAGAGCTTGCCCAACAGCTCAGGCGAGATATCATCACCGATATGATCATAGTGTTCACGAGGCACGATCAGAGTGTGCACCGGAAGCTGAGGATTGACATCCTCAAAAGCCACCACGTATTCATCCTCATAGACGATGGTTCCCGGTATCTCCTTGGCGATTATCTTGCAAAAGATACAATCTGACATGGTGATTCCCTTCAGCTCAGTGAGGTATCAATGGAGTCGTCGCTTTCCGGTTCGATCTGACCCAGCAATACACTGACTTTCTGCTGGGCACCCTGCAATCTGGATTGGAGCATCCTCATCAGTGCGACTCCGCGTTCATAGCGGATCAGGCTCTCCTCCAATTCAAGTTGGTTTCCTTCCAGCTCCCTGACGATTGCCTCGAGCTCCTCACTGGCCTGTTTGAAGGTCAACTCTTCCAGTTCTGTACCGGTTACCGCTTTGTGTTCTTCACTCATCTGCATCAGTCTCCAAATCGGATCCAACCCTGTCAATCTGGTTCTTTGTCTCAACTCTGCAATGATACTCACCATCGCTAACGCGGACATCAAGCACATCGCCTAGGTCTATTGTGCTCACGGAATCCACAACATGCCCTTTGGCATCATATGCGATTGAATAGCCACGTGCCAACACCGCCAAGGGTGACAGGCTCTCAAGTTGCGCTGCCAACAGTTGGAGCTTTGACTGCTGTGGAGAAAATAGCGTTGAGGCAACACGCGCCAAACGGCCCCTTAGCATCTCCACGCGATGGATATCCGACCTGAGCGCGTTGGGAACCGCCACGAAAAGGCGCTGGGCGCTCTGCTCGAGGTTTTGCAGGTAACCGCCAACCATGAATAATGGATCAGCGAACAGTGCGCGTGACCGTATACTGGCAAGAATGCTGTCCATACGCCCAACCCTGTTGGATAAAGCCGCCGATAAGCTGCGGCTCTGTTCCTCGAGCTTAACCTTTAGGTCACGGATATCAGGAACAACGTGCTCAGCTGCCGCAGTAGGAGTCGATGCGCGGTAGCTACCAACCATATCGGCTATGGAGTTGTCCGGCTCATGGCCAATTCCGGTAACGATGGGCACACGGCTTGCGGCAATCGCTCTGGCTAAAGCCTCGTCATTGAAGGGCATCAGATCCTCGTACGAACCTCCGCCGCGTACAAGGAGGATGACATCACTCTGCGCTCGTTGCGCCACTTCGATGCCCTCAATCAAAGCCTTAGGCGCAGCTTCTCCTTCAACCGGAACGCCGACGACCTGTACTTCGGCCAAGGGGAATCGCCTACGCAGTGTCCTCATCACATCATGGATGGCCTTACCGCGCGGTGAGGTGACCACTGCGATCCTGCCTGGCATCTCGGGCAACGGTAGCTTCCGTGCCGGCGACATCAACCCCTCCGCCTCAAGCTTTCGCGCCAGTTGCGCTACCTTGAGCCGCAGATCACCTTCTCCGGCCAGCCGCATGGTCTGCGCGCTGAAATTCATCCGTCCCTTGGCGATGTAGACACTGAAGAAGCCGGAAACCTCAACGAGCGTCCCCTGCTTCAGTGCGATCTCGAGCTTATCAAATGCAGAGCGCCACATCATACAGGGAAGTGCGGCGCTCTTATCAGTGATTGTGAAATAGACTGCCTTATAGCCGGGTTTATCGGAATATTCGGATATCTCGCCAACGATGGTCGCCGATAGTTTTTCCAATGAGCCCTTTGCTAGACTCAAGGCCTGAGAGACGCTTAAGGGTTCAGACATCGATAAGCCCTTACAATGGTTGGCTAATCACGGGCCATACCAAGCAGGTAAACCAACTGTAGTAAGGAGGCCAGTGCTGCTGCCACATAGGTCAACGCAGCCGCCGTGAGCACGGTCTTCGCACCGGCAGTCTCGGTTGAAGGCAAATACCCACCCTCGATATAGGCTATCGCTCGTTTGGAGGCATTGAGCTCTACCGGCAAGGTTACAACCTGGAAAAGGATGACTGCGGCATAAAGGATTATGGCAAGCCAGATCAGTCCGATGATCTGCAAAAAGATACCGGCCAAAAGAGCAACGATCCAGATATTGGAAGCAAAGTTCACGGCCGGGACAAGCGCTCCTCTTAAGCGTGCCGGAGCATAGCTCTTTGCATGCTGGACGGCATGACCACATTCATGGCAGGCAATCGCCGTAGCCGAAACGCTACGCGAATTATAGACAGCTTGAGAGAGCGATACCACGTTAGTGCGGGGATCGAAATGATCGGTCAATTCACCAGGAACAGCCTGGATGGCGACATGGGTGAGACCATTCTGATCAAGCATCCTCCGAGCAGCCTGAGCGCCGGTCAAGCCGGAGCTGATGGGAACCGTGTCCCACTTCTTATAACTGCTGCGGATGTAAGCCTGAGTTCCCAAACCCAAAGCCAAGGTGATGATTATAAGGAACAGATATGAGAGATCCATCGTTACTCCAATCGATATACAATGCTGTAATAGTACGACATCATTGCTGCAAGCTGTAGCATTTCGCCGTCATTGTGTCGTATCTGTTACCTTCAAAACACCATTTTGCAACGATAGCACCAGCTCACCCTCCAACAGGCTGAGCAACTCCTTGCCCACCATGTCGTAGCGCCATCCGTTCAGGATTGACATATCATCGCGTTCACCAGCAGCCAGCCTGAGAAGTTCATCATGAGATACCAAAAGCGTAGTCGAGATATGATTTTGACGTGCTCTGAGGTGCACCAATGCAGACATCAGATCCAATGCTCCGGTGAAATCAGATTCGCGGTATTTGGGCTTCTGGCGAACAGGCCATTGGTCCTCGGGTATCTCGTGGGCTTTGAGCACTGCGGCAACCACTTCATTCGACCACGATCTGCCCAATCGCTCCCGCAAGCCACGAATCTTGAACAACTCCTCGGTGTTCTGAGGCTCGCGACGCGCAATCTCAACCATCAGCTCATCAGTGATGATCCAATTCCGGGGATAGTCACGCCTTTGTGCCGTGACCTCTCGCCAAGCGGCTACTTCTCTGATCACTGCCAATTGGCGACGCTGCAAAGACGCGCTCCTCTTAACCTTAAGCCAACGTTGGCGGGGATCGACACGGTATTGCTCGGGATCGGTCATCTGCTCGAAATCCTGCTCTAACCAGGCCATCCTGCCGTTCTTCTCCAACTTATCAAGCATGTTACGATAGATTCGTGGTAGATAGAGGACATCATCGATCGCATAGTTGAGTTGGGTTTCGGTCAAAGGACGCTGGGCCCAATCTGTAAACGAATCTGCTTTATTCAAGGTGACATCGCAATATGACTTCACCAGCGCAGCAAGACCCATCTGCTGAGGGAACCCCAGCACCATCGCTGCCATCTGCGTGTCGAATACCGGTGTCACTGGTGTATCGAAGATCCGGAACAGGATTGCCCGATCCTGATCACCGGCATGGAACACCTTGGTGACTTCAGGGTCGGTCATGATCGGTTTAAGTACTGAAAGGTCCTCGATGGCTAGCGGGTCGACGATAACACTTCTTTCCTCTGTAGCTAGCTGCAACAGACAGAGGCGAGGGTAATAGGTCTTCTCCCTGAGGAATTCTGTGTCTATGGCCAAAAGTGTGGTGTTTCGTATTCCAGTTATGAAGTCTGCGAGCTCAGCGCTAGTGGATATGTACGACAAACTACATCTGCTCCTTCTTTGTTGTGAGATACTATGGTAGCACTGTATTGAACGTCTTTGCGCGTTGCGAGAGTGGTTCGACCTGACTGGATGGAATAAAACCATGAGAGCTTTGATAATCAACAACCTGAGTTCAGGTTTGCGTAATGGTGCAATCTTCGATTTCGTACGAAAGCTCAGTAAGGATAGCGACGAGATTGTGATTCGTAACAGTGACGGTACGACTCGCATCGAGGGATTTCTCGGAGACGCTCTTGATTTCGACCTTGTTGTTGCTTCGGGTGGTGATGGCACCATCGCAACGGTGTGCTATGAGCTTCGCGATTCCGGTGTCCCAATCCTCCCCTTCCCCGCCGGTACCGGAAACCTGTTGGCCACAAACCTCGACCAACCCGATGAGCCCTTTGCCATCGCGAAGATTGCTAGGGCCATGTTGAGCGCTGAGTACGATTTAGGTGAGCTGAGATACGAAGGTGTCGATGGACCAACAACCAAGGGTTTTGCCATCATCAGTGGCGCGGGTTACGATGCGACCATCATGGAGAATTCCGATCGCCTGAAAGAGACGCTTGGACCCATGGCATATGTGGCCGCTGCCCTGGCAAATCCCACACCAGCGCTGGCGCGTTTCACCATCACCCTAGATGATAGGATCGTAGAGATCGAGGGTATTGCGGTGCTGTTGCTGAACTTCGCACGTATCTATCCGGACATCTCAATCACACACGCCAATGACCCACGCGATGGCCTACTTGAGGTTGTGGTCCTGAAACAACACAACACTGTGGAGTTGTTGCCAGCATTCATCGCAGCATTCCTGGATCGAGAAGGCAGATTCCCCGGACGGACGAACGCACTGGAAGTCTTCACCAGCAAGAGCGTTCGCGTCGAATCTGATCCACCGCTGCGAATCCAATTCGATGGTGAGCCGGCTAATGCCAGCACCCCGTTTGAGGCGAGGATCCTTCCCAGGGCAACCAGGCTTGTGATCAGCGAAAACGAGCTGGAGAGGATTACCGACCGGTAAAAACACCGGGAACCCTTCGCGCGGATCATGGAAACATGATGCGGTGCCGTGAGTCTTTATTAAATAGGAACCAACCGTCCTTATTCGTCGCCGCTGGCAACCTGCTTTTCCATATCCTTTTGGAACTCTGCCAATTCGGCATTCATCTTTGCGACTCTACGGTTATATACCATCTGGATAAAGGTGAGGATCAACGAGAAGGCCATTCCAAAGTAGAGCATCAGATCGAAGACCTCGACATGTGTACCCTCTACGACGAATTCCACTCCCATGGCCTCGACGATGAGCTTGATACCAACAGCGACGATGAATCCCAGCGCAAGTATCTTGATCTCGGGATTATTGTTGATGAATTCCGAGATGGGATCAGCCAGGATGATCATGATGGTGACCGCAATCATCACCGCGAGGATCATGATGATCAGCTCACCAGACATGCCCAGAGCCGTTATAACCGAATCCAGGGAAAAGACCATGTCCATCATGGCGATTCGGCCGATTGCCGATAGCATGGTTATGCGCGTGGGCTGGGCACCGTCATAGCCACAGGCTGCCATCTCGTCCTTCAGTGAAATCTTGTGCTTGATCTCATCATAACCCTTGACCACCAGGTAAAGGCCACCGGCAAAGAGGATCAGGTCCTTGGCGGTGATAATCGGATCTGTGCCGGGGATTGCGAACGGTAAGATGAATAAGGGCTCAACCAGATGGATGATGACAAAGCCCAGACTCAACAACAGTACGCGCATGAAGAAGGCGGCGATCAAGCCGAAGCGGCGTCCCAGGTGCTTTTTCTCTTCAGGTAGGCGATCTGTTGTACAGGCGATGAAAACCAGATTATCGATTCCAAGCACCATTTCCAAAAACAACAGTGTCAAGAGACTGGCCCAGCCTTGGGCGGTCATCAATGGTGTCAGTAGTTCCAACGGGTTTACTCCTCATGATTACTTGACTAGCGCAATGAATGTATCCTGCGTATGATAGCCTAATTGATTTGCCAAAGAGAGTTGATAGGGCTTTTGTCAGATATCCGTCACCTTAGTCACACGGCTAACGGTACGTGGATGGAACAGTAAGCAACTATCCTGTTGCGCGATGGCCTCGCAAGCAGCTCTGCCAGCAACGATTCCAGAAGCCCACGCCCAATGCAGATTATAACCACCGGTGCGACCATCGATATCCAAGGCCTCGCCTACTGCGAAGAACTTCGGCAGCCTGATGGACTCCAGCGTTTGCGGAGAGAATCCTGTGGTTGCCAGACCGCCGCGCATAACCTGTGCCTGAGCCTGTGTGGGCCCACCAGTGACTTTGAACCGGTGATCTTTGAGTATATGAGCCAACCGCTCCAACTGCATGCTCTGGGCTGGCGCATACGATGAGTAGCTGAGATTACGCAATATGGCTTGGGCAACCCGACGGTGCAACATGCCATCGAAGAACCGATTGATGGAATAACCGTTCAGCTTCTGTAGTCGATGATCGAGCAGCTCACGAAGCTCGTTATCTGAGTATTCGGGGAAGTAGTCCAGGGATATCTCCTGCTCGGGCTGCAGGTATCTGCTGAGCTCGAAGACCACGATTCCCGAAAGCCCGTAATCGCGAAAGAGCAATTCACCATATTCGCTGGCAAAGACCTCATCCTCCAGCCTCAATGAGGCAGCACAACGTACACGCACACCGTTAAGGCCTTTGAGCGGAGCTGTCTGGGTATGAAGCGGTCCAAGTACCGGTTCCCTCCATACTCTGGCCAATTCGGCATCTATTAGAGGCATGACATCGGGACCTGTTGCCAGGATAACCGCATCCGCAGTTAAGGACTCACCTTCCAGTGTGGACAACCTGAATGCCGGAAAGCCATCTTCCAACCCAACATCGATACTCTTGACCGCAAAATTGCAGCGCTCCCTGACCCTAAGCGAACTGATGGCGTTAAGTAGCACATCGAGTACAGAATTTGCGCTGTTGGAGCGCGGATACACTCGACCCTCTGCATCGACGTGGACCATGAGGCCCAGATCAGCGAAGAATTCACGGATATCCTCGAAGCCAAGACTGGCGATGATCCCTTGCACGAACTTGGGATTATTGTAGGCGAAAACACTCTTTTCGGTATCAAGTGCGGCATTGCTGAGATTACAGCGGCCGTTCCCTGTCGCGAGGATGCGCTTGCCCAGACGATCAGCCTGTTCGATGACTGTGACATCGCAGCCTCGCTGCACCGCGCTTATCGCAGCCGCCAAACCGGCTGCTCCTCCACCGACGATTGCGATCTGTGTGTCTGTAGCCATCACTCTATTCTTTCGACGTATAACCTACTCAACTGAAGGAAAGTATACCATTC
>DBPN01000050.1:0-16019 GCA_002305585.1 Eggerthellales bacterium UBA1419
TGCGCAAGACCCTTGACGTGATCACCTTATGTCTTACTTCCTTTGTTCCCAACACTTTTCGTAACCCATCCCACAGGGATGTCGGATCATCTATTTCTGACTTTCCTGTCATCTTGTCAGATATGAAACGCGATATCGCATTGTATGCGCCACTCTTCACATTCTTATCGATATTCTTATAGACATCCTTGCCTTCCATCCAATTGCCGGACATCTCCCCTAAGACCTCGCCGAGAAAAGCACTGGCAGCCTTGGCTCCACCAGACTTTGGCAAAAACCCCCTGAGACCCTCAAAGGTTCCTTTTACGGCGCCCTTCACCGCTCCAACTTTAAGTGTCTGCCACATGGTCTTGTTCTTATACTCGTTCTTAACTGCGAGCTTCGCCGTTTCGCCAGCAATCGATGTCGCCATGCGATAAGCGGGACGGAACATCTCATAACCGGGGATCTTGGATATCACGTCTGCTGCCGCATTCGTTATGGCCAACGTTCCGTGTGCTATCCACTCGCCAGCAGCCGCGACATTACCCGCTTTGCGATAGACCTCTGCGGTCTTAGCCGCGCTCTGTGAAGACTTACGCGCTAACTCATACGCCTCCTGCGGAGTATTGGCGGCATACTTCTTCATCATCCGCTCGTCATATTCACGGCGTTTGTCGGCGTCAGAGATCTTGCCCATCTCCTCGCGGACCCTCTTATCATGAGCTGAGCTACCCGTGCGTTGCTTCTCCAGATCTTCTGGACCCAAGACACGGTCCATCTCAGCGTGACGTTGGCGCATCTCCCGTTCTATGCGCTCATACTCGCGCAGGCTTGAGGTATTATCCGTCTCCGAAACTGCTGAAGCTGCTGCCTCCTTAGCTCTTGAGGCTGCTCGCATCCTGGATAAACCAGCGATGCCTCCACCAACCATGACAACCGCAGCAGCTGCGACAATCGCTAAAGTACCGGGATCAAGACCGCCATCTTCGTCACCATCACCCTGAGTGGCTCCTGCAGCAGGGACTGTGACCTCGTAGGTCTCGGGTGGTACATATTGATAGATGTAGCGTACAACCTGCTCAATGTCGCCTTCGTAGATGAAGCTGATGCGTAACTGATTGCCTTCTTTGTATAGGCTTTCAATGCCCTGAGCTGTTGGAAAGAAGGTGTCATAGTACTCCAAGGGCTCGCCGCTTTGGCTGAAGTCGCAGAATAATGGCATGGAATACTCGACGTAGAGCTCTTCTTTGGCAGCGTTCACCACATCGAGGCTTGAGCCAAACGCGGTTCCCGCCACCCAACTGGAGCTTTCGTAAGGGAATATCCCCATCTGTATCTCAAGGGAGCTTTCTTCCCCACAGAGTATCTTCTCTGGCGGCTCGCTCCAGTAGAACTCCACTCCTGCCTGCGTCTCGAGATCGAGCATCAACAAGCCCAACTCATTGAAATAGAGCGCGTATTCACCATACTCGTGTTGAGCTTGCTCGATTGTCTCTGGTACAAAAACTTCGCTCAACTGCCAGTAGGCTTCTGTCTGCTTCTGTTGCGTCTGCGGGACTTGTTGTGACGTTGTGCCACCAGCCAAACCTCGTACCGCCGTGAGCTCCAGATAGATGAAGCTATCGGTATAACCAACGTTGCCATCAGATGTGTAAAGCGGGAACATCAGGTACTGGACACCATTGATGACACGCGACAACCCCATGCCTGACTGTGTGAGCTGATATTGCTCTGTTCTGTCCTGCGAATCATCAATACTATCAATGGTCCAAATCTGATTGATGCTGCAGGTCATAAGCAGCTGACTCTCGAAATTCGCGGAACCTGTGACTCCATAGGCTGGCTCTTCTTGATAGCTCATCGTAATCGTACCCGCAGCGTCACCAGCACCCTCATTAGCCCAAGAGAATCCGATTGTGGCCGAACTGCCTCCACGCGTCAGCTCAATCTGACCATCAGAACTCACTGGGGTTGGCTCCGGAAACGTACCAACTGAGAAACCCGCTACTTGAAGGCGAACATCTTGCGGACTCTGATTAATGGGTATGTTATAGGCTCCCTGCTCATTGCTGGGATTAGAGAACACCTCATAGGGACTAGCCCAATCATCGGCAAAAGCTTGCTGTCTAAATAAAGCAAACGGTGCCGCGCACAGCGCCAGTGCAAGCGCAATTCGAATCGCTTTGAAGTTGGTAGCTTGAGGTTTTGATGCTCTCATTGATGCTCTCATAGACTGTCGCCTTCCAGGATAACGGCGCTTTCCTGCGCATACTCCCCGTCGCAGGTCGAGGTTGTCTTGGATTGCTCATGCCCCTTGGTAAGCAAAACTATAGAAGAGTACGAGCGAAAACTCAATCACGCACAAGCATTATCTCCGGACTATTTTGGCCATAGGATGATAAATAATCCCTTTGTCCTACAGCTTTCATATAAAAAGGGCTGTATCAAAAGTCCCTAAGAAGTTCAGGGTTCGAATCCCTTCGTTTGATACTAGATGCACTATCAGCCCGGGAGCCTCTTGGCTCCAGGGCTGATAGTGTGGTGCGGGCGAAGGGATTCGAACCCCCACGAGTCGCCTCGCCAGGACCTAAACCTGGTGCGTCTGCCAGTTCCGCCACGCCCGCATTCCCCGAATATTCGAGGCCTGCTAATGATAGCAGAATTCTCTCTGCAGCCTAGTGGATTACCCTTGAGGAATCGGATTCGGTCTGGCAAAGTGACAGGCACAGCTATGTCCCGGCGCCACTTCAAGCATCTCAGGGACCTTCTGCGAACAGACATCCTGCGCAATCGGGCAGCGAGTATGAAACCTGCAGCCACTGGGTGGATTGATCGGCGATGGCGGATCGCCAGCCAAAAGGATACGCGACCGCTGCTTTTGGATCTTGGGATCGGGAACCGGGATAGCCGATAGCAGGGACTGCGTATAAGGATGATGGGGGTAATCGTATAGACGATCAACGGGCGCTATCTCCATCAATGAACCAAGATACATCACGGCGACAACATCAGAGATATGCTGGACAACACTCAAGTCGTGCGCGATGAACAGATATGTAAGACCAAATTCCTCTTGAAGACTGGCAAGGAGATTGAGTACTTGAGCTTGTATCGAGACATCGAGGGCAGAAACCGGCTCATCACAGATAATCAACTTGGGTCGCAAGGCCAAGGCTCGCGCAATGCCAATACGCTGGCGCTGGCCGCCGCTAAATTCGTGCGGATAGCGACTAATGTGCTCTGGATTCAACCCGACCTTATCTAACAGCTCCTTGACCTGAGCTATGCGCTCAGCTTTGGTGCCGATCTTATGGATCTCAAAGGGCTCGCTGATCAGTTCGCCGATGGTCATGCGTGGATTAAGCGAAGCTTGGGGATCTTGGAAGACGATCTGCGCCTCGCGTCTGAAGGCTAACAGCTCCCGCCCTTTCAGTGCGGCCACATCGCGACCGTCAACGGAGACAGTGCCCGATGTGGGATTGATGAGGCGAATCACACAACGGCCTGTGGTCGACTTGCCCGAGCCGGATTCGCCCACAAGTCCAAGCGTCTGGCCGCGCTGTATGGAGAAGTTAACATCGTAGACAGCAGAGACCTTGGCGCCGAACCTGCGCATAAACAAACCTTGGTCGATGGGAAAGTCCTTATACAGATGCTCAACTTTGAGAAGAACGTCAGTCTCTGACATCGCTGACCACCTCCTCGCAGGCATCGTCGTCATATACCGGTGAATTCTTCAAGAACTCAAGGTCACCCGAGAAGAAGCACGCCGATGAATGCGCACTGCGGTGCGCAGCGGCAGCTGTCTTATCACACGCGGCATCACTCGTATCTTCCATCGCAACCAGCGGCGGTGTTTCCTCGTAGCAGCGTTGCCGCGCATAAGGACAACGAGGGGCGAAATCGCAACCAACAGGAAGGTCGATCAGACTTGGTGGATTCCCCTTGATTGGAGTTAATGGCTTCTTCTCATCATCGTGCTTTGGAATCGAGCGGATCAAGCCCCAAGTATAGGGATGCAGAGGATTGTAGAATATCTGCTCGGTAGTACCATATTCAACAGGTGCTCCGGCATACATCACCAAGATCTTATCCGCCATATCAGCGACAACACCCAAATCGTGGGTAATCATGATAATGGCAGCGCCGGTGCGATCCTGCATCTCTTCCATCAACTCGATTATCTGCGCCTGGATGGTCACATCGAGGGCTGTGGTTGGCTCGTCGGCGATGAGTATCTCTGGATCGCAGGCCAAAGCCATGGCGATCATCGCCCGCTGGCGCATACCGCCACTAAACTGATGCGGATAATCCTTAGCTCGTGTAGCGGCATTGGGGATACCCACCATATCGAGCAGTTCAACTGCGCGAGCAAATGCCTGCTTCTTGGAAAAGCCCTTGTGGATGGTCAAGCCTTCTCCAACCTGCTTGCCAACCCGATACACGGGATTAAGCGAGGACATGGGATCCTGGAAGATCATCGCGATATGATTACCACGGATTTTGCGCAGCTCCTTATCACCCATCTTCAACAATGACTGGCCTTTGAAACGCACGTCACCACCATGGATCTTTCCTGGAGGCATGGGAACGAGTCCCAGCATTGTCATGGCAGTGACGGATTTGCCTGAACCGGACTCGCCAACAACTCCGAGGGTCTCGCCAAGATCGAGCGTAAACGAGACGCCATCAACAGCTTTGACCAAGCCATCCTGTGTGTGGAAATACATCTTCAGGTCGTCGACCTCTAGCAATGGCGCATCGGACTTATCTGCAACCTGCGTTTCAACTGCGGGCTGGCCAGAAGTCGAAGCCTCTGTTACAGCCCGGATGTCATCTCGCGACTGTGTGATTGTCTCCTGGATCTGTGTGTCATGAGTGGCCATATCAGTCGGTCACCTTCACATCCAGAGCATCGCGCAGGCCGTCTCCCAGCAAGGTGAATGCCAGCACTGTTGTGAGAATGGCGATACCCGGGCAGAGCATTAACCAAGGCGCGGCCACCATGAAGTTCTGTCCTTCTGAAATCATCAAACCCCAAGACGGTGTGGGTGGCTGGATACCCAATCCCAAGAACGATAAAGCTGACTCTGTGAGTATAGCGCTACCTATCGACATTGTTGCATAGACCACTACGGACGCGATGGAGTTGGGCAGGATATGACGCACAACAATGCGCAAGTGACTGGCTCCCAAAGCTTTAGCAGCCGATATGTAGTCGTTCTCCTTGACCTGAAGGATGGCACTTCGTATCACACGGGCTATCGATGTCCAACCCAAAAGACCGATTGCAATGAAGACGTTAATGAATCCCGGACCAAGCACTGCCAGCATTGCGATGACGAAGAGGATGTATGGAAACGCCATGAAGACGTCTGTCAGACGCATGATGAGAGTATCCCAGATGCCACCGAAGTAGGCTGCAAGCGACCCGAGTACGATACCGATGGTCGTTGATATCGCCACGGCGATCACACCAACAGATAGCGAGACTCGAGCGCCATAGATCACCCTGGCCATGACATCGCGACCAAGGTTATCTGTGCCAAAGGGATGCAGGGCCGATGGTGGTAGCTTAGAGTTCTGCGCTGCAAGAGTTGTGTCGATGTCAGTTGGACTGCCCAGAAGATATGGCACCCAGAGATCAGCGGAAAGGGCAACCAACACTATGAAGACTATCCAGAAAAAGGCCACAACCGCCATCTTATTCTTCAATAAACGGCGCAGGGCATCTGCCCAGAGCGTGCGGGTTGGAGCAGCGTCATTGCCCTGGTTATTCCCAGACTGACCATTTGGTTGATCGGCTTTGTGCTGCTTGATTGTGTCGAGAGCTTTTACTGCCAACATATTATTCGCTCCCCTTCTTCTTACCATAACGGATCCGGGGATCGAACAAGGCATAGCTGATATCGGTGATAAGGTTGACGATCATGACAACAACCACGATAAGAATTACGCCACCCATCACGATTGGCCAGTCTCGTTGGGTAATCGCCAGATAGATCTCGTGTCCAATGCCAGGCCAATTGAATATCGTCTCCGTGAGTATGGCTCCTGACATCATCGCACCAAAATCGATGCCGATAAAGGTGATGACAGGAATCATCGCATTTTTGAGGGCATGTTTGATAATCACTGCCCGCTTGGACAGGCCTTTGGCGAAGGCAGTACGTATGTAATCTTGATTCAAGACCTCCAACAATTGAGAGCGCATGATGCGTGCGGTGAAGGCCAATGAAACCGACGCAAGAGTGATAGCAGGCAAAATGTAATGCATCCAGTTTGGGAACTGACTGATTGGGCCACCCGCTCCGGAGAGAGGTAATGAAAACGTACCTCCGGTTAAATCTTTGAGATAAATGCCAAAGAACATCTGGAGCAACATGCCCAACCAGAACACCGGCACACTTACGAGTATCGATGTAGAAAGGGTAACCAGCACATCAATGAACGAATAGCGCTTGATCGCAGAGATAATTCCTGTGGCGATGCCGATGATAATCTCGATGGCGATGGCACAGAGAGCTAGCTGCAGCGTATATGGGAACCTGTCGGCGAAGATCTTCGATACCTCGGTATGACGTTGGTACGAAGTGCCAAGATCACCATGGAGAAGATCGTTCATATAGTAGCCGTACTGTATATAGATCGGCTCATTAAGGTGGTTCCGCTCAACAATCTGCTCATATACCTCAGGTGCCAAGGATTTTTCCCCGGCGATCATACGAATGGGATCGCCGGGGACTATGGACCTCAAGGTGAACAGCAGAATGGTAACACCGATGAATACCGGAATAAACTGTAGCACTCGTCTAAGAATATACCTTACCATCGCTCCTGCTCGCTATTTCGATGCCGATAAGTCAAACCTACAAGACTTACTACCTTCAGGTTATTTGGTCAACCACGCCTTGGGAAGATCGGCAATCATATTTGGACCAAAGAAGAAGTCATTGAGGCGCTGCGAACCAACCCGTGAGTGCTTGTAGAACATAACCGGAACAACCGGGACATCAGCCGCAATGAGCTTATCGATATCTTGGTATGCCTTTACACGAGCATCTGTATCAGTGATCTGGCGAGCTTCAAGGATCTTGGCATCGACAGCTGGGTTATTGTACTTGGAGTTGTTATCGCCACTCTCAGAGTAGAAGAGCGCATAAGCGAAGTTATCGGCGATTGGATAGTCTGCAATCCAACCCAGACGACCAATCTGGATCTGTCCTGCCTGGAGAGCATCGAGATAAGCTGCCCATTCTAAGGCGTTCAACTCGGCTTTGATGCCGATCGCGGCCAGGTCGGCTTGAATCAGCTGCATGATATCCTCGTGTCCACCGCCGGTGTTGAATGAAAGCTTAATGGTTGGGATGCCCTCGCCACCTTCGAAACCGGCTGCTGAGAGAGCTGCCTTGGCCTTCTCAACATCGTATACGGCAGTGTCCCATGCACCTTCGTGGAATCCGGCGATTCCTGGAGGAATGATACCATCTGCAGGCGCACGAGTGCCATCGAAGACTGTATCGCAGATTGCCTGGCGGTTGATAGCATAGCTGATAGCAGTACGGATGCCCTTGTCTTTGAGTACCGGATCGTTGTTGTTGATAACGAGGTAGTAGGTTGATGATTCCTCGCCAAGCAGGCACTGCTTACCTGGCTGGACGGTCCAACCATCGGCAGACTCGCCATATTCCGCAACCGCAGCAGAAATCTGACCAGGGGGAATCTGTGTGAAATCAAGATTGCCGGCCTGGAAGTCGTTGAAGGCATTCTCGGGCGACTGATAGATCTTGAAGTCAACGGCGTCAAGCAGGGGCTTTTCGCCATAATAGTCGTCAAAACGCTCAACTTGGATGTACTGGTCGTCAACCCATTCGCCCTTGATCTTGAACGGGCCGTTACCAATGGGGGCGCGTGAGTACGTCTTGTAATCGGCTGCAGCGCCACCCGTGGGAACTGGGCAGAGAGCCGGATGCATACAGACGAAGATGAAGTCGGCATAGGCCTGAGTAAGGGTAACCTCAAGTGTGAGGTCGTCAAGAGCTACAACACCGGAAAGCTCCTTTGCGCCTCCACTTAGGAGTTCGTCAAAGCCCTTTACCATACCCAGATGATAGCTGATCGCTGAAGGATCAGGTGCAGTGTTGGGGTTAACGATACGCTCCCAACCAAACTTGAAGTCCTTGGCGGTTACAGGGTCGCCATTATGGAACTTGGCACCTTCACGTAGCTTGAAAGTGAAGACCGTTGCGTCCTCTGAAATCTCCCAACTTTCGGCTGCTGCGGGAACTAATTCGCCAGTGACAAAGTCGTAATCCACTAATGAGTCGAATAGATTTGATGAGACTTGGGTTCCCTCGGATTCCTGTAGGTCAAAGGGATCGATAAACGCTGGCTGGCTGATGTAGTAGGCCAAGGTTCCGCCAGCTTTGCTGTCGCCACCACCTGCTCCACCACTGGGGGTGCCACCACCGGATGACGATCCGCCTCCACAACCTTGAAGAGCAGAGGCACCAATTGCTGCGGCACCTGCCACTGCCGCACCTTTTACAAAGGTTCGACGTGAAAAACACTCCCACCATTCCTGTCTTTCATAGGATCTCCTCTCTCTCTTGCACACGGCAAGATTGTAGTGTCTTCATGTTGCACATCTGTCTGCTCGAAGCATATAAATGTCCCCCAACACTCAGACTCCCCCCCCCACAAAGGTCTAACCGGATGATTATACTCAAAATCCGTATGGAATGTTGAGTTTTCCGTATATGGTACTGTACGCATCCTTTTTGGAATATATCAATAAGACTTTGCTGGTGATTCCTCGAATAGCCTAACGTATCTCTGACGATTCACTTTTTATGGCTTAGGAAAGCCTGCTTGAATCATGCCGCATCCCCAACTCATACCCTTCAAACCTAAATCCACTTTGATCGTGGTCATTTGACTACGTTTGTCTTGTTTTTTTTGCCATTATCCTATACTGTAACTAGCGCTCGTTTTGGTAAGCGGCAGTAGTTCAATTGGTAGAGCATCAGCCTTCCAAGCTGATTGTTGCGGGTTCGAGTCCCGTCTGCCGCTCCAGAGTTCTAGTTTGGATGAGTCCTCAGCGGGACTCTAACCCGAGAGGGCGCAGCAGTCCAGTGGACTGATGCGGGCCGAACACGGAAGTGCGAGGTCTCCAGGCGAGAACGGAGTGAGCGACTGGCGAGTCCCGTCTGCCGCTCCAGAGNNCGTCTGCCGCTCCAGAGTTCTAGTCTAGAGTCTTTATTTGCATTAAGGTATCCTTCACACGCAATGCGCCCGTAGCTCAGTTGGATAGAGTCGCAGACTTCTAATCTGTTGGTCGCAGGTTCGAATCCTGCCGGGCGCACCATCTGCCCTGATGTCTGAAGGATCCTTCATCCATACATATAGTCTCTAGACTGATTTAAGCAAGATCACATTTCATAGAATTCAATTCAACCGTTTATCCAAACAGAAAATGCATTCATTAAAAGAGTATCCTCGTACTACAAAAGCATGGTATACTCTCACATCGCGTTATATGGTGGGTATAGCTCAGTTGGTTAGAGTGCTAGGTTGTGGCCCTGGAGGTCGTCGGTTCGAGTCCGATTACCCACCCCAGAAATCATGGTACACCCCGTCTCTTATTAGATTCGGGGTGTTTTCGTCTGGTTTTCATTTAGCTGGCTACCCCTGCCTTAATCAGTCATACGTGGGCTTATAGAATCAAGTCTGAATTAAGCTGAGGCAANNAGAGTGCGCGAGAGACAAGCTCTATGACCGCACAGCAACCTGATCTTTGACCAAGGTGCTAAAGCTTGAACGATGGGTCTTCAGATTCCTGCTTAGAGTAGCCCCTCGTTACAATGGGCTACTCTTTTATCTCCTCTGGGCGGAACACAAGTCTGACCCAAGGAGGATAATCACAAATGGCAAGAAGTGAAGACTCGAAGTTAAGTGCACATCGAGTCCATTTAGCAGATGGACTATCCCGTATCCTCGAACACACCAACACCAATAGTATTGCTTTGCTCACTGCTTTCCGGGGAGACCTCACCAAGAGCGAAAACAAACAACGTAATAAAGAGCTGTCCGATGACTTGTATTGTATAGGTTATGGCTACATAAAGGTCGAGGGGAACTATCTTTACTCAGGGAGAACGGAACCCGAAACCGAGGATTCCTACTTCGTCATCAATAAGTCATACTCTACCCATGATGAGTTCTCCCAAGACATAATGGCTCTCGGTAGAAGATATGAACAAGAGTCGATACTTCTTAAAGCCCCCGGGGAAGAGGAACACGCTTACCTATATTACCTGTCTGGGTCCGAAGCTGGTTCTATAGTGGACTTAGGCTCATGGCATACCGCCGGTGATGTCCAAGTGAGTTGGGATAGTTGGTCTTCCCGTAAAGGTAAACTCTTCACCTTCATTAAGTCATCTGACTTCACTCCGGGGATGCGACATAGCACCCTAAACAACTATGGAATCTCCATTGCCAGACGAAACCTCAAAGCGGGTGAGGAGAGATTGCTGTGAGGTATTAAAGTTACTTAAAAACTGTAGCATGGAGCTATTACGTGGAGTTGATTACTAGGTGACTCGGTGAGTTAATCAGAAGCCGGAAAGGACGATATTGGGGCTTCCGGAAAGACTGATGGGCTCGCTGGAGCACAGAAGGAGCTGGCCCTTGTTGTCTAGTTCCCAAGTACAGGAAAACGGTACCATCCCCTTTCGGAGTTCCAAAAACACTTTACTCATTCATCCCCGGCCAAGCGATGCATGAAGCGGATGCATTTTTGCAGTCTCTGGTAACGTTTTTCTTCTTGCGGAGAATTCCAGAGATTCTTGGCTTTGGTCAGCTCCTGCCACTCGGCTGAGATGGCGGACAGCTTTGCCTCGTTCTCCTCTGCGCTTTCCGGACAGCTGGAGTGGGAGGAGCGGGCTCCCGTAGCTTCACAGAGTTGCACCATGGCCTCGGGCGTATCATAGGCCGGGCAAGGGGCGAAGGGGTTGGAGGTAAAGGGCTTCTCTCGGCGGAACGAGCGCAGAAAGGGAGATTGCAATGCCTGCTTAAGCGGCATTTCGTTGATATTGGCGTCCGAATAATGGCAAAAGGCGCATGGCTCAACATCACCGGCAGCGTTGATATGCAGGTAGCCGTCGCCACCTCCCACACAGCCAAGAGCCTTGTGCCCGCTGTTGAACAGGTCGATGATGGGGATGGAATGGCGATGGCTGTAATCTTGGAAGCGCTCGTAGACGAGCAGCCGTTCCTCCGCATTCAGACACAGGGAAAGATCAGCGTCCCGGCCAATAGGACGATAGCCAAAGGCCCAGCCCATCCAGGCCCCTTGCTCCCGTAGGAAATCTAGATATTCGTCGCTGGTCAGCAGCTGGTGATTCTGCTTGTGATAGCAAAGCGAGAAGCCATAGGCCACACCCCTGTCTTTAAGCCGGTGCATGGTCTTGATGATGCGCTCATAGGCGCCCTTGCCTCTGCGAAAGTCCGTTTCCTCCTGATAGCCTTCGATGCTGATGAACAGCATGATGTTGCCGAGCCGCTCCATCTCGTCCACGAATGCCTCGTCGACCAATGTGGCGTTGGTGAACACGCCAAAGAACAGCCTATTGTGCTTCTCGGCCAAAGCCAGCAGCTCGCGCTTGCGCATCAGTGGTTCGCCGCCGGTATAGAGGATATCCATGGTTCCCAGTTCCTTGGCTTCTCGCAGCAGTTCATCCCAGCGCTCATAGGAAAGCTTGGCGGCGTTCTCGTATTCCCCAGCCCAACAACCAAGACAATGCATATTGCAGGCGTTGGTGGGATCGAGCAGTATGTCCCGCGGTACCATGCAGCGGTGGCGCAAGTCTCTGACCATCTCCTTCAGCAACTGGAAATTGCCTATGCGGAGAAAGGGCAACAAGCCGTGATAATTGAAGAACTCCGTGCAGCGGTAGACATACTCCTTGGGATGAGGATAGGGAGGAATCATCTCCCTGACACCGTTTACCAGCAATGTTTTCATCTGACAGCCACTCCTCGATTCAAATGATGTCTCATCTCCCGATCAGAAAGGCGTATGCACAGCAGACCCGCGCCCAGCCAGAGTGCGGCTAGCAGAGCAGCGCGGATGAGGTCGACTTGCCCGGTCAGGGCCGCGTACAGCCAGCGCCCTGGCAGCGCTGTGGATAGGCTCACCCATATCTCCGCCCACTCCGGCAGCGGCAAGAGTAGACCGCACAGTGCGGCGGCAGCCAGAGTAAGGATTGGGGCCACCAGCAGCAAGACGGAAAAGTCGCGGCAGAGCGAGCAGAGAATCAATGCCGGTCCGAGACAGCCCAGACAGTATAGCAACAGATGGGGCGTGAGGCGCAGCAGGGATGAGCCACTCCCGGCCAACAGGGCGGTAAGGATGAAGCCCGCTGCCACCAGCAGCAAAGCCGCAACGCTCTGGCTCAAGAAGAGCACAGCATCCGGACAGCCGCTCTGGCGGATACGTTTCCGCAGGCTACGATACCCATCCTGCAACATCCAGCCACAGCTGAGAATGAGATAGAAGGGTACCAGTGCCGCGTACCAGCAGAGGGCCGGGTCAGCACGTAGTGAGGTGGACAGAGCCTCTCCCTCCAGCGTGACGCTCGTCACCCGTATGTTCGACCCCTCCTGCCAGATGCGTTCCATCTCAGACGACAGCTCCTGGCGCTCCTCCGCGCTGAGGGTCAACCCTTCTGCAGCAAGCAGCTCCTCCGCATCATAAAGAACCTGCTGCTCGAACCAGAGCTTCATCACGGCGTTGACCAAGGGTTCACTGACGGTCGCGGCGTAGGCAGAGCTGGAGGATACGGTCAACTGCACCAGATCCTGGTACTGACGCTGCTCGAGACGCTCGCCGAAATCAGCCGGGATACGGGCTTCGCATTGCACGCGGTCCTGCAGTAACAGTCGACGGGCAGTGGCGTCATCGGTCAGCAACAGGTTCAGCGCTTCCTCCTGGGCAAGCATATCAACAAGTCGCTGGCTCAATTCACCTTGATCGTCGTTGACCAGAGCCAGGGTCAACCGCCCTTCCTGCTTCTGCTGATCGTACCAGCCCGCCCCCAAGGCTACCGCGATGCACAGCAGCAGCACGGCCATGGACGCGCCATCTCGCAGCAGTGCCTTCAAACGACCAGCGAACAAGGCGAGGGGGCTCATCTCGTGGCTCCCCTCCAATGGACCAGCGGGAGCCCAGCAGCTATGAACAGAGCCAGCATCAGCAGAAGGCGCAGCATATCGTGACCGTAGCGCGCTGGTTCCAGGTTGAACAGCGCCCCGGCGATCAGGTTCATTGAGGGCTTCAAGGGCGTGAATCTGCCTGCCTCAGCCAAAAGCTGCGGCAGTTTGCCCTCGGCCACCAGCGCCCCGGAGAGGGCGGCCATGACCAGGATGAGGAAGAATCCACACCACAGGGCCAGACGCGGTCTCCTGCTCAACGTGGCCAGCAGCAGGGAGAGAGCGGAGAAACCGAGCGAGATCAGCAGCAATGCGCCCGCCAAGGCTATAAAGCCCCATTCGCTGCCCTGCCGCCCCCAGTAGACACCCATGCCCTGTATGGCAAGGCTGGCAGGCAGCAACAGAAGCAAGGTCAGCAGGATCAGGGTCGCGCCGGAGAGCAGGCGGGCAACGTAGAAGCGGCGGGCTGCAGCGGGCGCGGCTAGCAGCCCCCGTCGGCAGACCGGGCCATTCAGGTCGGAGGCGCTCAAATAGAGGGTGGGCAGCATGGCAAGGGCCGCAAACAGGGAGAACAGGGCAGACAAATAGTATTCCAACGGGAAGAGCTCACCCATGGGCGAGACGGTTCCACCTGCTCCCAAGGTAGCGCGGCGATGCAGGTATTGATCGATGCAGTTGTTGAATTCCGCCTCCAGCAGAGCCGCTATGTCGGCTTCATCCGCGCCGGCCTCCACGGCAGTCTTACCCAGCAGCTGCAGTATGTTCTCGCTCTGTCCCACCGCCCGCAGCGAACCGTCGAGCGTGATGCGTACCATGGTCTGCTCGAAGCTGTGAGCAGAGTAGGCGATGAGCTGCACCACCGGATCCCGCCCTGCACTCATGGTCTCATAGAAGCCATCGGGGATATGCACCAACACACCCACTCGGCCTGCCTGCAGCAGCTCGTAGCCGATTTCCAGATCGTCCACCGGGTAGGCGGCGGCCAAATCCCGCAGGGATTCGCTGTTGGTCATCATGGTGACGAACTGCCGCACCGACTCGCTCTTGTCCTCGTTGCAGATCGCATAGGGTACGCGCAGATTGTTCCCGGTCAACAGCATCGGAGCCACTACCGAGGAGAAGACCAACAGCCCCACGAGAGGCGTGAGCAAAGTTGCGGCTACCAGCTTCCGGCTCCGAAACAGACGCCGCATATCTAGCACAATCCACTGACGCAGCCTCATAGCTCCCTCTCCATTAGGCTGTCAAAATAATCAGCCGCCTGGCCTGAGAATATCGTTTCTCCTCGTTCCAGCACCAGAGCCTGGTCTGCCAAACCCCTCAGCACGCGCGGTTGATGGCTGGAGATCAGTACTCCCACACCCTGCCGCGCATAGTCGGCCAGCAGCTCAAGGATACGCTGCTCGTTGTCCTCATCCACGCCGGCCAGGGGTTCATCCAAAAGCAGATAGCGGGGTTGACCCATCAGGGCGACAGCCAGATTGACTCGCCGCTTCTGACCGCCGGACAGGTTGCGCAACAGTTTGCGGCGGATATCGGTGAGGTCGAGCCTCTCCAGCACCTCGTCCACCCGCTCCCGTGCCGCCTTGGCAGGTAGCGGACACCAGCAGCGCAGGTTCTCCTCGATGCTCAGGTCCTCGAACAAGGCTATCTCTTGGGGCACGAAGCCAATGGCAGCACGGGCGGCGCGACCACTCAACTCATCCACCTCGACGGAGCCGCTATCGGGAGCCTGTGCCAAGGCCAGTATGTTCAACAGCGTGCTCTTGCCGCTGCCGTTGCGGCCTAGCAGCATCGTGATGCTGCTAGGGTTCAGCTCGATACTGGCCTGGTGCAGGGCGAATTGACTCCCGTAGGTCTTAGTCAGTTCACGGCCCACCAGCATAGGGCCGCCTCCCTTCACATCGCTACATCCCAAACAGCATGATATTGCCGAGAAGTGGCCGTAGCAGAGAAGGGGATATCTCGAAGTCCCTCATCTTCTCTTCTGGCACCGCGTCTTCATCTCCAGCATAAAGCTCTGCAAACAATTGCAGACGGGTGGTGGCGGTCCTACCTGAACCCTCGATGAACGCGGGCATAACTGGCTGACCGAAATTTTCGGATAGAGTTACCGTGCCGTTGAAGGTCAGAGGGTCAGATTCTGTGGACATATTCAACTGTCCATTGAAGTTCCCTCCAATCACATTGCCGCTGGTGCTGCTGGAATAGGTTCCGGAGCTTTCCAGCTTACTGCCTTGCGGCTCATCTTCATCCGTGTAGTTGGTAAGGACGTAATTGAACTGACTGCTGAAGTTGTTACCACCACTGCCGGTGCTGCTGAATAGGCTTTCCCCTAGTAGCTTCTCATCAGGGCCGTAGAAGCTATGTGCGGTGGAACTGCTGCCTGTGACCGCCTTGTCAACATACGTAAAGCCATCACCCTGGGGAAAGCGCAGCTTGATGGAGGAATAGCTGCTGCCCTCCTGCTCGGAAAATACCAGAGACAGCCTGAATTCCCCGCTCGTCGCGACATAGGTCAGCTCCAACAGGACGGGCATATCCTGGTAGATGCCGGTCTTGAGGGTAAGTGTCGCATTCTGACGGTCAGCCGCGAATGCTGCCAACCGATCTAGAGTGGATGCGGTCTCATCTTCCTTGAAGGCATCGAAAGATGACAGCATATCGCCGCAGCGGAAATCCTGCCGCCAGCCTTCGATAAAGGCCGAAAATGCCTGGGCGGCCTTATCTCCGTTCATCGTCAGGCTGCTCGTCTCCACCTCAAGGCTGCTTTCGCCGATAGCCACGCTTTCCGTGGCAGAGGTGATCTCGTCTCCACTGGCCGT
>DBPN01000050.1:16066-19944 GCA_002305585.1 Eggerthellales bacterium UBA1419
TCTTGCGCCGGCAGTGCGTAGCGTATCATGGGACGACTGACGTCCCCCATCTGGATTATCATGTAATTACCAGTGAAGTAAGCTCCCGCCTTCATGGATTCGCCGCTCGTATCCAGACTCATGCTGTGCTCTGCGTCACCGTTTTCGCCTATCACGGAGCGCTGACCATAGACCACCTGCGAATCGTCACCTTGCACAGTGAGGCTCAGCTCGGCCGAGTTGTAGGAGAAGACGCTGTCGGGAATGCCAAAAGCAGCGTTCACATTCATGCCACCGCTGACTCCCTCGTCGCTCAGGCGTTCCATCAGCTGCACGAGGCTGGCGTTCATAGCCTGCGCGGGAGAAAGCTGAGCTGTTGGAATTCCAGACGGCTGACTTCCGCTTTCTTCGCCGCTGACCAGGAATCCCGGCCAGCCGAAGAGGGCCACCGCCGCAATCTGCAGAACGAGCAGGACGCCAAGACCGATGCAGAGTGCCTTCTGTCCGCTGCCGTTTCCCTTGGGTGGCGCAGTACTCGTTCTTCTCTCTGAGTTTCCGGCCGAACGATACTGTTGAGGCCGCACCGCGCTTCTATACTGTGGCTGTGGCTGTGTCTCCTGGCTAGGTTCCGGAGCAGGATTTACTGGCGCTACGCGAATACCCGCGCCGCATTTGGCGCAGAAACGATCGCCGGGAGTAAGCTCGGTGCCGCAATACTCACAATAGTTTCCCATACCAGCGCCTCCTTATGGTCGCACCAGCGCCACAAGCGCCGGTATCCCGTCGGGCGTATCCATCGTGCCGATGGCATACTGTTGGTCGTTGAGCTCGTAGAACTGCGTCAGGTGAATGGTCCCCTCGCCGGAGGCCCACAGGCCGCCGTTCTCCCACTTGCCGCTGAAGACGCTGTCCTCCATGTCCGTCTCGTCGAAGCTCTCTCCCTCGTTCGCCCAGAAGATCTGATACCAGTCGAGCGTTAGGTTCAGGCTCTCCGCCGTACCCACAAGGACGACATTGAGAAACTCCATGGCTTCCGAATCGAATTCGTTATCGGGGTCGTAGGTAATGAGCGCTTTCCAGCTTCCAATCAGCGGGCTGATAGTGCCGATAGTCTTCGCCCCGGTTGGTATACCGGAATAGCGCACGTCCTCGGTGTACCAGAGAAAGTCCCCCAGATCGGGTCGCTCCTCAGTGGACAAGCTCGCGCCTGTTTCCTCTGCCGTGGAAGTAGTGCCGCTTCCTTCGAGTGCGGGCGGTGTTCCTTCCTTCGGTTCTGGTGTAGTCGGCGCTGTTTGCTCCGTCTTAGTTGCAGGAGAGTCCTTCCCTGCCGCCGCCTGCAGATTAGGCGGTATGGTGAGAATGCCTATCACTAGCATCACCAGATTGGCAGCGACAAGCACGGCAATCAAGCCTCTCTTCATTGCAATCAGCCCTCCTTGACTCGTTCTTTCCAATCGCTAATTTCCCCCGCAATCCTGCTTCGTGCCAGACACTGCCTCCTCGTGAGCAAGTGTGAATACGTTTTGGTGGAGTAATGCACGTAGGCACGGGTGTTCTTAAGGGAAGGTTTTTGTAGCAACAAAAAGCTCTCCGAGAATAGGATCATACCATGCCCGTTAAAAGGATACCTATAATACTGCCCTGCGTCACTCATACTATAAGCCGAATTTTGAGGGATTTTCCCGCCACAAAAGAAAAGTCACGAGACTGATAAGCTCGTGACCTGCGGTTTCTCTGGTGGGCCGTCGGGGACTCGAACCCCGGACCTTGGGATTAAGAGTCCCCTGCTCTACCAACTAAGCTAACGGCCCAGATCCTGTATCTTACACATGCGATTCCATTAACGTGCGCAAACGCGAAATGAGAGTATAACGGTATTCATGGTGTCGCACAAGCGAGACGAACCTATTTTTGCATGATAATCGGTGACTCCCCGTACTGGTCTCTAGTCTCTAGTCTGGTCTCTGCACCGGTCTCAGCTCTGATGGCCTCCAATGATATCAAACGCCATACCTCAACCCTGATAACCGCTTTCGCCCAAATTTTTTGTTTCCTTCGGTGCCTTTGGTGGAAAGATGCGGAAGGCGATCACAAGTGCAACCAAGCCCATCAGCGCGAACACTGCAAAAACCCAATGATATGAGCCGAGCGAAGTTTCTATAGCTCCAGCAATGGTTGGGCCAATGAATGACGCCGGCAAAAAGTCCAGATAAGCAATCGAGAGGTTTGTACCGTAGTGCTTCTGTCCGTAAAAGCGATTGGTGATGGCTGCCAATACCGTTGAAATACTGCCAAATCCGCAACCTAGGAAAGCAAAACCAACAAACACAAGCGCCAGTGTCTTAAGGCTAAAGGCCACAAAAAGCGAGCCTGCAGCCAACAGGAAGACGAGCGCAACCGTAACCAAACTCAGCCTGTAACCAAAGCGATCGAAGAAGAATCCCGATCCCAGCCTGCTCACACCGTCAAAGAGCGATACCAGTCCCACCATTAAAGTCGCCAGCGTCATTGCCGCGCCAGCTTCCAAGGCGATCTGTTTGGCATTGCCCATGATGCCAAGATAGATTGCCGCAAACAAAACCGCAACTATGAATGTGAGGTAGAAGGGCAGAGTGCGCAAGACTTGCCAGGTGGTGAAGTCGTATCCTGAAGGCTGTGTACGCGGGTCAACTTTTCGCTTATGAGGATGTGTTGCGTTGTATAGTGAGGCCTTCTCTTCTGCGATAGTCGTGTCTGCAGCAGGTAAGATCTGATTGTCGGCTGGAACCCTGATATAGAAAGAGACCACCAACATCACCAAAGCCGTTGTTACACCAATGACTTCAAAGGTCACCCGCCACCCCAGCGCATCAAGCGACAGTCCAACCAACCAACCAATCGCAAGGCTACTGATGCCAAAGCCAAGAGTTAAGAAACCAGAAGACGTACCAACCTTATCAGGAAACCAGCGATTCACCGTGCCCATTATGGCGTTATGAGCCATGCCTGAGCTACAACCAACTACAGCACCATAAGCCAGATGCAGGACCATGATCTGGTCAGCCTGAACATTTGACGCGATGATGTAGCCAACACAGACAAATACTGCAGAGAGGATGATAGTCACCTGAGGCGCAGTGCGTTTACTGAGCTGAGCTCCCAGCACGCCGCCAATGCAGAACATGGCGGTAGAGATTGTGAATGTCATAGAGATCTGAGCGCTGGTCCAGTCAAACTCACTTTGCAAAGGAACCGCCAGGATAGACCAGCCGTAGACAAAACCAAGGAACAGGAAGCAGATAGCACCAACTATCAGGTATAGCCATCGACGGCGTAAAGCAACCGCAGGTTCAAGGGTCTTAGCTCGGAGCAAGTAATCACACGCCTTCTAATGTGGCTCCATGCAATGAATCTAGCATGTATCCGAATAATGATCTGGGTCAGATGAATTCATTATAGAACAATGACGGCAAGAATATCAATGACGGCAAGAATATAAATCAAGGGTGCGCCCCCTCGTAGAAGCTCGCACCCTTGATTGACACCCAGAAAATCTCCCTAGCTTATTGACGCTTTAAGCCTTATGACTTAGCAAGATCGCGGCCAACCACGTAACCCTCAGTGTAGCAGCGACCCAAGCTCATGCCAAAGACATCGAGCGGATAATCCACGCCGCCATAGAAGCCCGAAGCAATGTTGCCAACAGCATAAAGGCCAGGAATCGGCTGATTGTCGACGGAGATGCACTGATGTGTCTTACCATCGACAACCACACCAGACATGGCTCCGCAGCTCAGGCGCAGGTGACGATAGATACCGTAGAATGGACCGGACTCGATTGGGGTGAGCCACTTGGCATCCTTGCCAAAGTCCTCGTCAACACCCTTTGCGACCAATTCGTTATAACGTTTCACGCTGGC
>DBPN01000050.1:19949-26808 GCA_002305585.1 Eggerthellales bacterium UBA1419
CGGATAAGATCGGTAAAGACCCCTTTGATGTGTCCGTCTGAATTGACTTCAGGGTTCACTGCTGTCTGAAGGTACTCAGGCGCGCTTGTGGGAGCCTTCATTCCCGGCCAATCCTGATGATCGTAGTACTTGGAGTCGAAGACCTGCACATACCAACCAGCGTCATCGTTCGAGGTTCCACGCAGATAGTTGTTCAGCAGGCTCATGCCGGCTTCCTTCTCGTTGACAAAACGATTTCCGTAATAATCTACGGCAAGAAACGGCATATCGCACATGCTAGCAGGACCAGCATCGAAGTCGTGTAGCATCTTGGTATGACCGATGTCTTCCATTTTACCGCCGGCCCAGATGATCATCTTGTGACCATCTCCGGTCTTACCCCATTGCTTCCTGTCAAAATAACGGCAATCGGGCAGATAGTAACCCATCATCTCGTCATCGTTTTGGAAGTCTCCAGTGGCGACGATGACACCCTTGCTGCCGTTGAATTGGATGAGTTTGCCATCCTGCTCGCCTACTGCACCAATCACACGGTCGCCTTCTTTAACTAATTGCTTGGCCTCGGTGCTGTAGAAGATCTCTACGCCGGCATCTGCAGCGACCTGCGCCAAAGCCATCATGCCATGTCCAGCATTGGTTGGCTTGGGTCCGAAGTTGCTGGTCACAAACAGCAACTCCCATTTGGTGCTACCAAGCAAAGCTGCATTGTTCGCATTAGCGATATCAGTAGCCTCGCAAGGAGTGCCATCCTGAGCTTTATAATTACCGATGATCGGCTGAGTGCGATCAAGAACCCACTGCACTGCCTCTCCCGAATTCCAAGCCCAGAGATTAACTGCATCATAGGTTGCCCTATGCTGATTGTTCTTGATGATGGAAGCAACAAGAGCTGAAACATGGGCTGGGTTGCTCTTCTCAAGATTGATACCTGCTCCAGCATTACCCTGACAGATCGCCTCGCTACCCTTCTGCACTAATGCTACCTTGGCTCCATTCTCAGCTGCACTCAAAGCCGCACAGACTCCAGCAGCACCAGCGCCAAGTACCACAACGTCGAAATCCTTTGTCTCCTCAGCCTTAAGAGGCTCTGGAGCAACAAGGAATCCCGGCAGCCCCCTACGCTCGTGACCAGCAGAATAGGTGATTGCCTCAGGCGTTGCGCCACCAGATGCCGAACCTGCTGAGCCACCGGCATCAGACTTTGGGCCACAGGCAGTCAAAGCCCCTGCTGCCGCTGCGCCAGCAACCGCAAGGCTGCCGAACTTCAACAGATCGCGCCTGCTGAGACTGTTTTTCCCGCTTTTCTCCTCGCTCATACTTCCTCCTCTTACTTGACAACATAACCCTTACTCATCACGACCTTTCAGGATGGCTAGGCTGCACAGCACAAACCACACTGCAATCGTAACGGCTTAAAGACTAGTACGGTATGTAGTCCAAGTCCCTGCCTATAATTGAGCTATTACTGGGGTTATTTTCATAACACCTGACTATAACACCCTCGTTTAGCCGGTTTTTTTGAATCGCTACTACTCTGATCCTGTTTAGATGAATAGCTGTTTAGGTTACAATGCAAATAACTCCTGATGAGGAGGGAGGAGGGGAAGCCGATATCGGCACACTTGAGCATGCAAGAAACTAAAGACAGAGCCGAATTAGATGATGTAACACCTGATATCCCGGCAAGGATCGGGGACTGGCTTAATCGCCTGCCGTATATCCCCTTCTTCTTCTTGGGACTGGGCGTCTATCGGGCGTGGATTGAGATTGTCTTTGTTGGTTCTTACATCGATTTTCCCTCGGAGCAGTTTGCAGGTCAAGACGTTTTTGACCTGACGATGATCTTTGTGATGTTGCTCTGCGCGCTGTTATCAAACAAGATCAAGACCCTGTTCAGTCGCACAGTGATCTATTGGCTAAGCGGCACACTGCTAACCATCTCGACGATAATGGTATTCATCACGTTCTACGTGCCCAATCTGGCTCAGATGCTTGCGCTTCCGGCAGCCATCATGGGCGGAGCAGGAATCGCACTGCTTATCCTGATGTGGTCAGAGATCTATAGCTGCCTCAATCCGATTCGTGTTGCGCTGTATTACAGTGCCTCATTGATAGTCGCAGCATTGATCATCTACATTGTCAGGGGCTTCCTCATGCCCTGGGTCTTCGCAGCCTGTCTGAGCATGCCAATTCTCTCTTTGCTGTGTGTGCTACTCTCCTATCGATCAATCCCAGTCAGCGACTTGCCCGTGATGCCCACCAGAAACTTCTCATTCCCCTGGAAACCAGTGCTTCTGATGGCGATATATGGATTTGCATTTGGGCTGCGCGAGGTCGACATCTACACAACATCCTTTGGACCGCATTCTTCATTTGGAACAGTTTTTGTCGCTGCCGTGGTTTTTGTTGGAGTCCTTGTCCAAGGTAGACGCTTTGACTTTGCTGTGGTCTATCGGTTAGGGCTTCCGCTGATGGTAGGGGCTTTTCTGCTCCTGCCTTACTTCGGCTTCTTCAATGAGTTTGTTTCAGGACTCTGCTCCAATGCCTCATATGCGGCCTTCTCGATACTGATCATGTTGATATTAGCCAACATGAGCTACCGTTTTGGTATCTCAGCACTTTGGCTCTTTGGTATCGAGCGCGGTGTCAGGGCTCTTTTCATCTTCTTTGGCAGGCAGGTGGAGGTGCATCGTCAGTGGCTTGATGTCTCTGGAATCGATTCTGGGTTGCTGATCACGGTGCTGGTTATTTTGCTGGTTGTTGCTTTGAGCATGGTCTTGTATTCCGAGAAGGAGCTGTCAAGCAGATGGGGTGTTAATTTCATCGCCGGACACGATAAGGAGGCCAATGAGGCAATCCTCAAGAAGCAGGCTATAGTTGGCCGTTGCAATCTCTTGGCGCAGAAACAACACCTGTCTCAACGTGAAGAAGAAGTCCTTCTGCTATTGGCTCAGCAGAAGACCATCGCCACAATAGAACGCGAGCTATTCATCGCCAACGGTACGGCAAAGGCGCACGTGCGCCACATCTACCGTAAGCTTGATATCCATACTCGAGAAGAGCTATTCGAGATGCTCGATTCCGAGAATCTCGAGCGGGAGGATCGACTCGAGGGTAGCACTCCAGGGCTTGGCTGAGACTACCCAACTTCAATCTCGATCTTGCTTTCTGGTTTAACCTTTTTCGGCACCACCACGGTAAGCACACCATTGTCCAGCTTGGCCTGTGTCCCCTCGCCATCTGGGTTAGCCAAAAAGACATTTCTGGCCATAGCTGTACAGCGCCTTTCTCTGTGGATATAGTTCTTTTCTTCCTTCTCGATGTTCTCTTCCTTATTGACGGCGATTTTTAATCTTCCATCATCGAGTGAGACACTTACCTCTTCCTTGGCTATTCCCGGCAGCTCCGCCTCGATAACGTACTCATTCTCGTTATCTTGAACATCGATCTTAAATGTGTCGGCGGCCAAACTCCTTCTTAGTGGCCAGCCTTCGGCGAAGAAGTCGTCGAGCATGTTTTGAAAATCATCAAAACCAGTGCTCATGATATCGGCTCTTCTCCTGTTGAACGGTACCAGACCTGACATGATAGATCACTCCCTCACATCATCTCTCTACCCTAACAAAGCTTACAGCCCTGGAGTGCCGTACTGATTACGATTTATCACGCCACAACAGACGCTGTCAATGAGACTTAGCGAAGTTCACCAAGTTGTCATCATGCATTGATTTGAGATGAGTCTTAAGCTGCTCTCAAGCAGTTTGATACTCTGCCAAAAGCTCAATGGCCGCACCCTCATCCAGTGGGCGGCTAACAAGATAACCCTGGATGCTATCGCAGCCGCAATCGATCAGGTACTGCTTTTGCGCAACGTTCTCCACACCTTCGGCAACTGCGCAATGACCGAGTTTGTGTGCTATAGAGACAATATCGCTGGTAATGGTGTTCTCTGGCTCGAGGAAAAGGATCTTGTCGATGAAGTACTTATCGATCTTCAGGCAGTTGATGCTTAACTCTCTCTCCCGCGCCAACGAAGAATAGCCCACACCAAAATCATCTATGGCGACATATAAACCGTAATCTCGCATCTCATTGATAACGGCGTTGATCTCATCGAAATCTGAGGCGAAGACCGACTCAGTAATCTCTATACCAATGCTGTTGGAGCTTACTCCTGCTTCTTCAACCATCCTGAACAGATTAGGGCAGAAACCCTCGGCTAAAAGCTGGATCGCTGAGACATTGATCGAGACCCTCACGTCTTTGTAGCCCGCATCCTCGAGTTCCTTTAGGTATCGCAAGGCTTTCTCGATGATGATCTCGCCAATTGGGATGATCAGCTTTGTGCTTTCGGCCAAGGGGATGAACTCCAGCGGGGGCACCAGACCAAGTGAGTCGTTCTTTAACCTAGCCAATGCCTCGAACCCCTGTATGCTATTCGAATCTAGATGCAATATCGGTTGGTACTGCAGGAATAGGCTGGTTGTATCCTCTCCCGACGCGATTTTAACAAGCAGCTGCTTGATCTTGTCTTCTCGGGCGATAGCCCGCTTAAGGTCCTCATCATAGAAGCAGATACCAAAGTCCTTATTGCTGGTATGAAACGCCCGCTCTGAGGCAATCAGGGAATTCCTCAGCAACGTGTCTGCATCGCTTCTATCGTCTGAGTCAATCTCAAAGACGCCGATACCACCGCCAACCCTCTCATTGACCAACACGCTGCGTAGGGTTGCAGCCACATCTTCGCAAAATCTTGTGATATCAGCAGTATCCTTGTAGTCGCAAACATAGAAGACAAACCTGTGCTCATAGGTATTGAAGAGTATCCGCTCATCTGTACAATGCGCGCATAACTCTTCTGCGATTCTCCTCATCAACTCTTTGGTTTGGTGGAAGCCATAGCTGGCCGTGAGAGATTGCGTGGCTCCGAGGTTGATCTTGACCAAAGCTCTTTTCACGACGGAATTAGCCGAGGAGGGATCCTTGGCGGCTGTGCTTCTGATGAAAGCGTCTTTCTTGATGTCAAAGTTCAGCAGGCCTTCGAGATAGGTGCGATTAAGCATGCTTGTCCATCGGTCATGCTCGCTGTTGTACCTGAGGGTATCCTCAATCGCTTTCCTGTCGGAGATATCCAAGATGATGCCCTCGAGCGTCTCGACATCGCCAGAATCGCTATAGATCCCCTCTGCCAATTCCAAAACCCATTTACGTTCCCCTTTAATGGTGATTATCTCATATTCATATTTTAGTCGTCTTCTTTCCCGCAAAACGCGATCCCATTCTATCCTCAGCTTTTGGCGATACTCGGGAGCGATGAGCTGTTCAAAAGAGATATCTCTGTTATTCGTGAGACTTTCAGCTTCATATCCAGTCAATTCATAACAACCTTCAGAGACATAAAGCATAGTCCATTCACTATCGTTCTTGCATCTGTAGGCTAAACCGGGAATATTGGAGAGCAGGACAGACTTACTGCGCTCACTTTCCTTGAGCTCCTCATCGGCCACTTTGCGAGCAGAGATGTCCTCAAGCAACAGAAGATGCATGGGAGTTGTGTCGAACAAATCGAACAGAGGAGATACGGTCATGCTGGTCCAGACATACAAGCCGTCTGGTCGCAAGAACCGTTTCTCCATTGTGTAACCCTTGTTCTTTCCCGCTTTGAATTGCTCAAACTGCTCAACATCAGCCTGCAGGTCATCAGGGTGTGTGATATCTGGCCACTCGATCTGTTCGAGCTCGTCTCTTTTCCAACCAAGGATCTTCTCAAGCGCAGGATTGATATTGGTTTGACCTGATTCAGATTCAGGCATAAACCTTGTATCACTCACGATGGCAATGCCTATTGGCGCCTGACTGAAGATGCTGCGATATAGGCTCTCGCTTTTTCTCATTCTGGAACTGATCTTCTTTAATGTCGAGCGTTGATACAAGACACGCATCAAGGAGAGAGACAAAACCAAGATGCCAAAGACGATGATGAAGTCGGGGATCATCCTTTGCCAGAGCAATTGATTCCACTCTTTGGCGTCATAATCAAGTCCAAGAACCGCCATCACCTCATTGGTGTCTGGGTCTTTGATTGGAACCAAGGTGCTCACCCATGTTCCCCAGCGGTCTGTTGTTGGCTCAGAGATGACAGTCTCGCCAGTATTAAAGGCTTGCCAACAGTATTCGTCTGCCTCTGAGTAAATCTGTCCTGGCGGTGAATAATCCAAGGAATCGACAGGCTCTGAATCAAGCAGGAAGATTAGTTGACCGTCGCGCTCGGCAAGAAGATAGGCGAAGGCAATCCGATTCGTTGTATGTGATAGTTGCTCTAAACTGGTCTTAGTCAACTGATATTCCTGTTTGCTGATATCCTGTGTTCCGCCTGTGAGCTGCGCGATATGCTTTGGATGCAACAGTGATTCCAGTGATTCACCTAGGATGATCGCTTCTCTGGCTGCGTCTTGATTGTATTTTTCCCATGTTATATACAAATAATTGAAACAGAGCAATATTATTATTATTGACAGGGTAACTGCAAGGAAGAGTCGACTGACGGAGAAAGGCCCAACTGGAGCGCCATCCTTTGCAGGATTGCTGTTCCCTCCAGTAGAAACCGTCATCATGCTCCCCTGTTCCGCAATACCGCGTTAAAGTATATTAGTAACACTTTAGCAGATTATCTTCGAGCCTTGGCAGGGAACTCACTATATAGGTAGAGCCCATCTCTGGGCTCTACCTAGTTTCTGATATGGTTTACTGGCAAAAGGCTGCCGAGTAACTTACGTGTCTTACGGTGTTCCTGCAGCCTTTAACTCGCGCTCCTTGGCTCACAGTCTTTCACGTCTCGATCCCTCAGCTGTGCAGCGGA
>DBPN01000050.1:26911-27550 GCA_002305585.1 Eggerthellales bacterium UBA1419
GGTGGTGACAGGCTCGAACTGGGCACTGATCAGCGCACCGCCCTCAGGCATGATAAAGGAGAAGACACCGTTCTCCGAGAAGAGCTCGACCCCGTTGACCAGCAGTGACTTGAGGACATAGCCTTCTTCAGCTGTTGGGGTGAGGGTGACGGTATCGCCTGCAAGGGCGTTGTCGATATTCGACGCCACTGTGCCGTTGGTGGCAGTTGGAGCCACGATGTAGAGGGTCTTATCGGCCATGGCCTGTAGCTCTTCGGGTGTGAACTCATAGTCTGAGTCGAAATGGGTTCCAAAGAGTGGAGCGCCTTCTTCAGAAGGCTCGAGCTTCAAGACGGTAAGCTGCACTAGATCGCCTGAATCAATATCACTCGGCTCGACTGAATCATAATTGTAACCTTCGTCGTAACCATAGAACGCCACAGCAGCTCCCGAGACACCATCCTCACCTGTGGCGAGGCCGCCTTTGACGATTCCCGTTACTGTTACTGAACCAACTTCTCCGGGGGCAAGGGATACTCCAACAGGATAGTATCCATAACCCTTAGAAAGGACGATCCCCGCTCCTGCCTGACCGAACCTGGTGTTTGTATTGCCACCAGTCACATTGCCGTTAACTGTGATCGAAGCTGAATAGCCAAA
>DBPN01000050.1:27555-28360 GCA_002305585.1 Eggerthellales bacterium UBA1419
TTGCCTCCGGTGACATTGCCATTGACGGTGATATTGGCACTACGGTCTGCATCGACACCGTCCTGAGCCCATGAGTAGGCACCATAACCATCAGCGCCTGTCACATCTCCATTGATGACGATAACTGTATTGTCGGTACCATAGACGGCATTCCTTGGATAGGGATCGGAATAGTCTCTATAATCATCCATGTCGACATCATTCACTGCATCGATACCCGTGACGTTTCCGTTGATTGTCAGTACGGATTCGCCATCTGCGTAAACGCTGCCTGTGATATCGCCATTTACAGTCACATCAGCTTCGCTATAGACATCAAGGGAATACTCATCTTCGTCATCACTGTCGCCAACATCCGCATTGACAGTAGTGGAGCCAGCGCCCGAAAGGACAAGATCTGAGATGACATAACCATTGCCATTGATGGTATAAACCTGTCCAGCATTACCGTAAAGAGTGCTGTCCATGGCAATGTTGTCCATCATGAAGATGTTCACCGTTGCATCGGTGTCATTTGCATAGGCATCGTACACATCATCTGAGTTGTAGGCNNGCAGCCAAGGCTACAGAGGGCAGCATCATGCACAAGCTGATTGCCAGAACACTTCTTAGGACCACAAATCGTCTCTCCATATTGTCCCCCTTCATGTGAAGCTTTTCTCTGCATAAGTACCTAATACTTTGCTCGCAATCGTAACATAGATTGCTGCTTTGGCTGAGAAGATTCTTGGCAATTTGTCAAAAGAGACGCGATTTCATCCGAATGGCGTATATCAAGCATAGAAGTAGAGCCCATCTCTGGGCT
>DBPN01000046.1:0-879 GCA_002305585.1 Eggerthellales bacterium UBA1419
CACCTGGACCCAACTCTCAGGCTCCGATCGCTACGGCACCATGGCAGCGATAGTCGAGGAGGGCTTCACTACTGCCGACACCGTCATCATCGCCACAGGCGCCAACTATCCTGACGCGCTTGCGGCAGCAGGCCTGGCCGGTGTCAAGGATGCCCCCATCATCCTCACACCAGGTAACGCGTTAGGGGCTGCGGCCCAAGACCAGATCGAGAGGCTCGATCCCACCAAGGCCATCGTCGTCGGTGGCGTAGGCGTCATCACGCCTGCGGCATATGCCCAGATAGAGACCCTGCTCGGTGCAGCCAACGTCACCCGCGCTGCAGGCGATGACCGCATCTCCACAGCGCTTGAGATCTACGATGCGGGCACAGGCTGGAGCAGGACCGCCATCGTCGTATCGGGCTTCGGCTTCGCCGACGCGCTGTCCATATCACCTTACGCCTTCGCCCATGAGTCCCCGATCTTCCTCACCGGTGGCGCATACGGCACCAAGGACCTCGATGACACCACCAAGGCGGCACTCAACACCACCGACTTCGACCAGGTCCTCATCATCGGCGGCACCGGTGTGGTATCCGCCGCTACCCAGACCTACCTCAATGGCGTCTTCGGGCAAGCCAACGTGGTGCGCCTGTCAGGGGATGACCGCTACAAGACCAGCGCCGCTATCGCCGAGTACACCTTGGACAACGGCAACCTGGGAGCTGACAAGCTGGCGGTTGCCACCGGCATGAACTTCCCCGATGCCCTGGCTGGCTCCACACTGTGCGGCGTCAACGCCTCACTGCTGCTACTCGTCGATGACACATCAGCAGGCCTGTACTGCGTCAACGGCACCATCGCGGACAACAAGGCCGATATCTCCCAAGGTTACTTCCT
>DBPN01000046.1:921-31873 GCA_002305585.1 Eggerthellales bacterium UBA1419
CTGATGACAGGCGCTTAGAACGGACGATTAAATAGCTCAACGGTACTTCTCCGTCATGGATGTAGCGGCAGCAAGCAGCTTCACTTTCAGCGAAGGGGGAGAGAGCACCTCGATGTGCTCGTTGAACTGCAACGCCCAATAAAGCATCGCCTGTTCATTAACGCATACGATTGCCTCTACAGTTTCATCATTGATGTTTGAGAATCGAACGTCATCACCAAACCAGTCAAAGACATGGACAAGAGCTGAGCGTGTGACGCGAAAACAGACGGTTGTGCTATCTCCTGAGAACATATAGATATGTTCTGCCATATGCTTTGGCAGATCCAGCCCATCAGAGAGTCCGGGCAGCTTTCGCAGAGGCTTCACGGGGGTTTCCAACACTTTGATATTCAAGATCCGATCGATGCGGTAATAGACGAGCTGATCGTAAGGGTCATAGCGGCAGATCAGGTAATAGCGGCCATTCACTGCTACCATCTGGTAGGGATCGATGATGTATTCCTTGATCTCGCCTTCCGGGTTAAGGCGTGGATGCAGCTTGCCATCAATATCATACGTACCGTAGTTGAACCTAACCTGTTTTTCCCTGCTTATGGACTCGTCAAGGATATCGATACTGTAGAAGAGCTGTCGATTGGTGGATTTGACTTCTGGCAGACTGTGCACGTGTTTGACCCTGGTATTGAAATAACGGTTCGATAATCCTTTGAGCTTGTCGATTAACTGGCGGCAATGGCTTGTGGGGATGTGATTCGAAAAAAGCAGACTGTCGATCAACAGACGCAGCTCACTGTCCTCGAAGTCTCGATTGATATACCAGTCGCTGCATATCGTCTCGCTCTCGCCATTCTTTGTCTGTCGCACGGTCTCAGTGAACTCGATGTCATAACCCGAATCGATGAGGTTCATCAGATTGCGTTTGATACTCTTCCTGTCTACTTGCATCTGATATTCGGATTCCAGCAAATCGACTATCTGCTTTTGAGAGAGCCGATGTTCGCTGTCGGTATATTCGCGTAGAATGGCGAGGATATTCAATGCCAACATCTTCTTGGGCGGCACAGTATACAAGGTGACCCCTTCCAGCGTAGCTCGATTTGTTTCCTTGTATATGATTATACATCTGATGTCCAAAATATGTCCCATACAAGATGAGACAATCAACAAAGAGAGAGTAAGTGAAAAGAAGGAGCCAATGATGAACAGCTTGGACATCAGACCAGATGAGCAGGATTTCGAAAATGCTACCCTCATCTCTAGCCGCATGGATAACGCAACCTATGTCCCAAGTAGAACCTTCCTCAGCTGCACTGTGCATGGATTCACCTATTGGGATGGGCTAAATGTCATAGATGACTTAATCGTAGGTACCTGCGTGGAGCTTCGTGCCGAGCCTTCTAATCCCTATGACCCCAAGGCAGTTGCGATATGGCTGAATGGCAGCAAGATAGGTTACATCCCGCGTCATGAGAATACCGAACTGAGTATGTTGCTCTTCTTTGGTCACTCCGAGGTTTTTGAGGCTTTTATCAATCAGATCAATTGGGAGGTATCTCCCGAACATCAGGTTGGGATAGTGGTCAGGGTTAAGGACGCCCGTAGACAGGTGTAACGTTTCTGACTGCTTTCCTTAATCGCCCCTATCGCTATCGATTGAGCTTGTACGGTTTCTACCAATACGTTAAGCTATTCACGGACAAGAATATAGATTTGCCTTGGGGCCTGATTTCGAAACGAGGAGAAATGGCAAAACCAGAACCGTCTACCGATCTTTGGTTGAAGGAAGCGAAGGCTAGTGAAAAGGCCGACCAATGTGGGATGTTTCTATTGCATAACGGCGTAGTGCGCATCACACCCAAGGCCTTGGTGCGTGAAGGAGTCGAGGGGCTTGGAGATGTGGCGCAGGTTGAGTTCTCATACGATGAGGCAGGTCTTGATGAAGCCGTAGCGGAGGCCATGACTTGGCCAGGCGTTAAATATGTTCGCGTATGGCTGAATGAGGGCACTCTCGCTGTAGGAGATTCGATTATGTACGTTTTGATAGGCGCCGACATCCGACCAAACTGTATCGATGCCCTGCAGCGATTGGTTGGCAAGATCAAGAACGAGCTGGTGGTCGAGACAGAGATCTACGCTTAGAATCACAAAGGCGATAATCGGAAGCATCTAGTCGGCTCTGAGAATCATCAGAACGTTAAGCGCAGGGCCATAATACTCGCAGAATAAAAAAGTGATACGCAGGACAGCATAGTATCCACTAGCGGCAGCACCATCATAGTCTCCCTGTACTCTGCAAGCACTACCATTTGCCGAGTGTGATGTGTGGGAGTGTTGTGGCGGTGCTGCTTGGATGTGAGAATATACAAAGGGAATGAAGTTCTCCCCGGTCCATAATCCCGAGACCAAACCGCACATGCTGATGACTTCTGCAAGCAAGATGTTGCTTTGTTACAACGTTGCCTGAGCAGGGGGAATCATGGGAGAGATACTCGTAGTTGGTCTGGGTGGATTCGTCGGCTGTGCGATGCGCTATCTGCTGAACAAGGGAGCAGATGCCATATTACCCGCAATCCCACTAGGAACCCTGTTAGTGAATGTGATCGCTGGATTGGCGATAGGATTCATTCTCGGCTTTGAGCCATTCTCATCAATTACCCAACGATCAAGGTTGTTCGTAGTCAGCGGTCTGCTTGGCGGCTTGAGCACGTTCTCAGCTTTCAGCGCAGAAACCGTATTGTTGTTCGAGAGCGGGAACTATCTGCACAGCGGATTGAATGCCCTCACAAACGTGGGGTTCAGCTTACTGGCTGTGGTAATCGGGCTCTCCATCGCCCGAGCTCTAAGCGGGGCTATCAAATAGACCCAACAAATCGGCGTATCCCTGTGCGGCCATCTCATCCTTGTGGATAAATCGTAATGCGGCGCTATTGATGCAGTAACGCAAGCCGCCCTGATCGCGTGGACCGTCTGTGAAGACATGCCCCAGATGCGAATCACTGTCTGCGCTGCGCACTTCGGTGCGGATCATGTGATGACTGTAATCGGCGCGTTCCTCGATGGCTGAGTCTTTAAGGGGCTTGGAGAACGCTGGCCAACCACAGCCAGATTCGAATTTGTCTCTTGAGGAGAACAGCGGTTCCCCGGTTACCACATCCACGTATATCCCCGGCTTAAAACTATCAAAATACTCATTGGCGAATGCCGGTTCGGTGGCATTCTGTTGGGTAACCGCGTATTGCAATGGATCAAGCTTGCGGATTTGCTTAGACATCATCAGTCGGCGCTCGATATTCTCGAAGCTGCGCGGGTCTATATGGCAGTAACCACTCGGGTGCTTATCCAGATATGCCTGGTGGTATTCCTCGGCTGGGTAGAAGCAAGTCAAAGGTTCGAGTTCGACCCTCACCATCTTCTCATGATGAGATTGCAGCTCCTGCAAAGAAGTTTTGATCACTGCCTCATCTTCTTCATCGATGAAGTAGATGCCCGTACGATACTGCGTGCCGATGTCATTGCCCTGCCGGTTAAGGGCTGTTGGATCGATGATGCCATAGAACAGGAACAGCAGCGTTGCCAAGTCGATAAGGCATTCGTCATAGGCTATCTCCACTGTTTCGGCAAACCCGGTTGCGCCGGTGCAGACGGCCTCATAGCATGGGCTCTCACCTTGACCGTTGGCATAACCAACCTTGGTCTCCGTCACTCCGGGAACCAGTGATAGATACTTCTCCACACCCCAGAAACAACCACCTGCCAGATAGATCTTCTTAGTCATGATCATCTCCCCGTTGGTAATTGCAGCCAGCGAATCCAGTGACAGATATAATGATAAGCTATTGGCAAACGGCTGTAGAGAGGAAATGTGATGGGATTCCTATCATTCATGGGAAATAGCAAGACGATAAGCCCCGAGATGGCTCTTCAGATCATGGAGGAGCATCCAGATCATGTGCTTTTAGATGTGCGTAATCCAGACGAATTCGCTTGGGCATATATCGAGGGCGCGACCTTGTTGCCCATCAACCTGCTTACAAGCGAGGCCAGCACCAAGCTTCCCGATAAAGAGGCCTACATCCTGGTGTATTGCCATACCGGTTACAGGAGTGCTCAGGCTGTGAAGATGCTTGGGAAAATGGGGTATAACAATGTTTATGATATCGGCGGGATCATCGAATGGCCCTATGATATCGTCTCAGGTTGAGCATTGGCACGAGACGGCCGAAGCATCTAAGGGTTCATTGCCATATCTCTCTTGCCAGCTGTCGTAGATTCCCCGCAACCTGGTATCAAGATAACCAAGCGCCTCCAGCTCCAAGTCCTTGGGTACGCCATAGAAAGCCTCAGCGATACTACCGCAGATCGCAGTTAGCGTATCGCTATCACCACCAAGGCTTACTGCCGTCCTGATCGCATCCTCGAAGGATTCAGATTCCAAGAATGCGACCAGAGCCTGAGGCACTGTGTTCTGACAACTCTCATCGAAGCGATAATCTGCACGGATCTGGTCGATGGAGAAATCGAGTTCATAATAACCCGCAACCATGCGTTCACGGATCTGCTCTTTACTGGCTCCTGTACGTGCCAAGAATATTGCCAGCGCAACTGCCTCAGCGCCCTTGAGGCCTTCCGGATGATTGTGCGTTACCTTGGTTGCCGCACGCGCCAGATAGATTGCCTCCTTCTCGCTCTTAGCCGCAAATCCAGCCGGGCTTACACGCATCGCGGCACCGTTACCGTAGCTGTTGTAGGGAAGATGATCATCGCTTTGCAACCAGTGTGTGAAGCGTAGACCGTAATCGCTGTTCGGGTATGCCTTGCCCAGTGCGACGAATTGGCGCACCGCGAGGATCTCCAGCATGGCATAGTACGCGTCATCATTCCCACAGCCGCACACCTCACGGGTCCTGATGCGGTCGGTCTCGAGGATTGCCTTGGCCACGGCAAGCGTTAAAACGCTGTCATCTGTGAAGCGGCAATCCTTTGCGAACAGATCGAATTCCTTGCTCTTATGGGGTATATATTCAAAGCGAGAGCCAACAATATCGCCAATAATCGCACCAATCATCTTCCAGCCTCCAAATCGTTCAAATTGCATCTGAAACTGATCTGAGCCCAAGGGTCGATACCATGCATGGTCTGCCTGATACCACCACAACAGAATGCTATCATAGTTCCCATTACGTTGGCTTGAGCTCTGGGTTCATTTTGGTACGTCAAGGGTTCAGCGACTGGTGATCACGGCCAAGACACTTCTTTGTGCGCGTTATGTAGAACATCTGGAGCCCCATGCAAACAGTAAAATCGATAACTGTCATCATAAATCCTGCCGCCGGGAATGATACAGGTGCGCGCATCAGACCCGAAGTGGAAAAGACGTTCAAACAGCTTTTCCCCCAGCACGAGTTGTTCTTCACCGAACCGGGAAGCAAGGCAAATGCCATTGCGCTTGGAGCCGAAACCGTTGCCGACCTTATTGTCGTCCTCAGTGGTGATGGCACGCTGCACGATATCGCCCAAGGGGTACTATCCCGCCCGCATACTGATCGTCCGGCCATCAGCATCATCCCCATAGGATCGGGTAATGATTATGCCAGGACCTTGGGTGTGTCAACCGATCCGCTCGAGGCTATCAGGGATCTGCTAGACGGAGTGCGGGTTTGTGCTGATGTGGGCAGGTGCAACCAAACCTGGTATTTGGAGACGCTGAGTTTTGGTGTTGATGCGGCAGTGGCGATCAGCACCGTTAATCTTCGCAAGAGCACACACACTAGCGGAGCCCTGCTTTACGCGCATGCCGCTGTACTCGCGATTGTCAGGGAGCTAAAAGCCCACCGAGTCCGCTACAACATCGATGGACGTTTATTCGATGATGAGCTGTTGATACTCGCCGTTCAGAACGGACCAACATACGGTGGTGGATTTCGCATAGCGCCTCGCGCAAGTATTACCGACGGCTTTCTCGATGTCTGTACCGGCAAGAAGGTTGGTGCACTCCGTGCCTTGTTCTATCTGGCTCGTATCTTCAGCGGCAAGCATGAAGTCTATGATACCTTTGATGCGTATAAGGCCAAGAACCTTGTGATCGATCTTGATGAACCCGTGCCCGTACAGTGTGATGGCGAAGAACAGCACGGTACCCATTTCGAGATCTCGGTGATACCCAGAGCGCTTGATGTAATCGTGCCAGCCCATTCACCGGTACTGAAGATTGCCGAGAACACTCAAGGTCTTACGGTTTCGGATGAGCGGAGCGTAGATGCTTGAATCCAAGTCGGATACGCCTCGGGCCGATAGTAGGCAAAATGATAGGGAAAAGGGGGACAGACGCCCGGCTTATGCCCAAGTGGTGCTGGATATTCCCACGCGGGCGCTGGATAGCGCATTTGACTATGTGATCCCAGAGCAGATGCCGGCTAAGGTTGGTTGTTGCGTTCTGGTGGATTTTGCCAATCGTCCGGCGTTGGGTTATATCACCCAGATCAGCGCCGAGCCTAGCAATGATATCGACCCTCTCAAGATCAAGCCACTCAAAGAGGTGCTCTCGACACCGTATTTCGATGCGGTATCAGCCAAGCTCGCGCATTGGCTTGCCGAGGAGTATATGGCGCCATTGAGCGAGGTGATGCACCTCTTCACACCGCCGGGCTCATCTCCGCGCATCAAGAAGGATATTAACGGCAATTGGCAGCTCCTCCATCCCGGCATCGGTCCCGTAGATGATCGTTGGGTCTCATTAACTGACTCTGGTCGCGACTTTGAGCCAGCTAAGAATGCCGTGAAACAATGGGCTATCATCGAGGCTCTGCGCATCGGCGAGATGCGGGTCGCCGAATTATCCCTGGAGATAGCCGCGCCAACCGCATCGCTCAAAGCTTTGCAGAGACGTGGGGTAATCTCGATAGAGTCCAGACGTCGTATCCGTGGGCAACGACCGCAGCAGCCAACAACGCGGGATATCTCCACGCTCACTGAAGGTCAGCAAACAGCCGTAACCACCATCGAGAACGCTCTTGCGCATCGAGGAGAGGTAATCGTGCTGGATGGCGTAACAGGTTCCGGGAAGACCGAGGTCTACCTACAAACCATACGCTCAGTGCTCGATGCCGGCGGTTCTGCCTGTGTGCTGGTGCCCGAGATCAGCCTCACACCCCAGACGGTAGCACGCTTCAGGGCACGTTTTGGTGATCTGGTGGCGATTCTTCACTCGCGTCTTAGCACGGGCGAGCGCTTTGATCAGTGGGATCAGATCCGCTGTGGGGCAGCCCGTGTTGTGGTGGGTGCGCGTTCGGCACTGTTCGCTCCCTTGCGCGATTTGCGACTGATCGTCATCGACGAAGAACATGAGTCCACGTACAAGCAGAACAACGCTCCTCGTTATGTGGCTAGGGATGTTGCCTGCGAGCTCGCCCGGTTGCGTGGCGCAACACTGGTTTTAGGCAGCGCGACGCCATCGATGGAGACGTTGCATCAATGTGAATCAGGCAGATGGAAGCTGGTGTCGTTGCCGCAACGGGCCAGCGGAAAACCCTTGCCTCCGGTACAGGTTGTCAATCTGGCAGCCGAATTCAAGGCCAAGAATACCTCCATGTATTCGAGGGTATTGGCTGAGGCTCTACTGCAGACCGTGGAGCGGGGCGAGAAGGCTGTACTGCTCCTTAATAAACGCGGATTCGCCTCATTCCTGCTCTGTAGGGATTGTGGCTTCGTGCCCAGTTGCGAGCAGTGTTCGACCTCGTTAACCTATCACATCAGACCAAGCTACCTGATGTGCCATCACTGCGGCATCAGCCAGGCACCGCCGTCGCTTTGTCCGCAATGCGGCAGTCCCTACCTGCGACAATTGGGTCCCGGCACTCAATATGCAGAGGATCAGCTCAGGGCGTTGCTTCCGCCAAACACAGCAATCATCCGCATGGATGCCGACAGCACGCGCGGAAAGAACGGGCATGAGCGCCTGCTCGATGATTTCATGGCTGCGCCTAACGGGGTATTGCTGGGTACACAGATGATAGCCAAGGGCTTGGATTTTCCCGATGTGACACTGGTAGGGGTGCTCATCGCCGATACATCCCTCAAGTTCCCAGATTTCCGCGCGCCAGAACGTACGTTCCAGTTGCTGGAACAGGTTGCTGGCCGGGCTGGCCGGGCAAAGAAGGACGGCCGCGTTATCGTTCAGACCTACTGGCCGGAACACGCGGCTATCCGTGCTGCGGCGGCACATGACCGCGAGATACTCCTTCGCGAGGAGCGTCAAACGCGTAGCGAGTTGGGATACCCACCCTATGCGCGTTTGGCGAATATCCTCATCTGGGGTAAGGACAAGGAAGCGGTTACCGCGCAGGCTATGGCGTTGGTGCAACCGATAGAGGAAGCGCTGGCAATCATCAACACCGCTACCACCGGCTCCGCAGGCACTGACTGCGGAGTCGATAGCGCCGCGACCACCAGCACTGCCAACTGGAAGCTGCTTGGTCCCAGCCCCTGCGTTTTCGATAAACGTCAAGGCAGCTATCGTTGGCATATGCTGATCAAGGCACCGGTAGGAGCCAACATCGCAGGCGTGCTTGCGCCCATCATCAAAGGCCAACGTTTAGACAAGGCTGTGAGCGTTACCGTTGACATCGATCCGTATGACATGATGTGAGCCATAAGCAGGAGCGCGTCGATAGATTCCCCACAAAGAATATTCTTCGCTTCTCGACCAATCCAACCAATAAACCAAGTACAATAGCCTCATCCGGTTGGTTGAACCGTCGCTGAGAAGGGAGACCATTATGAGTGATGAGCTTGATGTGCTTCTGAGAAGGGTCGACAAGAAGAAGGCTGAACTTGGTTTGAAAGTCCCGCTCGCTCCTGATGCCGAAGAGGCATACCGGGAGCGATTTTTATTTGAGAATATCTATCATTCCAATGCCATCGAGGGAAACTCGCTAACGTTGGAAGAGGTCAAGCGGGTTCTGGAGAACGATGAAGTCGTCGCAGGCAAGCCGCTTTCCGATCACCTGAGTGTGGTTGGTTATCGCGATGCGACCTTGTTGGCCCAAAGATATGGCAACGATGGTGTACGTATCACCGAGCATGAGATCAAGAAACTTCACTATCAGATGCTCATCGATCAGCAGCAGACAAGTGGCGAATACCGCAATTATAACTTGATGATCCGTGGTCATCGTCCCACTTCCTATGAGAAGGTGCCCTACAAGATGCTTCAGCTTGTAGAGTCAAAGCCAAAGGAAGATCATCATCCTATCGAGTACGTTGCCTTCTTCCATCTGCGTTTGGAGAAGATCCATCCCTTTGGCGATGGTAACGGTCGTGTGGGTCGCTTGATAGTCAATGCACAGCTTGAGCAGTTCGGTTACCCGGCAGTTATCATTACAGTTGAGGATAAGCAGCGTTATTATGAGGCACTTGAAGCCTACGATGGGCTTACCGGTAATCCGCAGGTAGTTCCCTTCCAGTTACTTCTTGCCGAGCTGGTGGAAAGGCAGTTGGACGAGTTACTGGCCCTCTGAGCGACATGTGCAGTTAACGGACAGCTAACCGATGTCGAATCGCTGTCCGTGCGTGATATACTGCGCCTGTATAAGTGATAACGACAGATAGTCGGCAAAAGTCGGCTGGTACTATTGGGCTGTGACGGACCACGTTGAACAGGGTAGCAAACAGCAGGGCATACAGGGCAGGTTCAGATGTATATCGTTATTGCACCGGATCCGGTACTGCGCACAAAGTGTGAACCGGTTGATTCCAGTGAGATAAAGAAGATAAAGAGTACGGCCAGACAGATGGCCAAACTGATGTATAAGAATCAAGGTTGCGGACTTGCTGCGCCACAGGTTGGCATCAGCAAACGCTTGATCGTTGTCGATTGCGATCAGGAGGATGGCAAGAAGGATCCGATATTCTTCATCAATCCAGAGATAGTCGAAAGAGGCGGCGACGAAGTGGAATGCGATGAAGGCTGTCTTTCGATTCCCGGCATCAGTATTCCCATCAAGCGTTATGAGCAGGTTACGGTAGAGGCATTGGATCTCAATGGCATCACTTTCAGGGTGGAAGCTGATGATTTCCTTGCCCGTTGCCTGCAACATGAGATCGACCACCTTGACGGCAGGACGATGTTCGAGCACCTGAATCCTATCCAGCGCATCGAGGCTTTCCAGGAATATGAGGCTGCCTTGGCGGCTGGAGCGAAACCGGGCGACACCGGTCAAGAACTTGAAGGAAGATCCTCTGCCGTTATGGCAGAGTAGTAGTTATTTTATGCCAGATGCAGAGAGGGGTGTGGCCATGAGGGTGGTTTTCATGGGGACACCCCTGTTCGCCGTCTGGACGCTTGAGGCATTGCTTGCCGAGCACGATGTGCCAGCAGTCTATACGCGGGCAGATGCGATCTCTGGTCGTGGCAAGGATCTGCGACCTTCTCCAGTAAAGCAGATCGCCCAATCCAATGGCATCCCGGTGGAGACCCCCACTAGCTTCTACATGCGCAATGAAGATGGATCGCTTGCGCGCTCGGCGGATGGAGAGCGGTTGATCGATACCACTTCGATTGATCGTCTGGCTGCGTTGGAACCGGATTTCATCGTGGTGGCTGCCTACGGGCTCATCTTGCCTCGTGCCGTCCTCGATGTCCCCCGCTATGGTTGTATCAACGTACACGCCTCATTGTTGCCGCGTTGGCGGGGAGCTGCGCCTATCCAAAGGGCACTTCTTGCCGGTGACGAATGTCTGGGTGTGAGTATCATGCGTATGGAAGAAGGGCTCGACACCGGTGATTATTGCGCCACCTCGAGCATACAGGCCAACGATAGGGATCTTACCCAACTCACTGACGAGTTGGGACAAATGGGCGCGCGGTTGCTGCTGGAGTCGCTACCGAGCATCGCTGACGGCTCTGCCCTTTGGGTCAGTCAGGATGAATCAGAGGCGAGTTACGCCGAAAAGATAGCCAAGGATGAGCTTTTGCTTGATCCACTTTTAAGCGCGGAGGATAACATCCGTCGCGTGCGTGCCTCATCCGAGCAAGCTCCAGCACGCTGCGTGATCTGCGCGAAACCAGTCACTGTGCTTGCGGCCAGTCTAGCCCCAGATATCGATGCTCTATCTTGTGCCGCCAACCTCAGCTCAGGCTCCTTTCCCGTTGCGCTGATCAAAAAACGCCTAATCTTGCAGACTGCCGATGGCTGTGTGCAAGTGCTGGCACTTAAACCCGATGGCAAGAAGCAGATGGAGGCGCGCTCGTTCGCCGCTGGCGTCAAGGCACTCCAATCTGGCAATTGCCATCCAGAAGCAGTTTGGAGCTCATGTTGAGCCAGGTTACTCCCGCACGCAAGCTCGCCCTTGATGTTATCCGACAGGTGCGTCAACGCAAGGCCTATGCCAAGCGACTCATCGAAACCCAGGTGCAAACAGCCAATCTTCCCGAAAGCGAGCGCGCCTTCGCGATATTGTTGATCAACGGCATCGTTGCCAGCGAGGGCACTCTAGACGAGATAATCGAGGGTGCCTTAGATAAACCAACGCGTATTCGGCCAGATGTGCGTGATGCCTTGCGTATCGCCACATACGAGCTGATCTTCCTCGATAAGGACGCCCATGCCGCTGTGCACCAGGGGGTTGAGCTCACGCGACAGGTCACGCCTCGGGCATCCGGTCTGGCGAACAAGCTCCTCAGACGTATTGCAGAGAAGCGAGAGGCATTCCCCTGGGGAGACTCGAGTGTCGACGATGCTGCCCTGGCTCGCGAGCAGGCATTTCCTCTGTGGTTGACGCGAAGGCTGATCGATGATCTGGGCCGTGAGGCCGCTCAAGGATTCATGGTAGCCTCCAATCAGGTTGCTCCCCTGTACGTTGCAGTCAATCAGTTGGCTGGCAAGAAGGGCGCCAGTGTTGAAGACGCTAGCGAGGAAAGCCCTACTTCAAGAGATACCCCCTCAATTGACGTCAGCGCTGAGACGTTGATCGGAATGGGCGCTGAGGTTAGCAAATACACAACTGACATCATGGCCGACAGCAGTGATCCCATTGACGTTATGCCGGATATGCCTGGAGCCAAGCAACTTGAGACAACGGTATTCTGCCTGCCCACACAGGCACTTCCTGCTTTAAAAACGCTGATCGATGAAGGCGGGATATTGATCTGCGACGCGTCTGCGCAGAAGGTTGCGGCTTTGTCGACACCTCGAGCAGATACAGCTTTCCTGGAGGTAGGCAGTGGGCGTGGCACAAAAACCGTGCTCTTGCAGCGCAATGCCTGGTTGGCTCACGGAGTACAACCGCATCTGGTTGCCCTTGACCTGCATCCCTTCAAAACGCAGATACTCTTAGAGCGTATCGCCAGATACCACTTGGAGAATGTCCAGCCAGTCAGTGGCGATATCCTCGAGATCGACAAGTTGATCTTTGCATATGGTTTACCGCAGAGCTACGGTGGCGCTCTGATTGATGCCCCTTGTTCGGGCACCGGCACTCTACGTCGTCATCCAGAGATCCGCTGGGGACTCACTGCAGAAGCAATTGATTCTATGGCCTCTGCCGGATTGCAGATGCTCCGCGCGGTAGCCAGGCATATTGAGCCAGGTGGTTTCCTCGTCTATTCGACCTGTAGCGTGCTCCGCGAGGAGAACGAGCAGGTCATCGAAGGTTTCCTGGCAACAGAAGAAGGCAGTGACTTCTCAATGGCCGAGCCCTGTTTGCGGGTAGACCTTGCTCCCGGTGGCCCAGATGCCCACTTCGCAGCTCGATTGATTCGCTTGAAGTGAAGCTGACCATATCCGCCGATGCAGTGGTATGATTCTTTAGTGAAGCTGGATTCTTAAGATGTCTGTATCGACTGGTTGGTATAGACGATGTCCATGTAACTAGTGTCAGCTGAGAAGATAGGAGTAGCAATGCAGATATCACGTGTGATGCAGATCCTCAATGTTGCCGAGGTTGCTGCAGTCGCAGCTGCTGAATGGAATGGCAGGGGAGACAAGAAGGCTGCTGATCAGGCGGCGACTGAGGCGATGCGGAATGCCTTCAACGAGATCGATTTCTCTGGTCGCATAGTCATCGGTGAAGGCGAGCGCGACGAGGCGCCGATGCTCTTCATCGGAGAGGAGCTTGGCAAGGGCGGCGAGGAGATCGACATCGCTGTCGACCCACTGGAGGGGACCAATCTCTGTGCCTATAATCGTCCAAATGCCCTGACTACCATCGCGATAGCCCCCAAGGGCGCACTGCTGTTCGCACCCGATACCTACATGAACAAGATCGCTGCCGGACCAGCCTGTGTTGGTAAAGTGCACATCGATAACACACCGTCAGAGAATGTTTCTGCGGTTGCCCAAGCGCTGGGTAAGCCGGTCGGCGAGGTCAACGTCTGCATACTTTTGCGTGATCGTCACCAGCAGATCATCGACGAGGTTCGCGCAACAGGGGCACGCATCAGGCTCATCGACGACGGTGATGTCTTCGGCTGCATCGCCACGGCAGTACCGGGAACCGGGATTGACCTGTATCTTGGTGCCGGCGGGGCTCCGGAAGGTGTCTTGGCAGCTGCCGGGCTCAAGGCAATCGGCGGTGTCTTCATGGGTCGCTTCCAATTTCGCTCTGATGAGGAGCGCGCGCGTGCCGAGAAGACTGCCGAAGTCGATCTGGATGGTGTACTTACCATGGACATGCTGGTGCGCACCGACGACGCGGCCTTCATCGCGACCGGAGTCACTGAAGGCGAGATGCTGGGTGGTGTTAGCCATGACGGCGGCAGCACCACTACCACTTCGATCATCATGAGCTCGTGGGATAAGACCGTACGCTTCGTCAAGACCATACGCCGTGGTGATGAAGGCACAATCAGCTTCTAGTATGTGAAAGGTTCAGCGTGTCAAAAACCACCCATACCCTGACCTTCCTGGGTACCGGCGCTTCCTGCGGCGTACCGAGTTTCTATTGTGGTTGCAAGGCCTGCGACGAAGCGAGGATCGACCTCCGAGCTGCGCGTGATTGCTCGGATCTGCTCATCAGAGGTGAGCAGAACACTTTAGTCGACGCCGCACCCGAGCTGCGCTTGCAGCTGATCAGGGAACAGGTTGACTGTATTGATCAGGTCGTCGTCACACACGGGCATTTCGATCATATCGGCGGTATCCCCCAGCTGGAGTATTACGTTAAACTCAAGTCGGGTGCACTTGTGCCGGTCTATGCTGGGCAGCAGACGTTGGCGACCATGAGCCAGCAGTTCGGTTTCATGACTGATTCGCTTGCCTTCAATCAGCTCGTAGCCTATCAGACCATCGAACTCGATGGCGTATGCTATACGGCTTTACCGGCAGCACATGGTGGTGATGCCTTTGGCTTTCTGATCCAGACAGCGCAGACCATGGCAGCCTACTTCCCAGATACAGGTCAATTACCTGCAGCAACGCTTGGTTACCTGGAAGATCTGGACATCCTCATCATAGACGCCACCTTCAACGCTCGTAACTGGATGCCACATTCACATCACAACATCGATGAGGCTATCGAGCTGAGCCGGAGCCTGCAGGCCAAGAGAACCTACCTCACCCATCTTTCCATGCACTATGATGAGCCCATCACATTAAGGGAACTTGAACAGAAGCTATCAGCTTATGAGGGTACTATCCATGTAGCTCATGATGGGCTGACAATCGAGATCTAGCGCATTCACCCCTTGCCATACTGACGAACAGAACCGATGAAAGGCTAAACGATCATGGCGATAACCGATTTCCTCGAGAAGAACGCAAAGCTTTACCCCAATGATGTCTGTCTGGTTGAGATCAACCCTGAGAATCAACCGGATCACACCGTGACCTGGAGGGAATACAATCTAGTCGAGTCCAGCTCTGAGGAAAGATATCGCCGCGAGCTCACCTGGAGGGAGTTTGATATCAAGGCGAACCGTTTCGCGAATCTTCTGCTCACCAGAGGTGTGAAGAAGGGCGACAAGGTTGCCATCCTGTTGATGAACTGCCTCGAATGGCTGCCGATATACTTCGGCATCCTCAAGACCGGTGCCTTGGCCGTGCCAATGAACTTCCGCTATACCGCCGAGGAGATCAGTTATTGTCTCGAACTCGCCGAGGCTGACACATTGATATTCGGGCCCGAGTTCATCGGTCGCATAGAGCAGGTCTTCGACAATCTGCATAACGTGAAGACGGTTTTCTATGTTGGTAACAATAAGCCGTCGTTTGCGGAGAGCTATGACAAACTAGTCTCTTATTGCTCGTCTGTCGCTCCCGCCGTCGAACTGTGCGATGAGGATGACGCCGCCATCTATTTCTCCTCCGGCACAACAGGTTTTCCCAAGGCGATACTGCATTCACATTCCGCCCTGGTCGCCTCCTGCGTCACTGAGCAGAATCATCATGGTCAGACGCGCGAGGACGTGTTCCTCTGCATCCCGCCGCTCTACCATACCGGTGCCAAGATGCACTGGTTTGGCAGCCTGATAACCGGTGGACGCGCCGTACTGCTCAGAGGGATGCGGCCGGAGTGGATCCTGCAGGCGGTGTCGGAGGAGAAAGCCACCATCGTCTGGTTGCTGGTTCCCTGGGCTCAGGATATCCTCGATGCCATCGACAGGGGAGCGATCCGCCTTGAGGACTATCGGATAGCGCAGTGGCGATTGATGCATATCGGTGCCCAACCGGTGCCACCAAGCCTGATAAGAAGATGGAAGCGGTTGTTCCCCAATCATGATTACGATACCAACTACGGTCTCAGCGAGTCTACAGGCCCCGGTTGCGTGCATCTTGGGGTAGAGAACATCCATAAGGTGGGTGCTATCGGCAAGGCTGGATATCTCTGGTCAACGGCGATAGTTGCCGAGGATGGTTCGCCGGTGAACACCGGCGAGGTGGGCGAGCTCGTCATCAAGGGGCCGGGTATCATGAAATGCTATTACAACAATGCCGAGGCGACTGCGGAGATATTGAAGGATGGCTGGCTTTATACAGGGGACATGGCGCGATGCGATGAGGAGGGCTTCATCTATCTGGTCGATCGCAAGAAGGATGTGATCATCTCCGGTGGTGAGAATATCTATCCCGTCCAGATCGAGGACTTCTTGCGTGCCCACGATGCCATCAAAGACGTAGCAGTCATCGGACTCCCCGATGCTCGCTTGGGCGAGATCGCGGCAGCCATAATCGAGGTTAAGGAAGGCGCAGAACTGAGTGAAGCAGAGGTCAACGACTTCTGCGCCGATCTTCCGCGCTACAAACGACCCCGCAAGGTCATCTTCGCTGACGTTCCACGCAATCCCACCGGCAAGATAGAGAAACCCAAGCTTCGTGAGATCTATTGCGGCAGCAGGCTCGTCGAGGCCCAGACAACGGGGTAGGCTTGATTGGAACCAGAGTGGTTTACGAGTGCGCTACGGTCTTTTTAACGAGGCGCACTACCGTTCACAGGGCAAATCTGCACGCTTATAATCGCTCAAGTCACAAATCAGTATCTGCGTATTACGGGCAGATCAAAAAAAGCCACTGTTGTTCATTGGCAATATCTTTTTGTTTGCTATCCTTTGCAAGGGCAAGAATACGACAAGACCAAAAAGGCGTCTTGCCGTGCCTTGGCTTTTGTCAGAGATAAGAGAAAGAAGGGGAACGTGTCAGAGACAATTGATATCCACGCTCCTGGGGTTGAAGTCAAGAAGTCGGCTTGCTATTTCTGCCATCAGAATTGCGGCGTTCTTGCGTATGTGAAGGATGGGAAGGTCCTCAAGATCGAGGGCGACCCCTCACACCCCTCGAGTCAAGGTGGCTTATGTGCTCGCGGTAATATCGCGCTGTTACATTTGGACCATGAAGATCGCGTTAACTATCCGCTCAAGCGAGCAGGCGAAAAGGGCGCAAACCAGTGGGAGCGCATCTCCTGGGATCAAGCTATCACCGAGATCGCTGAGAAACTCAACCAGATCAAGGCAGAAAGCGGTGCCGAGGCAGTAGCGACTGCTGGTGGAACCCTGCGTACAGATGACTGGGCGCGTCGTCGCTTCATGAACATGTTCGGTAGTCCCAACAGCTTCCACAACGCCTTGCTTTGCTGGATCCCCACCTTCATGGTGGAAACTGCAATCAGTGGCTGGAGCCCATTCGAGACCGACCTCGGCAGCAGCCGCTGTGTCATCCTCTGGGGCTTCAATCCCGGCGCGTCGGTCTTGCCGGGTATGCGCGGTTACTCTGACTTGAAGAAGGAAGGCCTCAAGCTCATTGTGGTCGATCCTCGCTATTCGGAAACCGCATCTCATGCCGATCTGTGGTTGCCGTTGCGACCGGGTTCGGACACTGCCTTGGCTTTGGCCATGATCCACGTCATCATCTTTGAGGATCTTTTGGACATGGAGTTCGTCAGCAACTATTGTATTGGATTCGAGGAGTTGATCGAGCAAGTCGCTCCCTACGATCCAGAATGGGCTTCCGAGCTAACCTGGCTTGATCCCGAGCTTATCCGCAAGGCGGCGCACATGTACGCTAAGAACACCCCCGGTAACATCCAGTGGGGCAGCAATGCTGACCAGCTGGGTAAGACCGCCGGTGCCGGTATGCATGCTCGCGCTATCCTGCGCGCCTTGACGGGCAATCTCGACCGTCCCGGCGGCGACCTGATGCCAGGACCAGCCATGAATTACATTACCGATGAAGAGCTGGAGGCCAATGACTGGCTGCCTGAAGAGCAGAAAGCCAAGCAGATCGGCTCCGATAAATACAAGCTCACTTCGTGGCCTGGCTACCAGCGTATCGCCGATGTCTGCAGGGAGACCTGGGGCAAAGCGCCAACAGCTGAGTGGATGTGTGAGGCTCACGGACCGTCTGTCTTCAAGGCCATCCTCACCGGTGACCCCTATCAGGTTCGTGCTTTGATCGTTAACGCTACAAACCCGATCCTCTCCTACGGTGATTCCAAGATGACACTTGCGGCTCTTAAGAAAGTCGAGTTCCTGGTCACCTGTGAGTACTGGATGACACCCACAGCCCTATACAGCGACTATGTGTTGCCAATCGCTGGCGCCTTGGAGCGTCCGATCATCCACAATAACTACGGTGTAACCGATTCGCTTATGGGCGCTCAACGGGCCATCCAGCCGATGTACGAGCGTAAGAATGACTACAATTTCTGGCGTCTGCTTGGTATCGCTACCGGCCAGGACCCCGATATGTGGCCGTGGGAGACGGTCGAAGAGGCCTTCTACTATGTCATCTATCCGCTGGGCTTGCCCGTCAACAGCTTCGATGAGTTCGTAGAGAAATATCGCGTCTACTACCCGCCGCAACATTTCCAAAGGTATAAGACCGAAGGTTTCAACACGCCATCGCGTAAAATCGAACTGAAAAGCTCTATCCTTGAGGAGCTTGGCTATCCGGCTCTGCCAACTTGGATCGGTCCGGCTGAGAATGAGATCGACGACCCTGAGGTTGCCGCAGAGTATCCGCTGGTGCTGACCACCGGTGGCACATTCATGCCGTATCACCACAGTGAGCACTTCAATATCAAATCTGTACGTTTCCTTCGCCACGAACCCTATTTCACCATCAATCCTATCAAGGCCAAAGAGCTGCACATCAAAGACGGTGACTGGTGTTGGATCGAGACCCGCCGTGGTCGCGTGAAGCAACGTGCCAATGTTGAGCCCAGCGTGCATGAGAATGTCATCTTCGCCCAGCGTGGTTGGTGGTATCCGGAGAATGGTCCGGAAGGCGACGCGCCTTTTGGTTGCCTTGACTCCAACGTCAACGTACTCACCAGCGTCGACGATGAGCATTGNNAAGGTATATAAGGTTAAATATGGCGATGTTCAGGATACACAGTTCTCGATTCCCGGGTCGTCAAGTGTCCCTGGTGTGACTGTCATGCCCTCTGATCAGAAGCTGGCCTATGAGCCGATTCCCTATGACCCTCAGCCAACCTTTGAGGTTCCCGAAGGGTTAACTTGGGACAAGGGCACGAAGATCGCATGGGATCTTGAGCGCGGTTTAGCCTATGATCCGGAGTCCGGTTGGCTGTATGATCCTCAGACTTCAATCTATTATGATCTCTACACCAAGTATGCCTATGATCCCGATACCGAGACTTTGGTCGATGAAGCCGGTGTCCACTATGACATGACCACCAGGGAGCCCGTTGGGGATGTTGCCCCGGCACCTGCTAACGTTGAAGGAGGGGAGTGAACATGACCCGTTACGCTATGGTAATGGACCAACGCCGTTGCATTGGCTGCCAGTCCTGTACGGTTGCTTGTCGTACCTGGAACGATCTTCCCCTTGATATTATCTTCAATCCGATTGTAACCGAAGGGGTTCAGGGTATCTTCCCGGATGTACACGCGAGCTATACCCCGTTGATCTGCATGCACTGCGACAATCCTCCCTGCACCATCTGCTGTCCCACTAATGCCTCCCAGCAGGATGAGGACGGTATCGTCTGGGTTGATTCGAGCAAATGCATGGGTTGCAAGGTATGCGTCAACGCCTGCCCCTATGGCGCTCGTGATGTTAGCGCGCTTGATCCATTCCTGAAGAGCTTTGTGCGCAAGTGTGATTTCTGCAAGGATCGCGTACGTGAGGGCGAGCAGCCCTACTGTGTTGCCACCTGTCATCAGAACGCCCGTATCTTCGGTGATCTGGATGATCCCAACAGTGATGTCTCCAAGCTGGTGAACGGCCTTGGTGTCACAACAATATTCCCAGAACTGGGCACTGAACCCCAGGTCTATTACATTCCTGATTTGGGAGGTGCCAAATGAGCCACGCCATGAACAATGACAAGCTGAACAAACATTTTTGGGTTTGGCCCATCGCCTGCTACCTGTTCCTCGGTGGTCTTGGCGGCGGCATACTCTTCTTCGCGGGCTTGTTCGATTTCATCTTCGCACCGATGATCGGTAGCAGCATCGGATCAGTATTCGCTCTGGGTATCTTCATCGGCGTCGCTGCCTTGGGTATCGGTTCGTTCTTGCTGGTGTTCGAGCTGGGGCAACCGTTTGTGTTCCTGCGAGTGTTCCTCAGTAAGACGGCCATCATCAAATGGGGTGCCGTACTGCTTTCGGTCGCCTTGATATTCGGTTTCGTGTACTTCCTGTTCTATCTGCCGCCGGAGTGGAACCTGTTCTACTACAGCTGGACTTGGATCCGCGACATCTGCTGTGCGGTGATGATGGTCACCGGCATCTGCGTTGTGCTCTACACTGGTATCCTGCTCTCCAGCTTCAAGGCCAGGGCTTTTTGGAACACTCCCGTACTGCCGGTACTGTTCACTGCATCAGCCTTGTCGACAGCCTCAGCTCTGTTGGCTGTGACTGCGGGTTTGTGGCCAGCTCCAGAGTTTCTTATCCTCGGTGGTTTCGCTGCCGTCCCAATGCACGATCTGTCTGAGATCTTTGTTGAGTATCTGCATCTGATTGACACCGTACTTGTTGCCTTCGAGCTCGTTGTGCTGTTGGTCTACGTTGTGATGATGTATGCCGCTGGCAACAACACCGCTCGCAAGATGGCACTTCAGTGGCTCAGAGGCTCCTTTGCCCCTCTCTTCTGGGGTGGACTGGTGATCTGTGGGTTGCTACTTCCGCTGTTCTTCTACCTCAGCGGTGGTGTCTTGGCAACGATAATCGCGCCGATATTGGTTTTGGCCGCCGGACTGCTGTTGCGCTTTATGGTGGTATTCTCCGACGTGCGTCGTCCGATTCCGGGCGAGGAGCGCTTCTACAGTCGTCTTCCCAAAGGTGACGAGACCTTCCTGTTCGCTAACGATAGTAAGAGCCACTAAGGGTTTAGAACTCACACTGCTCAGTCCAAGATGATAGACTAATAGCAGTGTGAGCCCAGACCTATGGCATAAGGCCTCGGGTAAAAGCCAACCGGCTTGCTCGGGGCCTTATTATCTGGAGAGTGAGATATGGCAGAGAAAGTGTCACCCGAAATGCTGCGTCCCTACAGGGTGGATTTGCAACATGATGTCTTCAGCGAGTTGAGACGGACATTCGGTTTCGTCTACGATGATGTCCTTGATAGTCAAACGGATGCATCATGCAAATCAAGCGAAGCTTCATTGGAAGCTAGCAATGATGCAAGCGACACGGCAGGCGATGAACAGAACATCAACGCCGACCAGACCGTCTTCTGGCCAGGCTGCACTCTCTCCAGCTATTCCAAAGAGCTTACTGATGCTGCCTTCGATTTTCTCAAGGAACATGGTATAGCCTCGAAGATGAGCGCTCATTGTTGTGGTCATATACTTGAGTTCGCAGCACCTAACGAAGATAGGCAACTATACCAGGGAGACCTCTGCGAGCAACTTCAGGCTCAGGGAATCAAGCGAATCGTCACAGCCTGTCCCAACTGCTTTTACAGCTTTAAGCGTTTGATAAAAGCCGGAACTCTACCAGAAATCGAGATAATCGCGCTGAGCGAGACTTTTCTCAATGAGGGTATCAGGTTCTCGGCCGAGGATCATCCACAATGTGGCTCCGTCTGCTTCCACGACTCATGCCCCGACCGTCTCCACGGTCTGTTTGCCCAAACTGCTCGGGATATCTTCGATTCAGTTGAGTTGCGCGAGATGGAACATAGTCGCAAGAGCTCGCGTTGTTGTGGCCTTGGTTACCTCCTCTATCTGCGTCAGCCCGAACGTAGCGCGGCCATGGGGCAGGAGCGCGTTATGGAATTCATCGACAGCGGAGCTGACTGCTTGGTTACCTATTGTACAAATTGCGCCAGTGCCCTGTACGATTCCAGCGAGACCCTCAAGGTCTATTATTATTTGGAACTGCTGTTTGGCATTCGTATGGATTGGTCGTCGATCTTCAAGACCGTCGCCGAGGTGCATGGACGCCTGATGGCAGAGGAGTCTTCACAATCATCATGAGCGAAGTTGTAAAGAGTAATTGCCATTATTGTGGCTACCTTTGCGGTTTCCTGGCAACCGTGCAGAGTACGGAAGCAGGCAGCCGTCTTATCGATCTCAAGCCAGATCCCTCGCGGTATCCCTATGATGAGCGTATCGTCAATGGTTGTCATCGTTGGAGAATGAATCTGGAGGAGATCGATGGTACAACCAGAGTCAATCATCCGCTGAGACGTGTTGGAGAGCGTGGTAGCGGGCAATGGCAGCGTGTGAGCTGGGATGAGGCGCTTGATGATATCTCGTCCAGACTGGAGAAGCTGGCTAACGAGCACGGTCCCCAGACACTGGCAACTGCCATCGGCGGCCCTCACGCAAGCTTTTGGCCACTGCATCGTTTTATGAACCTCTTTGGGTCACCAAACAACATGGGGATTGGCCAGATTTGCTGGAATCCGCGTATCTGGATTGACGCTTTGACATATGGTTGGCCGATAGAGGTCGACGTGAACCCCCACCACAGTGGAGCGGTCTTCCTTTGGGGAACCAATCCGGCAGATTCGGATAATTCTTTGTTTTGGCGTACGCTGATCAAGATGAGTCGCGATGGCACGCCATTGGTGGTCATCGATCCGCGCAAAACGCGTACAGCGCAGGTGGCAACACTGCATCTTGCGCCAAAACCTGGAACCGACTGCAGCTTGGCCTTGGCCATCATCCACAGCATCATCGCCGAGGATCGCGTGGACCATGAGTTCGTTGAGCGCTGGTGTCATGGTTACGATGAGTTGGTGGAACACGTCAAGCCATTCACACCTGAGCATGCAGAGCGCATAACCGGTTGCCCCGCTGCTGACATAGTCCAAGCCGCGCGCATCTTCAGTGAGCCAACACCAACCGCCCTGCTTTCTGGCCGTGGTGTCGACCAACTCGGCGCCAACACCGCACCTACGCACAGGGCTCTATCCATTCTACGCGCGATTACCGGCGATGTTGACAGACCGGGTGCCTGCAACATCATGGCGATGAGTGATTTCATCTCGGAGATCGATCTGGAGATGAGCGACAGCTTAAGTGAGAAACAGCGCGCGACACAACTTAACATCGGTCACAGCGCCCTGCAGAGCTATCCCGGTTACCAAGGATCACGTAAGCTGACGGAACGCTTTGGCAAACGGCTACCAATGCGCTATCTTACATCGGCGCATCCCAATCTTGTTTGGAAGGCGATGCTTTCCGGCGAGCCATACCCGATTAAGGCCTTGATCTGCATGGCGGCGAATCCTCTGGTTACCTATGCCGACACGAATCTGGTATACAGGGCACTACACTCTCTGGACCTGTTGGTAGTTTTGGAGTACTACCTTACGCCAACGGCACAGCTGGCAGACTATGTGTTGCCATCTGCGGGTGCTTTTGAGCGTCCCTTGCTGCAGGCTCATGGTGGAGTGGCGAACTTCTGCTATGGCGGCGCAGCTGCCGTGGAACCGTATTACGAGCGTCGGACGGACTATGACTTCTTCCGTGGCCTTGGTCTGCGTCTTGGCCAGCTTCAACAGTGGCCGGATGAGACCCTGGAACAGGCCATGCAGCGCACTTTGGAGCCGGCTGGCGTCAGCTGGCAGCAATGGAGCGAACAGGGTATCTACTATGACACCCCTGCCTATCACAAACACGAACGTCTGGATGCCAACGGCCTTGCCCAGGGATTCTCTACTACCACAGGCAGGATCGAGTTGGTCAACGAATATCTGGTTGAGCTTGGCAGCACGCGTCTGCCCGAACCGGCTCCATTGGATGAGGAACAGGACTATCCCTTCACGATGATCACCGGGGCACGTATCCAGCCTTATTGGGCGTCCTCGTATTTCAACAATCAACGTTTCCGCCAAATGCATCCAGAGCCAACCGCACAGATGAGCGAAGCTACACTGCAGGCAGCTGGGTTAAAGGATGGACAATGGCTGGAGGTAAGCACTACACGTGGCAAAGCTCGCTTCCTCGCTCAGGAAGCAGAGATGATCGATGGAATAGTCAGCGTGGAGTACGGCTGGTGGTATCCGGAGGAGGAGCAGGGCGAGCCGCATCTCAGTGGCGTCTGGCGCTCGAATGTTAACCTGCTCACCAGTGGGGATATCGAGGGCTGTGAGCCACTGTTGGGTTCATGGACGTTTAATGGCATACCCTGTGCTTTACGGGCATTGCACGACGAGGGCTAAGCGAGGATCGGCATACAGCGAGGATAATAAACAGGGCAGCGTATTGACTGCAGCATAGATCGCTCTGTGTTGGCGTGCACGGTTTCGCGTGCTGTTTACGTATCGGCACACCCGGTCACCCAACTAATAGACCAACTCACTTAGTTGCATCACACTAGATTCTTGTATATAAGATATACTCAACACGTATGGAAACAGTCGAAAGGGACCTGTAATGACAAAGAGAAAGCACGCTCTTCTCCTCTTTAGCAAGCCACCCGTACCCGGGTTGGTCAAGACCCGTCTAACGCGGGAGAGAGGTGGTCCATTTTCCGAGCAGGAAGCAGCCGAGATATTCAGGCGCACACTCTTTGATGTGGCGGAGCTCTGCTGTCATGCCATGTATGAGCTCGAGCAGGAGAGCGCAGCGATTAGCGAACAGGATCCTGAAGCGGATGAGCACAGTTATGGGTTCTTCATCTCAACCACTCCGGCCGAAAACGTCGACGTGATGCGCAATGCATTCGAGGAGATAGGACAATGGCCACGCGAGTTCACCTATATCGTCGATGAAGGCGCCAACTTCGATGACCATTTTGATAATGCCTTCCAGCAGATATTTGACCTGGGTTACGATAGCGTACTGAGCGTTGGCGGAGATATCCCGATGCTGCCAAGAGAGCATGTTCTCAACGGTTTTCGTTGGCTGCAGTACTTCATAGCCAACAGCGAGGTTGGCGGTATCATCCAGGCACCTTGCCAGGAATGTGGTGTCAGCGTCATCGGGTGGACCCGCGATACCGATATGGACCATCAGGGCGTGTACTACAACATGAACGGACGCCCAGCGTTAGATGCCTACGTGGAGAAAGCCAGCGAGAAGGGTATACCATTGGCTTCGATGACCCCGGTTGCCGACGTCGATGATATCAGCGACTTCGCGCATGCCACCACGCTTGCCCGTGCCGCGCGCTATAGTCGGCAAACCCAGCCAGATATCTATGTGCCCGAGCGCTTCTTAGCCTGGGTGGATTGGCGTGGTATCAAGGTGGGCACGCCGCCTAATGAGGACAGGGATTCACGTGAGGGTATCGACAGCGACACTCCAGAGAAGGCATAGAGATACGATGACAGAGATATACGAATCACTGTATGAGACGCGGGCGTTATGTCCGGAATGCATGGCCGTATTGCCAGCTTCGCTATATGCGGATTCCCAAAGCAAGGTTTGGATGACGCGCACCTGCCCCGAGCATGGTGAGACACAGACAATGGTGTGGCCGGATGTCGAGCATTACCAACGGTTCAGGTCACTGGCGTTTCCAAAGGTGGCTCCTGCAGTGATAACCGAGACCGATAAGCCGTGTCCTACCGGCTGCGGCATCTGCCAGCGACACAAGCGTAAGCCAACGTTGGTGGAAGTTGAGGTAACGCAGAGGTGCAATCTGCGTTGTCCAGTCTGCTTCATGAGTGCGGAAAGTGATAACACCGATGTACCGCTTGAGGAATTACGCGGTTTCTTCGAGGCGGTAGCGCGTACAGCTGGCGTGGAGACCGGCCTGCAGATCACTGGCGGCGAACCTACGGTGCGCAAGGACCTTAGCGACATCGTGCGCATGGCCCGCGATATGGGCTTTTGGGGCATTGAGGTGAATACCAATGGAGTGGTGATCTCGCGCGATCTGGAGTATCTGCAACAACTTGTAGCCTCGGGTCTTACGGGGATCTATCTGCAGTTCGACGGCGTGACGGCAGAGCCTTATCGTCAGATCCGTGGAGCCGACCTGTTGGAGACTAAGCTCAGGGCAGTGGAGAATTGTCGCGCGGCTGGTGTGCAGGTGGTGCTGGCCATGACCATTGTCAGCGGTATCAACAGCGATCAGATCGGTGCTGTGATCCAGTATGCTCTGGATAATTCCGACGTGGTTGCTGGCGTAGCGTTGCAACCCGCCTTCACCTCGGGACGCTTTGATACCAAGCGCGTGGTTCCGTTGACCATGGGTGATGTGGTCTTCATGCTTGAGGAGCAGACTGATGGACTGATAAGGGCAGAGGATCTCTTGCCTTTGGGCTGCAGCAATCCGCTCTGCAGTTCCGGAACATTCATGGTGGAGTCCTCGGTCTTCGACACTGAAGGTGCCAGCGAGCATCAGGAATCGACATTCGTCCCAGTCACCCGTGGCCTCAGCCGAGAGGAATATCTGAGCCTCTACAATCCCGATTCGCCACAGGGTTCGGTATTCTTGGATATCATGGAGAACAAGGGTATCTCCACAGCAAGAGGGCTATCGATCCTGATCATGAACTATATGGATGTATACACAATGGATCTCGATCGCCTGGAGGAGTGCTCGATGCTCGTGACCATGGCTGACGGTCGTCTAATCCCATTCTGCTCCTATCAGCTCACAGACTGCTCTGGTGAGCGCGTGTATCCTCCCTGGGGAAAAGAACCGCATGAACTGAGTTGGGGCGATGCCGCCATGCAGAAGGCCGAGCAGGGACAATCGGGTGATGCCTGATGACCACGATAGATCAGAGTGCGTCAATTGCGGCCAATACGCCCAGAGAAGTCCATTACGATGTGCACATCGATCTGGATAGCTGCACTGCCTGTGGCCTTTGCGAGGCATTTTGCCCCGTAGATGTCTTTGAGATGCAAGGTGGGCTGCCCGTGGCCGTGCAACCTGACCTGTGTTGGGGTTGCGAAACCTGTGCGGGGCAGTGCCCAACTGCAGCCATCCGCGTGAACTGTCGTGAAGGAGCTGCTCCTTTTGCCGACCGACCAAAGGCCGACCCCTTGCCAACTGAGAAGGTTGAGCTCTACCGCGAATGGTCAAAGACACTCAAAGACATCCTCGGTCTGCGCTGGAACCCGGTTGCCATCAGTCTGATTCCGGCTGGAGACCCTTTGCCAGATGTTCCTATCCCAAAGGAACGACTGCGCTACTGTCAGAGCCTGATGGCGGCTCGCAGGGGTCGAAGCATCATGATGCCGGCCAATCGGCATGCCTGTCCAGATGGAACAGCGATACTGGGATTGACTGAGCTTCCCGCAAAGCTAGCTTCGGGTGAGCTCTACATCCTGTTCCATAAACTGCATGATATCGAAGCCGCCAAACGTATGGTTCTCGAGCGACCCTGTTTGGAGCCCCGCACCATTGACGCCACAGTGGTGACACCGTTAGACAGTGCCGCCACCGAGCCACAGGTTATAGCGGTGGTTGCGCAACCCGAGCAGGCGATGTGGTTGCTGATGAGTTCTTCTTACTACAGCGGTCTTCGCCATGAACTCAACGCCAGCGGCTATAACGCGCAATGTGTTGAGACCACCTTGCTGCCTTACACGACAGGAAAACTCAATGTCTCATTTGGTTGCTATGGCTGCCGTGCATCTAGCGATGTAGGCGATGACCTGATGTTCGTAGGCATCCCTGTAGACTTGATGCCAACGATAATCGCCGGACTGCGAGAATTGGGGTCACGGGCGATACCACAGTCGCGTAACAAGATCTATCTTCCGCCGATGTGAGAGCGTTGTACCTGATGACCACAGATGCGAAACAACTGGATCAATCGAGCGAACCTCAATCTGAGGTGCTCTTCAGCATCAGGCCTGTCCGTTCTGACGACCTACCTTATATCCGCATGATGTGCGATCAGGCGCAGATGCCTCTGCCCAAAGACTATCTGGCTGGCACAATCGCTGTCAACGACAAGGATCAGCCAGTTGGTTTCATCAGGATCCTCGAGGTCAAAGAAGATGAGAATCCCCAGGGATTGGGTGCCTACATCTATCCAGTGGTGGTGTTTGAGAACTGGCGCCATCAGGGTGTGGCAAAGGCTTTAGTGGATTATGAACTGCAGCGCTACAAGACCTTGAGATTGGTGGCTTGTAGGCCTTCTCGAGGTTTCTACCAGCGTTCCGGCTTTGAGCCAGAGGAGTGGGATAATATCGCGGCGGTAATCGCCTATGATTGTGAGCTGTGCCCGGACTGCTCATCCTGTGACCCACAACCGTTCAGGAAGGCTTTGCAGTAGCTACGCGGTGATTAGACGATTCCCATCTAGCCAAGAGACTCCGCGAACGCTACCATGTCAATCGACGTCATCACCGGATGACGTGTCTATGCCCATCGGGAGCTGTCTATGCGGCTGAGAGGCGATTCGTTCGCGACCGAGAAGAGTGCTCCGGTAATGCGGGGCAACCAAGCGGGTATCCGCTTATCTCGAAAGCTGTGTTCAGTTTCCACTCAACAATGACCTTGTATCAACGCGGTGACGAATGTGTTCGTCTCTGTGCTTGCCGGGTCGCAGAGAGGAAGAGGAACGATGCGTGACAAAAGGATAGTGGTATTGGTCGAAGTCGCACTAGCTGTCGCTCTAGCGGCGGTTCTGAACATGATCCAGGCGCGACTACCTATCAATATCGCCGGGGGATCAATCTCCCTTACAATGTTGCCCATAGCCGTGGTGGCCTTGCGGAGGGGAGCCCTACCGGGCTTTGCGGCCGGCTTCATCTTCGGCTCACTTGACCTGCTTCTCGAGCCCTTTATCGTGCACTGGATCCAAGTTTTCATGGATTATCCCTTTCCCTATGCCTTCTTTGGGTTGGGCATTGGGTTATTCTCAAGTCCTTATCTCAAGAGGGCGCAAGGGGTACCTGCGCAGCTGATGACCGCTTCTTTGATTGCGGCAGGCGCGATAGTCGTTGGCGGACTGCTCAGGCTTGCAACGCACATCATCTCTGGCGTGGTGTTCTTTGCTGAGTATGCCGGTGGCGAGAATGTCTGGATCTACTCCATAGTCTATAATGCCAGCTATTTGGTACCTTCACTGGTTGGTACGTTAATAGTCGCCTTGATTCTCCTGCCCGTGCTGGCAACGGCAAGACCGGTAAGGAGATCAACAGCAGGATAAGGGTAGGATATGTGCGGGAAAGTGGATGTTGAGTCGAAGCTGGACTGGACGATCTGGCCTAAGGACGGATTCGCCTTGGTGATCTCAGGTTCTCCTGCTGGTGTCTCCTTGAGTCTGTTACGCGATCTGGCAACCAGAGCCAGCTTTGTCATCGCGGCGGATTCGGGCGCGCGCTGGGCTCTCGATGCCGGTATAGGACTCGATGTATTGCTGGGTGACCTGGACTCGATCGACAGTCGCACGCTGGTTCACTTCAGGGGCAGCAGAACCGGATTCGTTGAGTTTGACACGCACAAGGATGCGACGGATATCGAATTGGTATTCAACTATCTTGAGGGCAAGGGTTACGCGACAGTGGTTGCAACGAATATGCTCGGAGGTCGCATCGACCAAACGCTTACGGCTACAGGTAGCTTCGCCAGACCCCGCGGGTTTTTGCCCTGGATCATTGAAGACGATGTGCAGCTGGTATTCTTACAGGCTGAGGGTGCCTGTTCGAAGCTTGTGTTGGAGCGGGATCTCTTGGCGGCTGATCATCAGTTCTCGATTGTACCGATAGGGGGCAGCGCCTGTGTCTCAGCTCATGGAGTCGAGTGGGAATTGGATAAAGAGGAGTTGAGCCCTCACGAGACCAGGGGAGTCTCCAACGTCGTGACAGAGCACTCAGCTCTCGTGCGTGTTCACCGGGGCATCATCGCCGTAGTGATTCCCAGCTGATAATCGCGATTTTTGAATGGGCACTTGATTCATAGTGGGCACAACTTGGCACTTACTGTTTGGGACATTCGACCTTTAGTGAAGGTAACCCCCGCAACGAGGTGAGAAGATGGATGAGAGAGAACCGATAACAAGACCAACCTACTTCTTCAAGGCATTCCCCCGATGAACGGACCTGGAGTCAAGGTCTTTCACAAAAGACTGAACTCCCTAGTACGGCCATCGGCTAGCCCCTGATCGTCTGGTTTTCTACCTCCATCTCCTTTCCTTTCTTGAGTAGCTATTTGCTACCCTGGAATCAGGCGTCATCTAAACTGAGGAAAGTTCAAATCCAAGCCCAAGTCCAAAGGTTCAAAATCTTAGTAGCGGAGGTTAATGCGGTATGAATACTAATGCTGAGCAAATGCTAAGAGACCCTGATATTCAACCGTCAAGTGATGTTATTGCAAAAGCTCTTGGCGAATCGAACAATGCATATATGAAGTTCATCAACGAGCTTGCAGGCCACGATATTCATTTAGATTGGCGTTACTACAATGATGGCAAGGCGTGGCTGGCAAAAGGTCTTTTCAAGTGGACAGGAATACGTGGCGGGCAAAATGAAACAACTGTTTTTTGGTTATCGATCTGGCACGGTTTTTTCAAGGTGACAATTTATGTTCCCGAAAAAGCCCGCGCAGATGTATTGAGTCTTCCGCTTGACAATGAGGTAAAGCAAACGATAACCGATTCACAACAAATGGGAAAACTAAAATACTTTCCTATTGTTTTCCACTTGTGTTCGGATGAAATGTTTGAGGCAGTTTTCTTGCTTGTTGATTTCAGGAAAAGTATTAAATAGGCGGGGTAATGAATGAGGATCAGGCAATGAAGTACAGGGTACGAAGCTGCGAACAATCCTTGGAACACTTTATGCAAAGAGGATAATAGTGAGACACTTTGTGTCTGATAGCCTAATTCTTAATAGCGGGAGGTGCGGCGTGATCGCGGCGCACAGGTTGATGCGATCCATAATCTGATTTCTGCTACTTTTTTGCGTTTGTCAGGAGCTTTTACTTCATCAATAGCTGGATAACCGGTGTTCGTGCTACTCTTTTGCGCTTGTAAGTCGGATTAGGGCAGCAAACTGACGGAAACTGTCTGAATATCGAAAATAAGTAGCAATACGTTAGTGATTTAATCGCAACGTGACTGGGGGCTCCGCATGTTGGTGCAAACGTAAGGAGAGACTTGAATCCGTCGGTTCGTTGATCCCGATTGCT
>DBPN01000046.1:32013-92198 GCA_002305585.1 Eggerthellales bacterium UBA1419
CTAGTCGAGAAAAGAACAACCCGCGCCTAGCGCGGGTTGTTCACGTCGCATCCTCGATAAACGCAATGGTTTAGCCGCGTTGGACTTTACCGGCTTTCATACACTTGGTGCAAACGTTCGCTTTGGCAACGTGACCGTCAACCTTGATAGTGACCTTTTGCACATTGGGCTTATAGACACGGTTGGTTACGCGATGTGAATGACTTACATTCCTGCCCGCTACGGGGTGCTTGCCGCATACAGAACATACCTTAGACATCATGGACTCCTCAATCAGCGACAATACCGCCGCGTATCAGACAAAAGCCTAGAAATTTTAACCCACTGTCATCATAGATGCAAGTTTTAATCAGAGAAAGGCAGCGATTCTATTGATTGACCTTGCGCTCAATCTCCTCTTGGACATCCTTGGCAGCTTCTTTGGCATCATCGGCGACGTCCTTGGCAAACTCCATCGCATTCTCAGCAGCATCCTGCAAGGCTTCTTTGGCATCTTCGGCCTTGTCCTTCAAGAATTCCAACGCATCTCCCGCTGCATCCTCGATCTTGTCCTTCAAATCGTCCATCGTCAACTCCTTTCATACTGCAACAACGGTTTATTACCTTAATGATAATACGAATATCATCAATTAGGATGGAGAATGACAGAAGACACCCGCAGTTGCGCACAAAAGGTCAAGCTCGAGCACCACAATTCTGCTACCATTATCGATATGGATAGCCTATTTCATGAAATCGGAACATCTGCCTTAGGAGCCGTGGCTCCGTTGGCCGTACGCATGCGTCCAACGTCTTTAGATGAGCTGGTGGGTCAGAGTGAGGTGGTAGGTGCTGGCACTTGGCTCAGGAACGCCATCGACGAGGATACGCTCTCATCGATAATCATCTTTGGTCCGGCTGGAACCGGCAAGACTACTTTGGCCCGTATAATCGCACAGACGACTAAGGCCCACTTCACCGAGGTCAGCGCGATAAGCGGAGGCGTTGCCGATCTGCGCCGCGTCATCGATGAGGCATCGAAGCGGCTGATGCTTGGCAACATGCGCACCATCCTCTTCGTCGATGAGATACATCGCTTCTCACGCTCGCAGCAAGACGCCCTTTTGCACGCGGTTGAGGATCGGGTGTTGATCCTAATCGGTGCTACAACCGAGAACCCCTTCTTTGAGGTTAATACCGCACTGCTCTCACGTAGCAGGGTCATCGAGTTCAAGGAGCTGACAGATGCGGATATCCGTCAGATCGTGATCCGTTCCCTGAGCAGTGAGAAGGGGTTATCGGGCGCATACACTCTCACGGGCAAGGCTCTAGACGCCATTACCATCATGGCCGGCGGGGATGCCCGAGCGGCATTAACGACACTGGAGTTGGCAGCCGAAGTCGCCTTGGATCACGGTTCCCTTAGCCCAGATGACCTTTTGGAGTTGCGCGATCCCGTTCAGACGCAGGCACCAGAAAAGCACTCTACTTCCCTATATATCACCACCGCGACCGTGCTTGAGGCCTCGCCGCGCCGCAGTCTACCATACGACAAGAAAGGCGATGTCCACTACGATGTGATCTCGGCTTTCATCAAATCGATGCGTGGTTCCGACCCGGACGCGGCTGTCTACTGGTTGGCAAGGATGATAGAAGGCGGAGAGGATCCCAAGTTCATCGCCCGTCGCATCTTGATCTTCGCGAGCGAGGATGTTGGTAATGCCGACCCGCAGGCTCTGCTCATAGCTCATGCAGCCTTTAAGGCCACCGAATCGATAGGTTATCCGGAGTGCCAACTCAACCTGAGCCAGGCTGCCATCTATATGGCTCTGGCGCCAAAGTCAAACAGTGCCACAGACGCTATCTATGCGGCTCGCAGTGAGGTAAGGAGTGGGCCATTGCGTCAGGTGCCAAACCACCTGCGTGATAGACATCGACCCGGAGCGGAAAGCTACGATCGTTACCAGTACCCTCATCTCGATCCTAGGGGCTGGGTTTCCCAGCGTTATCTGCCTGAAGGTTTAGAGAAAGGCGCTTTCTACCACCCATCCGAACGAGGTTGGGAGGCTTATCGCAGTGAGGCGACTATCCGAGACAGGTTGGAAGACGAGCCCGACAAGCAGGGATTATAGGATGATCAAAGACCGGTCTGCTTGATGTCTCACCTGTTGCTTGAGAATTCATCCATATGATGACGCTGGCAGGCTGTGGTCTAAAAAGCACGTGCATTCTGCTATGATTGAGGCACTTCGGTTCGTCGAAAGAGGTGTGTCATGGCAGACTGGTTTCCACTCATACTCTATATCCTGGGTGCCATACTGGTAGTGGTCCTCATCTGGGCTTTCATCGAGTTCGCGCTGACTATCCGGCGTACGCGGACTACGGTCAAGAACCTTGACCCCACAATAGAGAAAGTCAATTCGATCATCGCTTCGCTTGAGCCTTCCAGTAAACGCATCGATCCCTTGCTCGAGCGGGTATCACTGACAGTCGATGCCGTCAATCTGGAGATAATGCGTGCAGATCAGATTCTCTCTGATGTCTCCGATGTCACTGGGACGTTGAGTGGGACAATCACCAAGGTCACTGATATCACCGACGCGCCGCTTAACCTGCTCAGCAGTGCCGCAGACAAGGTTCGCGATATCTTCACTGGCAAGAAATCCACAGCAGAGCCTGCTGAGGGGCTCATGGCCAAGGCATCAGAGAACCGGGATGTCAGCACGTCGACAGGGCAGGTCGATGATGTCCATGAGCCGGAATCGGCGGAGCGTCCAAACGATGTCGATGGGTCGGCGCCAAAAGAGCAAGTTGCTACTCGCAAGATCAGCGGCAGCGGCTACTTCAATTATCCACAGACAACACCTGCGAAGATGTCGGATGACGCTATCTCGGCTATTGAAGACGAGCTCGATGTTGATGCCAGCAGATCAGGCAAGGCCGACCCAGTAGATTTCAATCCGGATGTATCCTGAAAGGCAAGATTTGAAAGCGTCTGCAGAGCGTATTCGTAGAAGTTTCTTCTTGGTCTGGTCCATAATCGGCGTATTGCTGCTATTGGTTGCCTGTGGCTATGTGCTGGGGCAAGTCTGGACTGCGATATCGATCATCCTCTTCTCGGCATTCCTGGTCTTCATCATGCGCGCACCGGTTGCACAATTGGAGAAACGAGGCGTGCCGCGTATCTTGGGCACGGCGATATCGTTTGTCGGCGCCTTCCTGATCGTGGCGGCGATAGTTCTGATATTCGCGCCCATTATCTGGGGACAGATCGTTGGGCTACTGTCGTTGATACCTCAGTATATTGAGCAATCGCAGGATTTCTGGAATGACATCTACCAGAAGTATAGCTACCTGCTGGAGGATAACACCATTAAACAACTCGTAGCTCAAGCGGCGACTGAGGTGTCGCGTTGGGCTGCGAACACCGCGTCAGTCTCAGCCAGTAGCGTGTTCACTGTAGGCGCCAATCTAGTGGTGGCAGTTGTGGTGATGACCGTCTCACTGGTGGTCTGCTTCTGGATCCTAAAGGATCTGCCGCGTATCAGCCGGGAATTGTTGGTCCTGATCGGACCGCGTTTTGCTCCTGATGCCCGCTTCATCGCCACAACGTGCGCACGTTCGTTGGGTGGCTACATCAAGGGCATGGTTATCGCCTGTATCTGCACTGGGACCATCAGCGGCATCGGCTTTGCGATTGTTGGACTACCTTATCCTGCGGTACTTGGTCTGTTTGCGGGGTTGATGAACTTCATCCCCTTTGTCGGACCTTGGGTATCAGGTATCGTTGTCGGCGCAATCGGCTTGTTCAATGGTCCGATTGTAGCCTTGCTCAGCGTGCTTTGCCTGATCATCGCTCAGCAGACGACGGATAATTTCATCTCACCAAGGGTGATGTCCTATGCAGTGGAGTTGCATCCCGCAGTTGTCCTGGTCGTTTTAATCGCCGGTGGCGCCCTTGGAGGCGCATTGGGGATCTTGGCCGCGATACCATTGACATCGGCAGTCAAGACGATTTTCGTACATTATTTCCAAAAACGCACTGGCCGGCAGTTGATGTCGGTTGATGGAGCGATCTTCAGGGGAACGCCTGCTGTCGCAGAAGAGACAGAGAAGCCTGCTGTCGCAGAGGCTGAGGATAAGTCGGAGAAAGTCAAGGAGACGAAGTGAAGAGTTCTGAGATCAGGGAGAGATATCTGGCATTCTTCGAGGAGAAGGGCTGCAAGCGGATGCCCTCAAGCTCGCTGATCCCAGATGATCCCTCAATGCTATTGACTTCTGCTGGGATGGTGCAGTTCAAGCCATACTTCCTACAGCAGAAACAGCTGGAGAAACCTTACATCGGCACAACAACTGTGCAGAAGTGCCTGCGAACCACCGATATCGAGAACATCGGCGTAACTGGACGGCATCTGAGTTTCTTTGAGATGTTGGGCAATTTCTCCTTTGGCGATTATTTCAAACAGGAGATGTGTGCGTGGGCCTATGAGTTCTGTACTGAGGTGCTCAAGTTCGATCCACAGCGATTGCGCTTCACCGTGTATCTGGATGATGATGAGACCGAGCAGATCTGGCAATCTTTGGGAGTGCCTCTAGATCGTATCACCCGTTTGGGCGCTGAGGATAACTTCTGGACAGCAGGACCCACTGGGCCCTGTGGACCCTGCTCGGAACTTTATTATGACCAGGGTCCCGAGGTTGGCTGTGGCCGTCCTGGATGTGCCCCCGGCTGCGATTGTGATCGTTTCCTGGAATTCTGGAATTGTGTGTTCACGCAATATGATCGCCAAGAGGATGGCACACTGGTGCCTTTGCCTAAGAAGAACATCGACACCGGTATGGGTTTGGAGCGTGTCGCAGCCCTGATGCAGGGTGTCAGTTCGAACTATGAGACAGATATCCTGCGCAGACTGATTGCCGTGGGCGAGCGTCTGAGCGGCAAAGACTACAAAGTTGATGCTGCCACCGATCTCTCATTGCGGATACTCGCCGATCATTCACGCGCGGTCACCTTCATGATCGCCGACGGCATCCTGCCCTCAAATGAGGGACGGGGTTATGTGTTACGCCGGCTGCTGCGTAGAGCGATGCGACATGGTCAGTTGATTGGTATCGAGCCACCTTTCCTCAACAACTACCTGCTTGCTGTGATTGAGGAGATGGGCTCGATCTACCCTGAGCTGAAGGAGAACGAGAGTCTGATCGCCCGTGTGATGGTGGCCGAGGAAGAGCGTTTTGCCCAAACCTTGCGTCAGGGTCAGGCGTTTCTTGACCAGGCTTTGAGTCGGTTGAACAAGGGTGATGTGCTTGACGGCAAGTCCGCTTTCGAGTTGCATGATCGCTATGGATTCCCCATTGACCTTACGGTAGAGATCGCTGCCGAGCAGGGTTTCTCCGTTGACCGCGCAGGCTTTGACACACATATGGAAGAGCAGAGACAGCGCGCGCGTTCGCATGTCAAGGATGAAGCCTGGAATACCTATGGCGGTGTATTCAGCGACATCCTCAATGAATTCGGAGCCACCACGTTCATCGGTTATGAGCTGCATCAAGCCGAGGCGACCGTTGTTGCCTTGATCGTCGATGGTGAGAGGGTGAGTAGTATCGAAGAGGGTACTCAAGCTCAGGTTGTCCTGGATCGAACGCCCTTCTATGGTGAGATGGGCGGTCAGGTGGGGGATACAGGCGAGATGAACGGAAGCAGTGGCGCCTTATTCTCGGTTGCAGATACGCGGATCTATGAAGGCAGTGTCTTTGCGCATATCGGTTCGGTTGATGGTGTGTTGAGCGTTGGCGATAAGGTTGAGGTGAGGATCGACAGCCTCAGGCGTGAGCGGATCCAGAGGAATCATACCGCGACCCATCTACTGCATCATGTCCTGCAACAGGTTTTGGGTGAGCACGTCAGGCAGGCTGGCTCGTTGGTTGCCCCGGACAGGTTGCGATTCGATTTCACCCACTTCGAGCAGATCACCACGGAGCAGCTGCAGAGGATTGAGCAGATGGTCAACGATTTGATCATGGAAGATGGCGATGTCAGCTCCTATGAGACATCGCTGGATGAAGCGCGACAGTCAGGTGTAACAGCTCTGTTCGGTGAGAAATACGGTGAGCACGTCCGTGTACTCAAAGCTGGCGAGAGTTCACGCGAGTTGTGCGGCGGTACTCATGTCAATCACACTGGTCAGATCGGTTTCGTCAAGATACTCAGTGAATCTTCGGTAGGCGCGAACCTGCGTCGCATTGAGGCTGTTACCAGTTTCGATGCATTGAGATATGTCAACCGTATCGAGAATGAGCTCCGTGAAGCCGCGACGGCCCTTAAAGCACCATTATTCACAGTATCTGAGCGAGTCGAGAGCATTCAGGCGCGCATCCATGAGCTGGAAGATGAACTCAAGCGGGAGAAGAAGGCCTCGACGAGTGGAGAGGTTGCCTTGCTGGTGGAAGGCGCGATCGATGTGGGATATCCACTGGTGGTGGCGCGGATCGATGGTTTGGACGTCGAGGGTTTGCGTGATGCTTGGGACGCCCTGCACATGCAGTTAGGTGATAGTTCGGCTGTGGTCTTGGGCAGTCAGTCACCTGAAGGTTCTCCGCTTTTACTGGCTGCAGGGTCGTCAGCAGCAGTCCAGGCAGGATTTGATGCCGGTGCGCTGATAAAGCGGATATCTCCGGCAATCAAAGGCGGTGGTGGAGGCAAACCGGCCATGGCTCAGGCAGGAGGCAAGGACATCAGCGGATTGGACAACGCGCTCGAACAGGCTAGGCTGGCATTCGATCGTTGAGTATGAGGATCCTGGCACTGGATATCGGAGAGAAACGCACAGGGATTGCCGTCTCAGATGCAGACGGGAAGGTGGCGATGCCCGTGAAGGTGCTGTCGACCGCCGAGGTTATGGGCGCTTCAGCAAGCTTCAAACGCGTGATCGAGGATTATCAGCCAGAACTGCTGCTCTTTGGCCTCCCTGTCACACTTGCCGGACAGGAGGGTCCCCAGGCTAAAAGGGTGCGGGAGCAGGCTGAGTCAATCAGCGCGCAAACGGGTTTGCCGTCGGTTTACTTCGACGAACGTCTTTCGAGCACGCAAGCGAAACGGATATTGCGTGAAAACGGGCACTCAGAGCGTTCGATGCGCGGTAAAACCGATATGATAGCCGCATCGCTTCTTCTCCAGGCTTATCTGGAGGCTCATGATGTCGATTCCACAGATGCCAACGGGCATCGAATGGGACCTATGGAATGAACGGATAGATAACCTATGGCAGAATATCGTGGCAAACACCACAGCGGCTCCGAGTCCGATCAAGGCTCAGAGCCTACCCGCAGGGACAGAACGCGCCAAAGCGTTAACAGCACTCCAGCGGGCAATCAACCGCGCCGCTCCTATAGCGGCAAGCGTTCGCGCAGCGCGCATCGTCAGGCGGCGCGACAGTTCTCCTCGTATGATACGTCGGCAATCCGAACGCGACGCATGAGTCCTGTCGCGACAGTTGCGAGTATCGTGGTAGCTTTGGTTATCCTTGCTGGACTGGTCTTTGGTGGCATCAAGCTCTATGAGTATTTCTCGGCCGGTCAAGCTCAGGATGTTGAACCTGGACAAACGGTGACCGTGACAATCGAAGAGGGCTCCTCAACCTCTGTCATCGCGAGCGCGTTGAAGAAAGCAGGAGTCATCTCCGATGAGACAAGCTTCAAGAACGCTGTAGCTTCTCGTGAAGTTGACAATGCGCTTAAGCCAGGCGAATATCAGCTGGTCACCGGTATGGATATGGATGCTCTCATCGACAAGCTGGTTGCCGGTCCAGTGGAGATGGTTGAGGGCAATCGACTCACAATCCCTGAAGGCCTGACCATAGAACAGACCGCGCAGACTGTTGAGCAGGCAACGGGGATATCCGCCAGCGAATTCACCGACCTGGCACATTCCGCTGACCTGTTCATCGATGAGTATCCCTTCCTCGAGGGCGCATACGATAACTCCCTCGAAGGATTCCTGTACCCCAAGACTTATGTCATCCCTTATCAGGCGACTGCTGCCGATGTGATCACCACGCTCCTCGATCAATTCCAGATCGAGACGGCCAGTCTGGACTTCTCCTATGCGACGGAGCACAATCTGACTCTATTCGACGTTGTTACTATCGCCTCTCTGATCGAGAGGGAGACGCGTCTTGATGAGGAGCGTCCGCTGATCGCCTCAGTGGTATACAACCGTCTGCACGATGGCATGCGCCTGCAGATCGACGCGACCGTACTCTATGCCCTGGGAAACCCCGCCGATAAGCAATATCTCTACAACGACGATCTGCTTGTTGACAGTCCTTACAATACCTATGCTATCGATGGTCTGCCAGCTGGACCGATCTGTTCACCAAGACTGGCCTCAATCGATGCGGCTGCCCATCCCTCTGACACGAGCTTTCTCTACTATGTGATCACATCCGAGGAGGGTACTCATACCTTCTGCGAGACCGAGGATGAGTTCTATGCGGCAAAAGCGCAATACCAGAGCCTTTTGGAACAGTGACCGTGACAACAAGAGATGGCTACCGTGACTAAGACCGGTTTCTTCCAACCCGATGAGTTCCTGTCGTCAATTGAATCGGTTGATCCGCAGGACCTGGTTGCCAAGGGTTACCGTGCGGTTCTGCTCGATGTTGACAATACGCTGGTGCCCAGGGATACCAAACAGATCCCGGAAACAGTTGAGCAGTGGATCACTGCAGCCAAGGACAGCGGTCTGTCCATCTGCCTGCTATCCAACAACTGGCACAAGTCGGTGTTCTCCTATGCCGAGCAATTAGAATTACCCTGTATCTATAAGGCGATGAAACCGGTACCGATTGCCTTCTTCGCTGCCTTGAGGCGAATTGGAGCGAAGAAGAAGCAGACCATAGTCATCGGCGATCAGCTGCTAACGGACGTATTGGGCGCGCATCTGGCCGGTATGCCGGCTATCATGGTTAGCCCACGAGCTCGTAAAGACCTCTGGCACACCTTGTTGCTTCGCCGCCTGGAGCGCGTGTTGATGGGGGACCGTCAGCCGGAGAGATGATCGGAAAAGTTGGGACAGCACACAGGAGAGGGAAAATAAAATGGGGAAGCGCATCAGAGCAGGACTAGCTGGATACCCCATTGACCATTCGCTTTCGCCCTGTATCCACTCCGCAGCCTATCAGGAACTCGGACTGGACTGGAGCTATGAGCTCTTCCCCTGCGTCAGCGAGATTGGATTCAGCCAGCTGCTTGCAGATATGCGCAGTGGCAAGGAGAATGTCGTCGCCCTGAACGTCACTACCCCCTATAAGCAAAAGGCATTACAGCTTTGCGACAGTCCCGATCCGGAAAGCGAGGTCATCGGTGGTGCCAACGTACTGGCCTTGATCGGATCCGATCTGATGATCTGCCACAACACCGATGGACAGGCAGCGGTACGCTCGTTATGCGAAATCGGGTTTGAGCCAGATGGCGCGGATGTCGTGATCTGTGGCACTGGACCTGTGGCTGCGGCGGCGCTGCTGGCGCTGGTGCAAGCTAATGCGGCTACAGTGGGCATCCTCAGCCGAGACAGGGATAAAGCCGAGCAGTTCATCATGAATTTCGAGCTGATGTATCAACGTGTATTCTCCAGCCAACTGATGTGTGGGGATCCAATCGCAAAGGGAAGCTTGATTGTGCCGAGCAGCTTGGATCTGGCGGATAAGATGCAGGATTGCGCAAGCCATCGACCGCAAACGCAGATCTTCGCGATAGATCTGGGCAATCTGGCAGCCGTCTTGAGAGAATCGACTGCGCTGATCGATGCCACGCCACTGGGAATGCAGGCTGGTGACCCTTCGGTTGTTCCTGTTGGATTCCTGCATCCAGATATGTTCGTCCTGGATACGGTTTATGCACACGGTGAGACCGCTCTGTTGGCCGGAGCACGCGCGGCGGGTTGCCGGACTATCGATGGTTTGGCCATGTTGGTTGAACAGGCCGCATCGAGCATCGAGCATTGGCTTGTGGATCTTGAGAAGGGGCATATGACTGCCCCACGCGATAAGATGCTTGCTGCGGCAGCTGCAGAGCTGAAGGCCAGAGCGGTCTGAATCTGGCACCACCAAGCGAACAGGCAAACCGACGAGCTAGTGGCTTCAGACGCTTGCCGTTTCGATATCTGCCCTGCAATGGTAGAATTCCCTTGCGTATCCAGGTTAATCAGAGAGGTTTCAGATGAGATATCAAAGTGCAGGCGAATCACATGGACCCGCGCAGGTGACCATTGTCAGCGAGGTGCCAGCGGGTGTGATACTCAATGCGACCAGTATCGATGCCGACTTGGCTCGAAGGCAGAGCGGGCACGGACGCGGTGGCCGCATGGCGATTGAACGTGATAGTGCAGAGATCTTGAGTGGCGTGCGTTTTGGTAAGACAATCGGATCGCCAGTGGCGATAATGATCGCCAACCGCGATTGGCCCAACTGGAGTGATCGCATGGCGCAGGAAGGCAAGCCTCCGCACGATCTGGTAAGAGAGCAGTCGCCACGTCCAGGTCATGCCGATCTGGTGGGAGCGATGAAGATAGGTACCCAGGATTGCCGTGACGTCTTGGAGCGGGCCAGTGCTCGCGAGACCGCTGCACGAGTGGCTGCCGGAGCCGTTGCCAGGGCGTTCCTGTCACATCTTGGTGTGGAGATAGGCTCGTATGTCACCCGAATCGGTGCTGTAGTGCTGCCCGATCAGGCCATCGCCCGCAAGAAAGCGGTATTCTCCGCAACCAAGATCGAGGTATCTCCTGTACGTTGCCCTGATGAGGAAGTAAGCCAGCAGATGGTTGAGGCTATCGATGAGGCTCGAGCAGCCGGTGAGAGCCTTGGCGGCTGGTTCAACGTCAGCGTAACCGGGCTTGTGCCAGGTATAGGTGGTTACGCTCAGGCAGAAGATCGTCTAACCGGTGCCTTAGCCGGAGCAGTCTGCTCTATCCCCGCTATCAAGGGAGTACAGTTCGGCTTGGGCTTTGAAGCTGGCAGCTTGCCGGGCAGCCAGGTTCATGATGCCATCATCAATCCGGGTGCCTTGGGCGGCAGGGGTATACCTCGGCGTGCCGGCAACAATGCCGGAGGACTTGAGGGCGGCATGACCACAGGTGAGACACTGTTGATCAGTGCGGTGATGAAGCCCATCCCAACGCTCACGCAACCACTGCAGACCATCGACCTGATCTCGCGGCAGGTGACAGAGGCCTCTAAGGAACGCTCGGACGTCTGTGCTGTCCCAGCTGCTGCTGTGGTCGCCGAGGCCGAAGTGGCGCTGGTATTGGCAGACGCCTATCAACGCAAGTTCGGCTATGACACCATTGCTGATATCCTCAAGGCTTTCGAAGCTTATATCGAACGCATTAGTCGGTAATCTCAGATGGACAGCACTTCGCCAGCGCATATCATCCTGATCGGCTTCATGGGCTCGGGTAAATCGAGCGTCGCGCGGATGCTAGCCGCTAAGACGGGACTAAGGTTGCTGGAAACCGATGAACTCGTTGTACACGAGGCAGGCTGTTGTGTCGCAGATATCTTTGCCAAGGAAGGTGAGGATGGTTTTCGCAGTCGCGAACGTGCTGTGTTAAAGGCGCTGAGCAGTCAAGAGCAAAGTGTCGTATCCTGCGGCGGCGGAGTGGTTGTGCGTGCGCAGAACCGTAGCCTCCTCGCAGAGCTTGGTACGATAGTCTATCTTGAAGTGAGTGCCGAAGAGTCGTTGGCTCGTGTGGGACAAGATGACAACCGGCCACTACTACGGGGCTCAATCACGCCGCATCAGCTTCTTGAGCAGCGTCGAGGTTGGTACGAGGAGATTGCCGATATCAGGGTAGATACCTCGGCCAAGGGTGTTGCACAGGTTGCGGATGAGGTGTATCAGCGGTTAAGTGAACTGAAGGTTATCTAGGTGAAGAACTGACACAGGGTACAGATGATGTAACGCGCTGGCGCATCGCGCTGGCTCAGATTTAAGTGAAATCGGGAAGGTTAAAGATGAGCACTCGCAGACTGAGGGTTGTGCTGGAAGGTGGCGACACCTACGACATACGGGTTGGACATCGCCTGCTGGTAAATCTTGGCGTGCACGTACGGGATGTCTGTCAAGCGACCAGGGCGGTGGTGATCACCGATAGCGAGGTGGGCCCGCGTTACCTGAGTGATGTGAAGACAGGACTGCGGAAAGCCGGCTTCGAGGTATTCGAGTTGAGCATTCCTGCCGGTGAAAAGAGTAAGAGTGTCGCGGTGGCAGCTGAGCTTTGGGACGCGCTTGCGTTACTGGGCATTGGTCGGGACGGTGTGATCGTTGCCCTAGGAGGCGGTGTTGTTGGCGATATCGCCGGCTTTGTCGCGGCCACCTATATGCGCGGTATAGGTTTCATCCAGGTGCCAACCACCTTGCTGGCGATGGTCGACTCGTCGATAGGTGGCAAGAATGGCATCAACCTCGCGGGAGGAAAGAACCTGGTGGGGACATTCAGGCAACCCACTTATGTTGCTGCTGACTTAGCGGTATTGGCAACACTGCCAGCAGGAGAATGGGAGAACGGTTTCGCCGAGATCGCTAAGTCCGCGCTGATCGACGGCAGCGACTTCACACAGTGGCTCGTGGATAATGCCGGTATGCTGGTGGCACACGACGAAACCGTTGTGCAGCAGGCGATCGTCCAATCATTGGGCTTTAAGGCACGTGTAGTAGCTCATGACGAGACGGAGAAGGGTCTGCGCGAATGCCTGAACTATGGGCACACCTTCGCCCACGCCTTGGAGGCAGTAGCCGGCTTCGGCAAGATATCTCACGGTAGGGCTGTGGCGGAAGGAATGCGTTTCGCGGCACGATTGGCTATAGAGGCAATCGGTGCCTCTGAGGGATTCGTCAAACTACAAGACGATTTGCTGGATAACCTTGGTTTGACGCCCATAGCCGAATCGTATCCTGCCGATGAGCTGTTTGAGCGGATGTTCTCAGACAAGAAGGTACGCAACAACGAACTGCGTTTTGTGCTGGCTACCGAACCGGGGGAGTGGCAAACCATTGCCGTGGATCCGGATTTGGTCAAGATCTACCTGATACTATGGGAACAAGCAAGGATGTGAACAGTGATGATGGCACGAAGATAGCTGCTCAGCCGCTATCTTCGATCATCTGTAGGCACAGCTGAATACTACAAAACCTCGAAAGGACATCATATGAAGATACTGGTACTCAATGGGCCCAATCTCAATATGCTGGGCAGGCGTGAGCCCGAGATCTACGGTTCGCAGACGCTCGACGCGTTGAACCGCGAGATCGCCGGATACGCCGATGAACTGAATTCAACTCGGGGGCAAGGCAAAGAGATCGACCTGCAGTTCTTCCAATCAAACTATGAGGGTATCCTCATTGATACGATCCAGAACTCTCCAAGAGGTTATCAGGGGATCATCTACAACCCGGCCGGTCATAGTCATTACTCTATCGCCTTGCGCGATGCCATAGCAGCGGTGGAGACGCCGGTAGTCGAGGTGCATCTCACAGATATCACCGCTCGTGAGGAGTTTCGCAAGCACAGTGTGATGACCGACGTATGCATTGGCCAATTCATGGGCAAGGGAGCTAGGAGCTACTGCGAAGCCCTCGATTGTCTCATAGCGTACCTTGAACCTGAAGAAGATGCCTGATGGTGGGAGACAGAAGAATCGTCGCTCTGCGATCAAAGCTGGTCAAGGAGCAGGTGGATGCTTATCTGTGCACCCACACCTCGGATATACGTTGGCTAACTGGCTTTGACCGTGTGTTCGATAGCGAGCAGGCACATATCGCTTTGGTGGCGGAAGGTTTCGCCTTTCTGCACAGCGACGCTCGCTACAGTCAAACCCTGCGGGAGAGGAACAGCGACGGTCTCTGGCTGATATCGGATGAGGTCAAACGGCATTCAGAATACATCGCCGAACAGCTCGCTAATCACGTTGTTCAACCGCAGAAACCGATCCGAATCGGAATCGAATCAGACATCCGCCTCGATCTCTATCGTGCGCTCGAAAAGGCCTTCGATGAGAAACTGGGTTCGGATGCCTATGAACTGGTGGAGCTCAGCGACGCTACGACCAACTTGCGCGCCGTCAAGGATGAGCGGGAGATCAGCGCGATACGAATAGCCCAGGAGTTCACCGATGCTGCGTTTGAGCATATGGTGGATTGGTTGCAGGTTGGCAGAAGCGAGAAGGAGGCTGCGTTGGAACTTGAATACCAGCTACGCAGTCTTGGTGCCGACGGCCTGGCTTTCCCCTCGATAGTCGCCAGCGGACCCAACAGTGCCGTTCCACACGCAGTGCCAACAGATCGACGCTTCGAATCGGGGGATTTCGTCTTGATGGACTTTGGCGCCTGCTATCTGGATTACTGCGCAGATATGACCCGTACGGTGGTTTTGGGCAAGGCAAGTGCCAGACAACGAAAGATCTATTCTACGGTACTTGAAGCCCAAGAGGCGGTTAAAGCGCGATTGCAGGCAGGTAGAAGCGGGGAGGAACTGTACAGGCTAGCGGTGCAGGTCATCGACGAAGCGGGATTCCCCGGCGCATTCATCCATTCTCTCGGCCATGGCGTGGGTATCGATGTACATGAGGCACCGGCACTCGCGCTTAAGGCGACGCAACCACTGATCGCAGGCAATGTGGTCACTGTTGAGCCAGGCATCTATCTACCAGGTGAGGGGGGCGTGCGTATCGAGGATTTTGGTCTGGTAACAGATGAGGGATTTGTGAACTTCACAAAGTCTTCGCATGAATTACTTGAACTATAGGGCTATCAAGCTGTGAGGCAGGAAGCCAATCGTTTATAATTCCAGCTTACAGAAACCAGAAAGGAAGACCGTGGCGATCTCAACTGCAGATTTCAAGAATGGCAAGGCGATACTGATAGACGGTAAGCCGTGCGTGATCATCGAGTTCCAACATGTCAAACCCGGTAAGGGCGGTGCGTTCGTGCGCACTAAGATCCGCGATATCCGTACCGGTCGCGTCAACGACCTGACGTTCAGGTCGGGGGAGAAGTTCGATGAGATCCGCATGGATACCAAAGAGATGCAATTCCTTTACAGCGACGGTGATGGCTTCTATTTCATGGATACCAACGACTACAATCAAGTCTCGTTACCGGCAGAAGCCGTTGGCGATGCCGCAAAGTGGTTAAAGGAGAACGATGTCGCCTCTCTGCAGTATGCAGGGGATGAGCTGGTAGGGGTTGAGCCACCGATGTTCGTGGAACTTGAGGTAGTGGAGACTGAACCAGGCTTCAAGGGTGATACTGTGCAAGGTGGTAACAAGCCGGCGACGCTGGAGACCGGAGCCGTTGTGCAGGTACCGATGTTCGTGAACAATGGTGATGTGCTGAAGATCGACACACGGGACGGTCGCTACATCACTCGTGTCTGATCAACGCGGCAGGCAACCATACGCACTGGCCATCTGCACCCTTTACCCCTGGCTGGAAGTGTCTGGATTGGCTTTCAGTTATAATCACAGTTTCATGCTGCGACGTTACGCATGGTGATTGGGTTTGAACAACCGTCAGGGAGGTGCTATGAGAACCTTGCACATAATGGACACAACCATTCGCGACGCTCACCAGTCATTGTGGGCAACGCGTATGCAGATCGGTGACATGTTGCCGATATTGCCCAAGATGGATCAGGTGGGTTACTGGGCTATCGAGGCATGGGGCGGCGCCACATTCGATACCTGTCTGCGTTTCTTGGACGAAAACCCTTGGGAGCGCCTGAGGGCAATCAAGAAACACTGTCCCAAGACTCCGCTCTCAATGCTGGTGCGCGGACAGAATCTGGTGGGCTATCGACATTATTCCCGCGAGATCGTCAACCGTTTCATCAAGGCGGCACACCGCAACGGCATCGATGTCTTCAGGGTGTTCGACGCCCTCAATGATATCCGCAACGTCATCGACAGTGCAGAAGCCGTGAACGAAGCCGGCGCGCATCTTGAAGGCGCCATCTGCTATACGATGAGTCCCGTGCACACCCTGGACAGTTACATAGAATACGGTTTGAAGCTCAAGGGTCTGGGCGCACATTCCATCTGCATCAAGGACATGGCGGGGATGCTTACACCCTACCGTACAGAGCGGATGGTCAAAGCGTTCAGGGAGCAGATAGGCCTTCCCATCCATGTCCATTGCCACTATGTAGGTGGCATGGCTCCCGCGAATTACCTCAAGGCCGCCGAGGCCGGCGCAGCCATCGTTGATACCGCTTCCGCTCCTTTGGCTTTTGGTAATTCTCAGCCCGCCGTGGAGATGGTCGTTGCCGCTCTCAAGGAATCCGGTTTTGACACCGGCCTGGATCTTGATCTGCTCTTTGAGATCTCGGAGTACTGGGAGGGCGTACGTCAACGCGGTAAATATAAACGGGGCGTAAGCTCCCTTATCCATATGCAGGTCTACAGTCATCAGGTTCCCGGCGGCATGATGAGCAACCTCGTCAGCCAGCTGGAGATCCAAAAGGCCTCTGACCGCCTCCCCGATGTAATGGAGGAGATCCCCCGGGTTCGCGCCGAGGTGGGCTTCCCGCCGTTGGTCACTCCCATGAGCCAGATTGTCGGAACCCAGGCTGTGTTCAATGTACTCACCGGCAAGCGCTGGAGTGTCATCTCCACGGAGATGAGGGACTACATCGCCGGTTATTATGGCAAGGCGCCCGGACCTCTGGATCGCGAGGTCGTCAAGAAGGTGCTTGGAGATGTCAAGCCACTTGACCCCGAAACCCCTCCTTCCTCTTTGGTTACCACAACCTATGCGGAGGTTGCGGAGGAGGCCGGAGCTTTGGCCCATAGCGAGGAAGACGTCTTGATGTGGGCGTTGTTCCCCAATGAGGCTCGCACCTATCTTTCCAAGCATCGTACATCGGAGAAGACCACATTCCTGCTTTCTGAGGAAGCAGCGGCTACCAAGGAGGAACAAACCGTGGATATGAACCAGATCCGTGAGCTGATCCGTATCGTTGAGGAATCTGGCATCGGCGAGATCACGGTTGAGGAAGCCGGTTCGAAGATCACCGTCCGCGCCCCAGGGCAAACAGGTGTCGCGACTGGTGAGATAAAGCCGTCGGTTTCCACTGAGGCCGTGCCGGAGAAGAAGGCTGCCCCAGTAGCGGATGCCGGCGACAGACCTACACACTGGATTCCTGTGAAAGCCCCGATGGTGGGTACATTCTATGCCGCTCCGGCTCCGGACGCGCCACCGTATGTTCAGGTTGACGATGAGGTATTGGCCGGTCAGGCGCTATGCATCGTTGAAGCGATGAAATTGATGAATGAGATCGCTGCTGAGCAGATGGGCATCATCCGTGAGGTGTGTGTTGAGAACGCTACGCCAGTGGAATATGGCACTGTGATGTTCTACCTTGAGCCGATTGGAAGTCAAAAAGAGTGATGTTTCAAAGGATACTCATCGCCAATCGAGGCGAGATTGCAGTTCGGATAATCCGTGCCGCCCGCGAGTTGGGCGTTGAGACGGTAGTCGTCTACTCAGAGGCGGATGCTGATACTTTGGCAGTACGACTAGCTGATCAGGCGGTCTGCATCGGTCCAGCCCCCTCTGCTCAGTCGTACCTGTCGATACCGGCGATCATCAGTGCTGCTACCTCCTATGGCGCTCAGGCGATACACCCTGGTTATGGTTTCATGGCCGAGAATGCCACCTTCGCGCGAGCTTGTGCCGATAACGACCTGGTGTTCATCGGCCCAAAGCCTGAAGCTATCGAGATGATGGGTGATAAGAGTGTTGCCCGCGCCACCATGATGGATATCGGTGTACCTACGGTACCCGGCAGTGATGGTTTGGTTCAGACAGCAGCTGATGCTGCTACCTTTGCCCAGGCGGTTGGCTATCCGGTGCTGATCAAGGCCAGCGCTGGCGGTGGTGGCAAGGGGATGCGAGTGGTCGATGATGCCTCGCAGATCGAATCGCAATTCGTAGCGGCGCGCACTGAGGCCGGTGCGGCTTTTGGTAACGATGAGGTCTACCTGGAGAAATACCTCAGACGTCCTCGTCACATCGAGCTGCAGATATTGGCAGATAGTCAGGGCAACGCCGTCCATCTCTGTGAGCGCGACTGCTCTATCCAGCGCCGCCATCAAAAGCTGCTCGAGGAAGCTCCGTCACCGGCACTGAGCAGTGAGCTCAGGAACAGGATGGGTGAGGCTGCCCTGGCAGCTGTGCGCGCAACCGGTTACCTGGGAGCTGGCACGGTGGAGTTCCTACTCGATGAACAGGGCGATTTCTACTTCATGGAGATGAACACGCGTATCCAGGTTGAACATCCAGTGACCGAACAGATCACCGGTACCGATCTGATCAAGGAACAGATCCGCATAGCCGCAGGAGAACCGATAAGCTTCCTGGATCGTGTCCCGCTGCAACCGTGGGGTCATTCAATCGAATTCAGGATCAATGCCGAGGATCCCGACAATAACTTCTGGCCCAGCCCGGGAACCATCACCGATTTGGTTTTGCCGGGCGGTCCCGGGGTGCGCGTCGACACTCACGTCTACACCGGCTATACGGTTCCGCCGAACTACGATTCACTGATAGCGAAACTGATTGTTTGGGGGTATTCGCGTGAAGAGGCGATTGCTCGTGGTAAGCGAGCGTTGCGCGAACTCAGAGTCGAGGGGATAAAGACCACAATCCCGCTTCATCTGCGGGTGCTGGAAACAGCGGCTTATCTGGCCGGCGAGGTGTATACAGACTTCGTGACAACGCATCTGGAAGATGCGGATAAGGAGTAAGCCTGATGGAAGAGAAGTTGAATGTTGATGGCTTAACCATCGCTCCAGGCGTAGTTGAGACTATCCTGTCCTTGGCTATCAGCCAAATTGAGGGAGTTGCCGTCATCGGTGCGCCACGGATGTCTGAAGGAGTTATGTCCGCTCTCAATAAACGACATGCCAATCAGGGTATCATCGTGACTGCTGAGGACGAGATGATAACTGTAGAGGTGCATGTCCAAGTCTATCATGGCTTCAGACTGCCAGAGGTTGCTGAGCAGATCCGCTCAACGACAGCTGATGCCCTCAAGAGCCAGGTTGGCGTTGATGTGGCGGCGGTTAACGTCTTCATCGACGGCATCCAGTTCATGGAGTAGGGGCCAGTGACAACTCGTCAAGGCGTGCATCAGGCTCGGACCCTTGCACGGCGTAAAGCGCTTCAGGTTCTTTATCAAAGTGAGATAACCGGTTTACCAGTCGACGAGATCATGGAGCGGTCCCTTTGCGTCGAGGAAGTTGGTTTGATCTGTGATTTCACGCGAATGCTGCTCTTGGGAACCAGCTCTCATATCGAAGAGGTCGATAACCTCATTGGGCAGACCTCTGAAAACTGGTCTTTGGAACGCATGCCGCTGGTAGACAAGAGTATACTCAGACTTGCCACCTTCGAGATTCTCCATGTTGATGATGTACCCTATAGCGTATCGATCAACGAGGCCGTTGAGCTGGCAAAGGATTTTGGCGGTGAAGATGACAGCTCTCGCTTTGTGAACGGTGTTTTGGGGCGAATAGCTGATTATCTCGAGGAGATTAAGAGCGAAACCGGAACAGAAGAGACAGCAGATGAATGATCCAAGCACATATTCCCGCTTACGGGAGCGTCTTGAGGAGATCGTCGTCCAGGTACGCTCCAGAGATATCCCTCTGGAGAAAAGCCTTGATCTGTACGAGGAGGCTCTGCGGCTGGGCAGTCGCTGTGCCGAATTGATCGATCGTACGGATTTCTCAACTGAGGAGCTGGAATCCATTTCTGAAGAGGCGGTGATTCATTCGCACAATGAATCCGTCTCAGTTGAGGCAGTGGTTCAATCTGATGAGGGATCTGGCGATGATGACAGTGAACCTGACGATGCCAATACTGCTGAGGGCACCGCAGAGAGTCGATGAATCGCTATGAACAGTATCCTTTCTGGTATAAATGGACCCGAAGATGTTCGCTCTTTATCCAAAGAGCAACTTGATATCTTGGCCCAGGAGATTCGCGAGGAGCTGGTCAATACAACTGCGAAGACTGGTGGACATCTGGCATCAAGTCTAGGCGCAGTGGAACTGATCTTGGCTCTGCACTCCATCTATGATTTCAGTCATGATCATCTGGTATTCGATGTTGGTCATCAGGCGTATGCGCACAAACTGATCACCGGTCGACGCAGTGATTTTGATACCCTGCGTTGCTACGGTGGTATCTGTGGATTTACCAAGCGGGCAGAAAGCCCTTATGACAGCCATGATGCCGGTCATGCTTCCGACTCGCTTTCGATTGCATTGGGATTGGCCATGGCCAGGGATCTTGATGGTCGCACCGAGAATGTGGTTACGCTTATCGGTGATGCCTCTATCTCAGGTGGTATGGCGTTTGAGGCTTTGAACCACATCGGTCACCTGAATACCAATCTGACTATCATCCTCAACGATAATGAGATGAGTATCTCCCGCAATGTTGGCGCCTTGTCGCTGTATCTAGCCAAAGCCAGGCTCAGCAAGCCCTATATCAGCGCTCGTGATGGCGTTGAGGGCAAGCTGGGTGAGCTTGGCCGCGTAGGTCGCTTCCTGGTCGACGCAGGGGAAGCATTCAAGGGCTCATTCAAGAAGCTTGTGGTTCCCGGGATGTTCTTTGAGGATATGGGCATCAAGTATATCGGCCCTATCGATGGCCATAACATCACGGCATTGCAGGAGGCATTGATTGCCGCAAAGAAGACCAGGGGTCCGGTGCTGATCCATGCGGTTACCACAAAAGGCCGTGGCTTCTCCTATGCCGAGGAACGACCGGATATCTTCCATGGTGTTGGCGCCTATGATCCCGAGACCGGAGAGCCGGTGAGCGCGGCTACTGGCCAGCCCAAGTACACTGAGGTCTTCTCACAGGCGATGGTTACAGAAGGCGGCAACAACCCGGACATCATCGCCATCACGGCGGCCATGCAGGATGGTACCGGTCTCAGCGCCTTTAAGAAACACTATCCCAACCGTTTCTTCGATGTGGGGATCGCCGAGGAACACGCAGTGACGTTCGCCGCCGGCTTGGCTTTGGGCGGGAAGCTGCCCGTTGTGGCAATCTATTCTACGTTCTTGCAGCGGGCCTATGATCAGATGATCGTCAATGTGGCGCTGCAGAAACAACATGTGGTGTTCTGTATCGACAGGGCGGGCTTGGTGGGAGAGGACGGTCCCACTCATCATGGCGTCTTTGACCTGGTGTATCTGCGCTCCATTCCCCAAATGAGGATCCTGGCTCCAGCTGATGGCAATCAGCTCATCGATGCGCTGCATACTGCCTTAGCACTGGATAACGGACCAATCGCGCTGCGTTACCCCAGAGGATCGATAGTCAGGGAACTGGAGCAAAGGCCGCCTCGGCTCCTACAGGAGGGGAAGGCCGCTAAGATCCGCGAGGGCAAGGATGTGGCTTTGCTGGCGGTGGGCAGGATGGTGCGTATCGCCAACGAAGTGGCCAACATCCTAGCAGAAGAAGGTATCGAAGCTGCTGTGTATAACATGCTCTGGGTTAAGCCTCTGGATGAAGACGCGATACTTGAAGCCAGTACCACTAAGCTGGTTATCACCTTGGAGGAAGGTACTGTTAACGGTGGCTTTGGCTCCGGAGTGCTGGAGGTATTGGCCAAGCGCTTGCTAGACGGGCAGTGCCACGCAACACGGACATTGGTCTTGGGACTGCCGGATGAGTTCATCACACATGGCGATGTGGCTCATCTGGTTAAGGACTTGGGACTCTCCGCACCTCAAGTTGCTCAGACAATCAAGAATAAACTCTATGGCCAAGACGCGGCTCGATGAACTGCTGGTAGCTCGTGGCCATTTCGCTACTCGCGAGCAGGCCGCCCGAGCCTGCATCGCCGGTATCGTCCGCAGCCGCGACACAGTATTATCTAAGCCCGGGACCCTGGTGGACGGGGGGCTTCCCATCAACCTGATAGAATCGCGCCCCTTCGTCTCGCGCGGTGGCGAGAAGCTGGCCGGGGCGCTTGATGAATTTGGACTCTCTGTCAAGGGATCGCGCTGTATCGATATTGGTGCCTCCACGGGCGGCTTCAGCGATTGCCTGCTCAAGCGAGGGGCCGCTTCTGTAGTCGCTGTCGATGTTGGCTATGGACAACTCGCCTGGCAGATCAGAAGTGATGAGAGGGTCACAGTTTTCGAGCGGACCAATATCCGTACCGCTGATCCGGCAGCGTTGGGTGCGCCATTTGATGTTGCGGTAGTTGATGTCAGTTTCATGACAGTCAGGAATATCCTCAGGCAGATTGAGAGATTATTACTATCTGGTGGAAACCTTATCGCTTTGGTCAAACCGCAATTCGAGTTGCCACCTGCCGATGTTGACCGTGGTGGAGTGATTAGTGAACCGGAGTTGCACATCAAGGCTTTAGAGTTGGTTCTCGATAGTATGAAGAGCACCTCTCTGACCGCTCGCGGTTTGACATCATCGCCAATAAAGGGTGCCGAAGGAAATATCGAGTTTCTGTTATGGGCACAAAAAGACGGGATATGCGCTACTATTGCCACTGAGATAGTTGTCGAGCAGGCACATGGACGGCTTGATGGATAAGCGGTATCGTCCCGCAACGTAAGGGATTGATGATGAGACTACTTCTGGTCGCGAATACAGCTAATGCACTGGCGACAAATGCCCGTGATGAAGTGGACCGCTGGTTGCGTGCTCAGGGGATATCGACCACTATAGCCTCAAGCGGTGACTTTTGTCGCAAGAGTGCGGCGGTTTCGCAGTTAACCACCCAGATAGGCAGCTATGACCTTGTCTGTGTCTTTGGCGGCGATGGCGCCATCTTGCGTACAGCCCGGATTGTCGGAGCGTCACGGGTTCCGTTGTTGGGCTTCAATTTTGGCCACCTGGGTTTTTTGGCTGGCGCATCCGGTGATGACCCGATCTCTGCACTGCAGGCAGTCTTCGCAGGCGAGGTCGTGCATGAGCTGAGGACGGTTTTGCTCGCATGCATCGAATTTGCCGATGGCCATACGGAACAGATAACCGCCCTCAACGAGATCGTGTTAGCCAGGGGGAGCTCGGGTAGGGTCATCGACGTCAACCTGCTCATCAACGGCGTGCACATCGCGGACATCCGTGGCGACGGAATAATGGTGGCTACGGCAACCGGGTCGACCGCGTATGCGTTATCGGCTGGTGGCCCATTGATGGCGCCCACCCATAAGGGTCTCTGTGTCGTGCCAATCGCTCCGCATACATTGGCTGCTCGTGCGATGGTGACCGCTCCAAGCGACGTGATTGAATTACTGCCAACGGCTAAACGCGAGCAACAGATCACCGTCTTCGCTGACGGAGAGGCACTCGAGCACCCCAAGGACAATGACGCCGAGATCGTGGCAGTGAGCGTAAATCGCAACCCGGATGAGTTGCTGCTTGTTCGTTATGACGCACCAGATTTCTACACAGCAGTCTCGCAGGTCTTCTTTGGGGGCGGATATGCTCGATGAGCTTCGGGTAAGGGATATCGCGCTCATCGAGGATGCCAGCATGGAGTTCTCACCTGGTCTCACTGTGCTTACTGGTGAGACGGGAGCCGGGAAGACAGCCCTGCTTGGCGCGCTGAAGCTGTTGATCGGTGAGCGTGGCGACAGCACCTTGGTGCGCGACACTGCTTCTGAGGCGCGGGTTGAGGCACGGATGACCCTAGACGATAGCGAGCACATCATCTGTCGGCGAATAAGCCAGGATGGGCGATCGCGTTGTACTCTTGATGATGAAATGGTCACCGTAGGCGCACTGGCAGCACGCATCGGGCCATTCTTCGACCTGCATGGACAACACGAGCATCAATCGCTGCTCTCCCCGTCCACGCAACTGACGTATCTGGATCGTTTCATCGGCTCTGTTGCCAGTCAGGCGTTAGCGGCATACCAGCAGGCATGGCATCATCAGCATGAAGCCGAGGAACTGGTTGAGCGCATAGAGGAGCTTGCTCTGACCTCCTCGGTGAAGTTGCAGCAGGCACAAGCCGCGTTCAATGAGATCAATGCCCTCGATCCTCAACCGGGCGAGCTGGAGCAAATCGAACAGCAGCTTCCACGTCTACGCAACGGGGAGCAGTTGGCACAGGTCTCGGGTGAGGCTTTTGAGGCGTTGCGAAGTGACGACGGCGCTTTGGATAAGCTGGGAACAGCCCTGAAGGGCTTGACCCGTAGCTCAACTGTCGATGTCGAATTGGATGCACTTACCAATCGTATGGAGTCCCTGCTCATCGACTTAGAGGATCTGGCTTCTGAGTTGCGAGCTTATCGCGATGATGTCGAGTTCGACCCCGAGGCGCTTCAGCGAGCATTGGATCGATTGGGACAGCTTGAAGGGTTATGCAGACGGTATGGCCCGCGCATGGATGATGTGCTCAACACTTGGCATGAAGCCTCGGATACCATCAACCTCACCAGTGATATCGATGAGCGTCGGCAAGAGGCAAAGATAGCCTTACAGGAGGCTGAATCAACATTGAGGCAGGCTGCCGAGCACTTGGAGCAGATACGAGAGAACGGGAGCAGGGATTTCGCTGATGCAGTCAGCGCGTCTGTGCAGGACCTGGCCATGGCAGGTGCCTCTTTCGAGTTGGCTATCACCCCACTCAAGCGCGAGGACTGGACTATCAACGGGTCATGCCGCTATGAATTGCTGTATCAACCAAGTGCGAACTCTGTTCCGCGTCCGTTGGCCAGGATTGCAAGTGGGGGAGAGCTTTCGCGTGTGATGCTGGCGTTGAAGACGCTGATCGGGCAGGAGGCAGCTGCAGTAACGCTGGTCTTCGATGAGATCGATGCAGGGATAGGTGGCATAACGGCTGTCGCGGTCGCCCAACGTCTTCGCCAGCTTGCGCAGACGCATCAAGTGATCGCCGTCACACATCTTGCCCAAATCGCCGCTGTTGCCGATACCCACCTTGTGATCAGTAAGCATGTGAGTGAAGGTATGGCGCATACTGCGTTGACTGCGGTGTTTGGCGAAGACCGTACCAGCGAGATTGCTCGGATGCTATCAGGTAGCGATGATGTCGTGGCGCTAGAGCATGCCCGACAGTTGTTATGTGAGCTGGTGTAGACTATGACGATCAGTGGAAAAGCGCAATTAGGCAAGAAGACAAAGTTCTTGGTCCAAACCCTTACAACGTCTGACATCGCCATTATCGATCATGTGGATATCGACAGGGTGTCCGCAGAAGGTCTGGTTAGGAGCGGTGTGAAGGGTGTGGTAAATGCCGCTCAGTCGATCTCTGGGCGTTATCCGAATGTGGGACCGAAAATCCTTGTGGATGCTGGTATCGAATTGTTGGATAACGTGGGACCTGAGGTCTTCGAGGTTGTCAGCGATGGTGATATTGTCAGTATCGTGGATAACGAGCTGGTTTGCAATAATCTGGTGATAGCCAGTGGCACGCTTCTGGATCGGACGCAGATCGAACTGAGGATGCAAGCCGCAGAGCGCATGCTCGATCAGCAGATGGAGAAATTCGTCCAGAATACCATCGAGTACCTGGAGCGGGAGAAAGTCAGCCTGATCTATGATCCCTGGGTTCCGCCCGTACGGACGCCGATTAGAGGACGGCAGGTATTGGTTGTGGTGCGTGGTTACGAATACCTTCAGGATTTAAGAACCCTGACGCCGTATATCCGTGAGATCAAGCCGGTGTTGATAGGCGTCGATGGAGGGGCCGATGCCCTGCTCGAGGCGGGTTTCAAACCAGATATCATCATCGGCGATATGGACTCTGTGACAGATGCAGCGCTGAAGTCGGGCGCCGAGGTCATCCCACACGCCTATGAGGACGGGACCTGTCCCTCGCAGACACGTTTGGAAAAGCTGGGCGTGATGGCTTCGCCATGGCGGCTTGCGGCAACCAGCGAGGATCTCGCGTTGCTTCTCGCTTGGGAGAAGAAGGCAGATCTGATAGTGGCCTTGGGTACTCATTCCAATCTTGTGGAATACCTGGACAAGGGAAGGGCAGGAATGGCATCATCCTTCCTGGTGCGGCTTAAAGTTGGTACCAAGCTCGTGGATGCCAAGGGTGTGAGCAAATTGTATCGAGCCTCAGCTCCGCCTCGACATATACTGCTGGTAGTTTTGGCTGCGTTCTTGGTGGTTGTCTCAGTGATTGCTATCTCAGAGCCGCTTCGCAATATCTTCACCGTGATGTGGTTGAATATCCGAACACACCTCGGTTTGTGATCTAGATGCTTGTAGCAGCTAGACGAGCTTGAATGATTTGAAGGTAAGGTACCTGTAGTCTCTATGAAGATGGGATTAAGTAATGTACAACCTCAGATACCATCTGGTGACGATCTGTTCGATTTTCCTGGCACTGGCCATAGGGTTGTTGCTTGGCGCTGCGATTGCCGGAAGCGATCTGGTGCGAGATACATCACAGGGTTTGGTTGATTCTCTCCTTGAGGAGTTCAACGATATAACCCAGGAGAATAACGAGCTTACAAAACAGATAGAAGTCGAACGACCTTTGACGCAACAGCTGCTTGGTTATTGGCAGGATGGACAATTGGTTGATCGAACGGTTGTGGTTTTAAGCGGTGACTCGGCTTCTGATACCGAGCTCTCGCAGCAGACGAGCCAGATGATCTCAGACAGTGGCGGCGTGCCGGTGACCATAACGGTCAAGGTTCCGGAGTTCGGTCTTACAGATGCGACGATAACGGAATCGTTGCAGCAGGTTATACCTGTGGTTGATGGCGAACCTTATACCACGACGATTGGCAAGGCTCTGGTTGATGAATGGACCTACGATGGCCTGCTGGCCGCGGTAGCAACAGAGCAGAATGGTTCCTCTGCTGAAGGATCGACAGCCGACGAATCCAACGCGTCTGGATCCACAACAAGCAGCTCCACGACAAACGGATCATCGACGAACGCATCATCTGTCCCAGACGTGGATACAGAGGAGCTGCCAACCATAACCAAGCGCCTAATCCTCGGTTTCCCTCTCACGTCAAAACTGGTTGACTTGGATTGCATCACTATCACTGTGGATTATAAGAGCTTCATCGCAGCTAACAGCGATAAGATGACAACAAGACAGAAGCAGACATGGACCGAAGCCGATGAAGACGGTCTGCCATACGCGGTAAACGGTCTGGTCAACCTGTTGACTGTTTCCAATGATGAGAACAGCGCCAGCATCGCCGACCCGGTTGGACTGCAGATTACGCGTTATATCGACAACCTTGGCACTGCTGGGGATCTGCCTGTCTATCAATGGAAGACAACGACTGATGCCAACGCAATGGAAGGCGGCGATGATCAGTCATCTGCGGGGGAGGCAGCGACAGGGATACTCGATCAGATCGGCGATGGTGAAGTCACTGCTAGTGATGACGTTGACCCAACGACGTTAGGCCGCTATGCAGTGTTGGCGCAGGTGAAGGGGCGAGCGAACAGTTTCATCGATGCTGCGACTCAGATGGGTTTGTCCTGCGTCACCACTCTGGATGATGCTTCTGGTGAATACAGTCTAGTCGCATTGCTGTCCGGTGCACGCAAGGGTATCTACGGATCAGATAGACCAGCCGACGCACATTTCCCGACTTTGCCCTAATCGGGTCATCGTCCCGATCTGCCCAGATCCCTGATGGCTTTCTTGACATCCAGGAATTGTTTTCCTCTGTGGATGAAGCCGGCGAGATCCCTGCCGGTAGCTCGATGATGCATCTCAACGGGTACTTCAAGTACGGTGAAGCCACAGCGTAGTGCCCTGATGGTCATCGCCACTTCCACGCCGTAGCGATCAGCGAAGGGTCGAAGTTGCCTGAAGCACGACCAGGTTATCGCTCTCTGCCCGCTCAACGGAGCTTGGGCGTTATAACCGCCACCCAATCGCCTGATAGCCTCACGAGCGGTGTTCACAACCAGTCCGAAACCGGCTTTTTGCTGCGAAGCAGGGAATACCGCGACACTCATATCGGCCTGACCCAGCAGGACTGGCTCGAGCAGATCCGCTGCCGCTTTAGCGCTGCTGCCCACATCGGCATCTAAGAGCAACAGGATATCGCTTTCGCAAAGAGCCGGTCTTGAGGGTAGAGGCTGCTCCAGTGTCCGCGCAAGTAGCTCAAAGGCTGCTCCCTTCCCCCTGTTGCCTTTCCCGCTTATCACCATGGCATCAGCTTTGTCGGCTAATGCCGCTGTGTCGTCAGTCGAGCCGTCATCGATGACCAGCACCTCTGTCACATGGGGCAATGCCCTCGCCGTCAGCACCGTCTCGGTGATGGTCTCAGCTTCATTGTAGGCCGGTATGCAGACGAGCACCGCCACGTTATCGACCCCCATTGGATCTATGCAGACGCCTACCGATCCGTGATAACAGGTCATTGAGTACTCTGACTTCGGGAATCTTGAGCATCCGGCAGATCAGATAATAGATTCCAAGCCCGGCAGACCCGCAGACGATGATCACGATCAAAGAGACAGCTATGTTGTCGTTAAAACCGCTGCGCGCGAAAACCGTTGGGAATATGGCTGCAACAGCAGATGCCGCGAATATCTTGGCGCCATCCTTGAATATCGCCTCGAGTCCAAAGGAGCCGATCTGACCTTGCAACACGCGATTCATCACCAAAAACAGCAGACAGTAAGTGATGATGTCAGCGACTGGTATACCTATTAGTCCGATACCATCCCAGAGCCCGAAGCCGGTAGTGAAGAAACCATAGAGCAACGCTTGGAAGACGCGTCCTACCGCATCGATCTTGATGAAGAGCTTCAGATCCCTCAGTGAGCTGAAGGCGCGATAGAGATACATGTAACCAGAATAGAAGGGCAGTGCGAAGCACCAGACACTGAGCACCTGCGCAACATTCATGACATCTTGATAGTTGAATTGACCGGCATGGTAGAGTCCTGCTAGCTGATGGGAGAGCGCGAAGAGCAGCAGGGCCATAGGTGTGATAAGGAAGATAGTCGTGCGCAAACCCCGGCTGACATTCGTCTTAAAACCCTGCCAGTCCTCCGCCGCCGAGGCCGCGCTCATCTCGGTGAACAGTGTAGTAGATAAGGCAACTCCTATCACTCCGTATGGCAGTTGGTACCAAAGCCAGGCGAAGCTGAGGGTGGAAGGGCCATTGTCAGCTACGGCAAGCGAGAATGAATTCATAAAAGCTACTACCAGTAGATTCATGATGATGAAGATGGTTGCCGGCAGTGCTATCCGCACCGTCTCCCGTAAGGCAGGATCCTTGAGGTTAACCTTGAAACGCAGGGGGATATTAAGCTTGAGGAAGGCCGGAATCTGGATTACGAGCATGGCGACTACACCGAGCGTGGTGCCTACAGCCAGCCAGATCATCCCTGCAAGCAGGTTGACGCTGGAGATGAAGGGGAAGCCGAGAAAGGTGATGATCACCACGATATTATTGAATACCGGCGCAAGCGCCGACCAGAAGAAGATGCGATGGGCATTGAGTAGGCCGCTGAGAATCGCGCCTACTCCATAGAACACCGCCTGTATGGCGAAGAAACGGAAGAAGAACACGGCGATCTCGATCTGCTCGGTCTGATCTTGGGTCATGAATGTCTGGGTCCAGATGACCTGAGGAGCGAATATCGTAGCCAGCAGGGAGACCGCGCCTAGTGTGATCAATGCGATACCCAACAGATTCGAAGCGTAATCGGCTGCCCCTTGTTTACCCCGTTTCTCACGCTGTGCTAGATACAGCGGCAGGAAAGCGGTGGTTAGCACGCCACCGGCAACGAGCTCGTAGAGCATATTGGGCAGGTTATTGGAGATATAGTAGGCAGAGGAGAACAGCGTATTACCTAAAGCGAAGGCAAAGGCCATCGTGCGCAGGAAACCAGTGGCACGCGACAACAACGTCACCGTGGCAAATGTCGCGGTGGAGCGCCCTACAGAAGGCTGGGGATCGCCATCTGAGTTGTCCTCGACGGGAAAGTTTGTCTCTTCGATGAGCGGGACTACATCCGTCAAATCGGTTGGCATCGTTATCGGCTTCACATCCTCTAATAGTACAGTATCCAGCGATTCCATCGGATCAACGCTGTTGGCGATCGAAGGATGGCCATTTCTCCGGTCGTTTCTCTGCAGATCGCTGAGTGATAGATCGACGCTACCACGAAGCTCTTCGCGCAATCTCCAACTATGCAGATCGCAGATCAACCAGACGAAACAGGACATCATGTAGATAAGGTAGACCGACGGGGTTAGTATGCCCGAATCCTCTATGAACAGTGTGATTGCAACGATGATCAGACCCGTGGTGAACGCAGCTCTGAAGCCGACATTGCGCTGCCAGAACTGTTCATATGGCCCCGGTGCGGCCAATCTGAGGAAAGCCATCAGTGCCACCACGACCGCGATGAAGACCAATGCAGGCCATGGCGCATATGAGAGCGTAGTGTTCAACGAAACCTGCCAAGCTTCGAATACCATGTCATGCAACAGTACGGCTAGACCCTGTTTGGCAGAAGGTATTATCCAGCGCATGTGCGAGAGCGGGTTGTAGAGCAAATCAAGGTACAGAACACCAAGGGCCAGCAGTATGGGGATACCGATAGCCAGCAGTACCACGCGCAAGGTGACCGGTCGCTCGTTGATCAGCCACCAGATGTAGAAGGTTCCGGTTAATGCCCAGACAATCGGGCCAAAACTGGAACCGAACATCGGCAGGCAACTGATGAGGAGCAGTGAAAATGAGACGAGTAGGAAGATCCAGCGTTTGAATGGAGCGATCAGGCGATGCGTGGGGAAACGATTGACAAGCAATCCGGATAACGTGAACCAGGCGCCATAGAGCATAGCCGCGGGTTCATTGCCCAGACCATCGAACCGCGAGCCCTCCAAGATATCGTAGGTGATGTAGCCTACATGTGTCCAGAGACCGCCGAGTAGTTGATCGATCACTACAACCAGGACAGTGAGTGCGAAGAGGAAGGTCAGCGAGTGTATCCAGCGGGTCTGCCTACCTATCAACAAGGCGATGAGTACGATTGCTCCTGCCCATACGGCACAATCCAGCATTAGCAGAAGAGGATCGGATATGCTTGGCAGTGTGAGGTGCATAAGGAAGGTTGCAGGCGGATACGACAGGATGATGAGCCAGAGGATCCTGACCAGCGGAATGAGGAAGTCCAAGGTCTTTCGGTTGAGTTTGAAGTGCAGGAAGATCAGGAAGATCGAGATGACGAATGTGAAGAAAGTCAGGACGAGGAAGGCGATGTTGATGGCCGGCTTGGTAGATCGGAAGTCATCGCAGAGCGCTCTGTCCCTGATCAGAGTGGCAAGCCTGTCATCTGCAGCGTCATCTGTCGCATGGCTTGTGATCGTGGCTACACTGTAATCTGGTGAATCAGGTAGATAATTAATGTGGCGGACGAGGGCAGATACATCCCGAGTGGTTACCAGACGCGGATGATCGGTGGTGTCGGAGCTGAGGTATCCCTCATAACCTTGGCCGTGGATGATAATCGGCGAATAGGTCTGCGGTGCCCATTCGTTGCGGAAGTTCTTCGAGCCAGCCACGATAAGCAGACTCCTGGGATCCATGGTGTCCAAGAGATAGCCAACAGTTGCATCGTATTGCGCGAGCTTCAGGCTATAGGGCTGCAGATATGTGGTGACATAGGGATCCTTCTCCAGATCATCGATCACCCAGGCATTATTGGAGATCAGATTCCCTGACGCTGAATCCGCCACCAACTGGTAGAGGTATGGCGTAGACTCAACATTAATCTGGTCCCAGTATAAATAGGGGACATACAGCAAGATGATCGGTACTGGGTCATCAACCGGGAATAATTCCATGGCAGGTTGCTCAGCTGCCGGGGCATCATCCGATTCAAGAGCAAGCGCGGCTGGGCTTGCGGCAACTTGCGCCATGATCAGGCACAGGATAACCACGCGGAGCACGAAATGCTTGAGTCGCTTCATCACACCTGTTCTCTATTACACTGGCAGACATCTTCTTGTGATGATAACCATGTCTGTAAGGGGAAATCGGTTCTTTTTGACAATGGTACTGCACTTCACTGGTATTGAGAACCGCTCTTGAGCACAATACAGACGATTAACTTCCCTGTCATTCACAACACGAACAGTGAAGTATTCAGGTAAACTGGGACAAGACGGTTTTTCCTAGGCCGTTTGCTGAAAGGAAGCTTAAATCTGTGATCAGCATCGTGTCGGCACTTGTGTTCTGTGTGGTTGTCCCCGTTGCGGTGATGACCATGTTAGCCCCCTCACTTCAAAGAACCTCACCCAGAGTCGCGAACTTCCGCGATGCTAAGGTCTATAGTGGTCTTGGCATCGTATGGTTTGTCTGGCTGGTCTTCTTTTGGGTGGGCGCGCATCTGCTGGGCGCCCTACGCATCGCCCAACCGGCCTGGGTTAGCTATCTTGTGCCGCTGTTCCCCCTGATTGCCGGGTCGTGTGCCTTTGGGCTGTTCGATGATTGGGTAGGTAATCATCAGGCGAAAGGTTTCAGTGGCCATCTTAAGGCCCTGTTCAAAGGCGAGTTGACCACTGGTGGATTGAAATTCATCGGTATCGGTTTCCTGAGCCTATTCACCGCGGTCTCCCTATACTGGAATGGTATCGGTTCGACTCTGCAGGTTGTTCTGGTTACCTGTGTAATAGCGCTTTCGGCCAATCTGATGAATCTCTTCGATCTCAGACCCGGAAGAGCCGGTAAGATGTATTTACTGGGATTGACAGTGGCGTTGGTGACGGTGGGGATCTCCTCATCGGTGAATCTGGGCGGATTCGACCTCGCGGCTTTGGGGTTGGCTGCATTGGGACCGCTACTGGCAACTTGGCGCTTTGATATCGGCGAGCAGGGTATGCTCGGTGATGCCGGAGCGAACTCGATGGGTGCCTTCCTGGGTTACCTGTTCGCAACAGCGCTACCCCTATGGGCACTGGTCATCTTCACGATAGTGCTGTTCGCGGTGAATATGCTCAGCGATAAGGTCTCCTTCTCGGCGCTTGTTGACCGCAGCAGTCTGCTCACGGCCTTCGACCAATGGGGACGGAGTGAGGCTGTGCCACAACAGATTGTCCCAAGTGCTGCCGAGCGGGAAAACAGAGATGAAATAGCTGATGGACAGATATCTGAAAACCATTCTATTGAACTTGGGGTAGAATCCCCTGATGGTATTGATGAAGACAGGAACAATCGAGAGTAGAGGAGTTGGGACAGGAGTATGGCCAAGCACATCTTTGTGACCGGAGGAGTTGTATCCTCGCTAGGAAAGGGCATTACGGCGGCCTCGTTGGGCCACCTGCTCAAAGCACGTGGCTACAAGGTGACCATGCAAAAGATCGATCCCTATCTCAACGTCGACCCCGGAACCATGAGCCCTTTCCAACATGGTGAGGTATTCGTTACCAATGATGGCCATGAGGGCGACCTTGACTTGGGCCACTATGAGCGGTTCATCGATGAGAACCTCTCACGTGAATCCAACTTCACGGCAGGTTCTATTTATCAGTCGCTGATATCGCGTGAACGGCGTGGTGACTTCCTTGGTGGGACTGTCCAGGTCATCCCACATATGACCAATGCCATCAAGGAGCGTCTTACGCGCATCGCCGATCAGAGCGGAGCCGATATCGTCATCACCGAGATCGGCGGCACTGTTGGTGACATCGAGAGCCTGCCCTTCATAGAAGCAGCTCGCCAGTTCAAGAAGTCCAAGAATCCAAACGACGTGGTGTTTGTCCACGTCACTTTAGTGCCCTATATCGCGGCTGCGCATGAGGTCAAGACCAAGCCCACACAGCACAGTGTCAAGGAACTGCGCTCGATAGGAGTGCAGCCCAACTTCATCGTCTGCCGTTCAGATCATGAAGTGTCTGACAGTGTCCGCGAGAAGATCGCGCTCTTCTGCGATGTCAAAGCAGAGGAGGTGTTGTCCTGTCCGGACGCTGCCAGTATCTATGAAGTGCCGCTGGTATTGCACGAGCAGAGCTTTGACACCAAGGTCCTCAAGGCGCTTGGACTGGAAAGTGACGGGATCAACCTTGATGACTGGCGCTCTTTCATTGAGCACATGCAGAATCTCGAAGGAGAAGTCGATATCGCGATAGTGGGTAAATATGTTTCCTTACCTGATGCCTATCTGAGCGTAGTCGAGTCGCTGTATCATGCCGCGATCTTCCAAGGGCGCAAGGTCAACGTCCATCTGGTGGATGGCGAGACGTTGAAGGAAGACGGATTGGAGAAGATGCTATCGAAGATGGACGGCATCTTGGTGCCCGGCGGATTTGGTATCAGGGCTTTCGAGGGCAAGATCGCCGCAATCACCTATACTCGCGAGAATAAGATACCTTTCCTGGGCATCTGCCTTGGTCTTCAGGCGGCAGTCTGTGAGTTCGCCCGTAACGTTGCCGGTATGCAGGACGCCAACTCCTCAGAATTCGAGGAGGAGATCGGCCATGAGCTCGAATATCCGGTTATCGACCTGATGCCCGATCAGGAGGATATCGACACCAAGGGCGGAACCATGCGCCTTGGAGCCTATCCCTGCAAGGTCGAAGAGGGCACGAAGGCATTCGAGGCCTACGGTGAGCCGATCATCTATGAGCGACATCGTCATCGCTATGAAGTGAATAACGCCTACAGGGACCGACTGGCTCAGGCAGGCCTTGTGTTCAGTGGTATCTCACCGGACGGCCGCTTAGTGGAGATGGTCGAGTTGGCTGATCATCCCTGGTTCGTTGCCAGCCAGGGACATCCGGAGTTCAAGAGCCGTCCAACTCGTTGTCATCCATTATTCAGGGACTTCGTCCAGGCTTCGATCGAGTACCGCGACAACAGGTAAGACAGCAACGCCAGATAAACACCTCAACGGCGCACAGACTTATCGAATTGGTTGCCCGACCACTACAGCAACAGGCTGGCAGCCGACTTGGATAGTAGAGAGGGAACACGTGATGATCAATCCGCAAAGACTTCTGACGACCTTCCTGGATCTGGTGCGAATCGATAGTCCCAGCGGTCATGAGGCTGCTGTCGCGCACTATTGTTGTGAAGCGCTTGAGGCTGCAGGCTGTGCGGTTGCGATTGATGATACCACTGCGACAACTGGTTCAGACACCGGCAATCTGATTGCTGAACTTACTGGTGAAGCAGCGGGAAAGCTGTATTTCTCGGCACATATGGACACAGTGAGCCCCGGCGAGGGTATCAAGCCGCTTGTTGAAGCTGGGATTATACGGGCATCCGGCGACACGATACTCGGCGCTGACGACAAGGTTGGCATCGCCGCGATCATCGAGATGGTACGCGTGTTGCGGGAGAACGAGCTGTCGCACCCAACAATAGGTATACTGTTCAGTGTTGGTGAGGAGAAGAACCTCCGCGGTGCCAACGCGATGGATGCCACCATGTTCCACGGAGAGCCCTGTTTCGTCCTTGATTCGGAGAATCAGCCGGGTGAAGTGGTGGTAGGAGCTCCGTATCACAACTCTTTCATAGCGACGTTCAGGGGTAAGGCGGCACACGCTGGTGTCTGCCCGGAGAAAGGCATCTCTGCCATCGCACTTGCGGCCGCGGCGATCAACGCGATGCAACTTGGACGTCTGGACGAGGTGACAACCGCCAACATCGGCACGATAGCCGGCGGTAGCGCAGATAACATCGTAGCTGACAGCTGTGTGGTCACCGGTGAGTTCCGTTCATTGCACGAACAGCGTCTCAACGAGGTTGGTGAGATGATCTCTGCTGCTATTGAGAGCGCTGTAACGGGAACAGCGGGTGGTGTCGATGTTATCTGGGAGAAAGGCTATCCGGGATTCCTATTAGATGAGAGTCATCCCGTGGTGCAATTAGCGTTGAAGGCGGCCGAGAGGATCGGTCTGCCCGCGCGAGTCGCGGTAACTGGAGGTGGGTCGGATACCAATGTCTTCTCGGATAAAGGCCTGCAAGCGGTGACTTTGGGTACCGGTATGAAGGAGATCCACGGTTTGGGTGAGTGCCTGGCGGTTGACGATCTTGAGTCGTTGACCCAGCTGATAATCCAGATCGTCTTAGATTATCGTTGATAGGGACTGGGGAAGATGCGTCTGGTTAAGGCTAGAGTCCTGCAGGTAACTGATCAGACCGCCGATCTGCAGAGGTTGGTGGTCCGTTACGAGGATGCGCGCGGGCATAAGGTCGAAGGTAGGGCGTTGAGCTACCTTCAGATTACCGAGGCCTGTCATGTCGATGACATGGTGCTGCTGAATGCCACCGCTGTTGACCTTAGTCTGGGCACCGGCGGAGTGCTGTTCGTGGTCGCCTTGATCCCAACAGATGTCGCGACAGCGCCAGAAGTTGCAGAGCCTGCACTGCGGAATCGATCGTCGCACCCGCAGGAAGCAGATGCCAAGCAGCAGTTGGCCTCTTGTACCGTGTTCGACGATCCCGCCCCTGAAGGCGGTCATATCATCAAATTGCGTTATACCCCGATGCAGCGCGATGTGCTGTCAGTGGAGGAACCGGCATCACCCTACCATCAACAGCTGCGCGAGCTTCGCTCCTTGGCAGGGAAGCCGGTTGTCTGTTGCGAACTGCACAGCCAGGTACCTCTGGTGGCAGCTGCAGTGAGAAGCGTTGCTCCTCATGCAAGGATAACATACTGTCAAACCGATCAGGCAGCCCTGATGTTGGCTTTCTCAAACAGCATCCGCGCAGCCAAGGAAAGTGGTCTTATCGACGCTACCATAAGTTGCGGCCAGGCACTTGGAGGCGACTTTGAAGCTGTGACCCTGCATTCAGGTTTGTTGGCAGCAGCCGAGATCACTAAGGCGGATGTCATCATCGTTGGTATTGGTCCGGGTATCGTTGGCACCGATACAGCCTTTGGTCATGGTGGTGTTGCCCAGGGTGAGGCCCTTAACGCCGTAGGTAGCCTTGCGGGAACGGCCATCGCTGCATTGCGATTATCCTTCGCCGATCAACGAGCAAGACATCGTGGTGTGAGTCATCACAGTATCTGTGCCCTCAGTGATATCTGCCTCATTGAAGCCTACATCCCCGTGCCTTCGAATCTTCCCATCGACCAAAGGGCGATTATCGACCGGGCGTTGGCGCAAAAGGGGATTGCCAAAAGACATAGGCTCACGGAGGTTGCCGTAGATGAGCAAAGCATCGATCTGTGCGGTCTTGAAGTGACTACCATGGGACGCGATCAAAGTGAGGATCCGGCGTTCTTCTCGGCCGCTTACGCTGCTGGTGTCTTGGCCGGCGGTCTGTGCAACAAGAATGCAAGATGAGTGTGACATCCTCCGATAAGCGATTCAAATCCATTGCACAGGATTTCCTGGACTATATGTCGGTGGAAAGGGGCGCCTCGCCGTTGACCATCGAAGCGTATCGTCGTGATATCTGCCGCTACCTCGATTTCTTGGTGGAGAGCGGTATCAGCGAGATCGATCAGGTACAGCGTGGGAATGTGACGGATTATCTTGGCGCGCTTAATGAGCTTGGCTACGCTCCGGCTTCTGTTGAGCGTGCGGTATCAGCAGTAAAGAGCTTCCATCGCTTTGCCGTGAGGGAGAATCTGGCCGAGCATGACCCAACCGCGACAGTGCGTTTACCTCAGGTGCCCGACACTCTGCCAGATGTCCTCAGCCTAACCCAGGTAACATCACTTTTAGAACAGGTGTTCCCCTCTAATGCCATTGGGCAGCGCGATAAAGCCATACTCGAGACACTCTACGGTTGTGGATTGAGGGTCAGCGAACTGGTTGGACTGGATCTCTCGGCGTTAATGCTCAGCGATGGTTACCTAAGGGTAACCGGTAAGGGTGCCAGAGAGCGTATTGTGCCACTGGCCGGCAAGGCAGAGGAGGCGCTGCGGGCGTATCTTGGTCAGGCTCGAGGCCAGTTACACCCTAAACGAGTGAGTGCAGTTGCCGATGGTAGTGCCGTTTTCCTCAATAGCAGGGGACGAAGATTGAGTCGTCAGGCGGTCCATAAATTGGTGGCCCGCTATGGCGCTCTGGTGGGAGTGGATAATCTCCATCCCCATACTCTCAGGCATTCCTACGCGACACATATGCTTGAAGGTGGTGCCGACCTGCGCGCCATCCAGGAACTGCTCGGGCATTCAGACATCATCACAACCCAAATATATACCCATGTCAGTCGTAGCCATCTACGCGAGGAGTATCTCTCAACCCATCCAAGGGCCTGCCTGCGCTAAAGCGTCTAAATCAAAAGCCACTGTCTCAAAGTCGCAGTCATCATCTCTGATCCCTGACGTACTGTTTGCGCTCATCGCCAGACGGTTACTGCTGTCGCTGTCCATGCCTACTGTCAGACAGCTGTCACTGTCGCTATTCCCCCATAAATGCAGCAAACACTCGGTGCCAACGGTTGTCGGTGAGGCTTTCATCACGAATATGGCAATAATAAGATAAAAGTGGGATAAGGTAATTGCATTGTGGGATGTTGTGGGATAAACTAGGGCAACAGGAATCAGGAGGCATCAAACACACCAAGGAGGGCAGATGAGAGTTTTCCGCGGCTTCGCCCAACATACGTTGGATGCCAAGGGACGAGTCTCATTGCCCGCCAAATACCGCAAGGTGCTTCCTGAGAATCTTGTGATAGTCCGCTCGCTCGATGATGACTATCGGTCGTTGAGTGTCTTTACTGAGGAAGCTTTCGAGAATTGGCTCGATTCCCTGTTCGCCCGGGAAGGCGGCTACGACAGTAATGATCTGCATCACGTTGACAAGATGTCCAAATTCCTTGATAAGGCGCAGGATGTCGAGGTCGATAAAGCGGGCAGGATCAATATCCCCGTTAACCTCCGCGACTATGCCTCTATGGATAAAGACGTGGTCATCGTTGGTGCTAACGACCACATCAAGATCTGGGATGCCGATACCTATCGAGCATACGATGAGTATCGGGATGCCAACAGCGTCAGTCGACGCTGACAGAGCATGGGAAGCCGCGACTTGAAAACGGAATATCGGCACATACCCGTCCTACTCCATGAGTGCAGGGAGAACCTGGCTCTGAAGGCAGGGGAGACCTATTGTGATTGCACATTGGGTGGAGCAGGACACGCGATTGAACTGGCCCATGATATCGAACCCGGTGGGATGCTGATAGGCATCGATCAGGACGAGATGGCCCACAGGGCGGCAGCTGAACGCATGGAGGCAGAGATGCCCGATGTGAGGTTCCTACCATTAAGGGGCAACTTCGCACAGCTCGATGAGCTGTTGCTTGCTGCGAAGATACCTGGAGTGGACGCCTTTCTTTTCGACTTGGGAGTCAGTTCGCCGCAATTAGACATATCCTCAAGGGGTTTCTCCTACGCACAGGACGCCCCATTGGATATGCGGATGGATCCAGGCAAACAAAACCTTACTGCAGCAGAGATCATCAATACCTCAACCGAAGCAGATCTCACCTGGATACTCCGCACATACGGCGAGGAGAAATGGGCTCCACGCATCGCCCAGTTCATCATCCGTCAGCGCCAGATCGCGCCGGTGACCACCACTACACAGCTTGTTGAGCTGATCAGGGCTGCGATTCCGCAGGGAGCCAGAAAGACTCGGGGGAACCCTGCGAAACGCACATTCCAGGCACTGAGGATCAAGGTCAACGCTGAGTTGGACGCTCTGGAATCGGGATTAGATGCGGCTATCCGCTGGTTGAATCCTGGCGGGAGAATCGCGGTGATCAGCTATCACTCCTTAGAGGATCGGATAGTAAAGGAGAAGTTCGCACAGCTGGCAAAGGGGTGTGTATGTCCACCAGAGGCACCTTTCTGTGTCTGTGGGCATGAGCCGATACTCACTATTAAGACCAAGCGGCCTTTGGTTGCGGATGAAGAGGAGATCGAGAGAAATCCTCGCAGCAAGAGCGCAAAACTGAGAGTTGCCCAAAAGACAGATATCGCACGATGAAACAAAGCTTAAACGGAGCAGGAAACATAGATGGCACAGGCAGCAAGGGCATATAGGGGTCAATATCAAACCCAGTGGCAGGAGGCCCCTGACCGGTCTCCACGCTTTACCGTGGTGCCAGGGAAAGCTCGTGACGCCGCCAGTCAACAGGCACTTTCGCCTCAGGCGCTCTTCCTGTTCAAGATGGTTATAGCGATGGTTGTGTTCGTGTCGCTCGTGGCAGGACTGCGCGTCTGGATAACCACAGCAACCATACAGCAACTCATCGATTCACAGAACATCACTCAGTCCATAACTGAAGCCCGTGCCGCAGGCATGGAGCTGGAGGTAAGGTACTCGGTACTGGCAAATCCCAATCGTATACAGGAAGTCGCCTCAGAACAACTGGGGATGTCGCCTGCATCGCAGGTAGCCTACCTTGATGCCACTGTAGAAGAGTAATCTGCCATGACCCGGCAGGAACCCCATAATCAAGCTGGCACAGCCAGGAAAAGGTCCAACCAGTCCTCATCAAGAACTGACGCTACTCAGGTTTCGAACAGGGACTGGTATCTGCTGCTGATCTTCATCGGCTTGGCGCTGATCATCATCATTCGGCTCATCTATCTGCAGGTGATAGTGGCGCCAGAGTATCGCGAACAATCCGCAGCGCAGCGTACAAGCGAGATAACGGTATCAGCTCGACGTGGGACGATATACGATCGCAACGGTAATCCGCTTGCGACCAGCGTTGACGCGACTACCATCTATGCGAATCCCAATGAGGTTGAAGATCCAGAAGCCACGGCAACGCTCTTGGCAGAGATAGTTGGTGGCGAATACGAGACCTATTACTCACTTCTGACCCAGAATAATACCTTCGTCTATATCCTGCGCAAAGGTGACATCGCGATTGCCGATGCGCTCAAGGCCAAAGAAGCCGAGCTCCAAGGTGAACTCGATGCAAAAGCACAGGAGATCAGTCCCACCACCCAGCCCGAATCCAGTGATCTCTTCGGCATCCATTACCTGGATGATTCTCGTCGTGTATATCCCTATGGGCAGATCGGCGGACAGGTGATCGGCTATGTTGGACTCGATGACAAGGGCCTTTCCGGCTTGGAGCTGATGTATGACAGCATCCTGTCCGGCACCAGTGGTGAATTGATTGTCGAGCGGGGAAAGGACAATACTCCCTTGCCCGGGGGAGTGCAGAAATTGGTGTCAGCGATTGACGGCCAGGACATCATCGTCTCCATAGATATCGATCTGCAGCAATATGTCGAGTCCGAACTGGCGCGTGTGGGCAGTGAACGTGAAGCGGATAGTGGCAATGTGGTGGTATTGGACGGGAGTACCGGAGAGATCTATGCGACAGCATCTCTGCCACTGTATGACCTGAATAACATCGCCGCTGCCGAAGATGATGCCAGCGTGCTTAAGAGTATCTCTACAGCTTATGAGCCCGGCTCAACATTCAAGGCGGCTATTGCCGCAATCGCCCTGGAGCAGGGTCTGATGGATACCGAGGATGTGATATTCGTCCCGGAGAAACTCGAGATATACGATAAGACCATCAAAGATGCCGTTGAACGATCCGATGAGGAGATGAGCCTGCGCACGATAATCGCCAGGTCATCGAATGTCGGTGTATCACTGATAGAACAGAAGCTCGGTGACGAGACATTCGCTACCTATCTGGAGAGCTTTGGTTTTGGCAAGCCCACGCATGTCGATTTTCCGGGCGAGTCGAGAGGTCGCCTTGCAGATTGGCAGGGCTGGGATCCTGTCACTGCGGCGAATATCGCCTTTGGCCAGGGTGTCGAGGTCAGCTCACTGCAAATGGCATCGTTCTACGGCGCGATCGAGAATGGCGGCATCCTCAACCAACCGCACTTCCTCATCTCGCAGCCCCATTCTGATAGTCTGCCTACATTTGAGAGCGAGCGACTGTTCTCCACTCAGACTGCTGATAAACTCACCAGTATGCTAACTTCGGTTGTAACGGACGGGACCGGTACATCTGCCGCCGTCGATGGCTACGGAGTAGCAGGAAAGACAGGTACTGCTCAAAAGACCACATCGGATGGCGGATATTCTGATTATGAGCACATAGTGTCCTTTGTCGGTTTCTTCACTAGCTCCAAGAGCTCGCTGGTATGTCTGACTTCGATGGATAACCCTTTGGGGGCTTTGGGTAACGCTCCCACCGGGCCGTTGTTCTCATCGATCATGGATTTCGCTGCAAATCGTTACATGATCGCTCCCGATGAACCTATGGAATAACTTGGTAATTAATCTGGTTGGCTATTTGCTTAAGGATCAATGATGCTATTCTCTGCTAGTTTGAGTAAAAGTGAGGATTTTGGAATATATGGTCTCTAAATCACTGGGCGAGTTGCTCGCTACCATACCCTACAAACTGGTGGGTCCAGCGTCAGATAGACAAGACGTTGCAGCCGAGCAGGTAAGGGGAATCGCTTATCGCTCCAATTGCGTAGAGCCAGGAGATGCCTTCTTCTGTATCCCAGGGCTTGTGCACGATGGTCATGCTTTCGCTGCCGATGCGCTGAAACGCGGCGCCTCGTTGTTGGTCACTCAACGACCGCTTGACATCGATGCCACTCAGGTTCAAGTTGACGATACCCGCAAAGCATTGGCATTGGCATCGAGCGTGTTTTTCGAGCAGCCTTCATCGCAGTTGCAGCTATTGGCCGTCACGGGGACCAACGGCAAGACCACCACCACCTTTCTCGTTGATTGGATCATCCGTTTCGCCCTTTCTGTCTCAGGTGATGAGAATGCAGAGGATAGAACCGGATTGATTGGTACAGTCGAGACCCGTATTGGCCGAACCAGATTGGACTCACACCACACCACGCCGGAAAGCTATGACCTGCAGCAATTGCTGCGCCGAATGCTGGATAGCGGCATTGGATTCGTCACCATGGAGGCTTCGAGCCATGCCATCGCGCTGGATCGGGTAGCGGGCGTCCACTTCGCTGTCGCCGCATTCACGAACCTTACACAGGATCATCTCGATTTCCATGCCGATATGCAGGAATACTTTGAGGTCAAGGCGCGGCTGTTCACTTCCGAACTTACGCGCGAACGGGTAATCAACATCGATTCTGAATATGGTCGTGAACTTGTTCGCCGATGTAGTGCCAGTGGTTATCAGGTGTTGACAACTGGCTTTGCCGAAGAGGCGGATATCAGGGTTTTGCGCTCATACTGCACAGTGCACGGAACCCAGCTGATGATAGCGACTCCAGAGGGTGAACTGGAACTCAGCTATCCGTTAATCGGAGCATTCAACGTCGAGAATGTCCTGCTCGCGACGGGGATTGCACACATATCAGGTATCGACTATGCGACGATTGCCGCCGCCTTGGCACAGGCGCCACAGGTTCCGGGTAGATTGGAGTCGGTGCAATGTCAAAGTGAGATCGCTGACAGCGATACAGTGAAAAGCAACTCACTTCTTCCACGGGTCTTCGTCGACTATGCCCATACTCCCGACTCTATTGAGAAAGCCCTAGCCGCCATTAACGCCATCAAGACCGCGCGCGTGGGGATAGTGTTCGGTTGCGGCGGTGACCGCGATCGCGGAAAGCGGCCATTGATGGCGCAGGCCGCCCGCGCAGCTGACTTCGTCATCGTGACCAGTGATAATCCACGTTCTGAGCAGCCTCAGGCGATCATCGCTGATATACTTCCCGGTTTGGCGGGCTACACTGCGTATTGCGTTGAGCCAGATAGACGAAAGGCTATCGCCTGTGCTTTGCAGAGTGCAGGGCGAGACGACATCATCCTCATCGCTGGCAAGGGTCATGAGGATTATCAGTTGGTTGGTGATAAAGTGTTGGATTTCGATGACCGTTTGGTCGCAGCAGAGGAACTTGAAGCCCTGTTCTCGCGGCAGCACAATAGCGGATATGAAAATAATGACAACGAGGTTGATAGGATAAAGGAGTGTGAGTCCTGATGCGTCTTGAACTGCAGCAGATCATCGATTTCACTGCCGCAGCAGTAGAGGTAGAGGCTGTTGACCCCCAGGTGATCATAAACGATTTCTCTTGGGACTCACGTGAGGTCACACCGGGTTCGTTGTTCATCGCCTTACCAGGAGAGCGTGTGGATGGCAATGACTTCATCCAGTCGGCTATCGCAGCCCAAGCCGCGGTTGTCATCGCCACACGTCCGGTGACAGCAGACGAGCATGAGTTAGCGCAAGAGTACGGGACGGCATTGCTTGTAGTTCCCGATGGGATAGAGGCACTTTCTGCTTTGGCGGCAGGCTATCGCGGCTTGCTGTTTGCTCAGGTGGTGGGTGTAACCGGCTCCAGTGGAAAGACCACCACGAAAGATCTGATAGCCACTGTCTTGTCACAGGGTCTCGCTGTGGTATCGACATCCGGCAACCACAACAACGAATATGGCGTGCCCCACACCGTGCTTTGCGCCAATCCATCCACACAGGCACTGATCGTCGAGATGGCGATGCGCGGAGCTGGACAGATAGAGGCGCTTTGCGCCATAACCCGTCCGCGTATCGGTGTGATAAGTAACATCGGTGTCGCGCATCTGGAGTTGCTGGGCAGCAAGGAGAATATCGCCCGTGCTAAAGCCGAGCTCATCACGGCATTGCCCAACGATGAGGGTGTCGCTGTATTGAATGGTGATGATCCGCTCACACCACTGATCCGCGATTCGGCTGAGACTACGCGTAGGGGAGTGAGGGTGTTGCTCTTTGGTCTGGGTGAGCAAAACGATATCAGGGCAACGGATATACGCTACAATGATCAGGGTCAGCCCAGCTTCATGCTGTTGATGGAAGGCAGAGAGCCGATTTCCGTCCAGCTCTCACTCCAGGGTGAGCATAACATCTACAATGCCCTGGCCGCCGCAGCAGTAGGGATGGCAATGGGTATCACAAGCGATGCGATCGCGCATGCTCTGGCTCTGGCCAAGGGAGCAGCCATGCGTCAGGAAACGGTAATCGCCAACAATGGCACGAGGATAATCAACGATGCCTATAATGCCAATCCAGATTCGATGCGAGCTGCTTTACGGTTGCTGGGCAGATTGCCCGGCAACAGGAAGCGCATCGCGGTCTTGGGCGATATGGCGGAGCTTGGTGAGGGCGAATTAGAGTGCCATCGTCAAGTGGGTGATCAGGTTCCCGCCAATGGTGTCGATATATTGATCACTGTTGGGCACAGGGCAGTGGCGATAGCCGACGGAGCTGTGCAGGCTGGGATGGACAGGGAAGCGACCATCATCTGCAGGGATGTGGATGAGGCGATAACCGCATTGGAGCCGTACTTGGAGAATCAGCCGATCATCCTGGTGAAGGGATCGCGCTGCATGGGCTTGGAGCACGTAGTGGAAGGGGTCGTTGAGCTTTGTTAGGATTGCAGGCATATCCGACCTTCCAGGTCTTCCTTTCCATCTTCATCTCCATGGCCTTGACTATGATCCTGTTACCGATGTGGATTCGCCTGCTCAAGGTGCGGCAGATCGGTCAACAGATTCGTGCCGATGGTCCCCAGCGTCACAAGGTCAAGCAGGGTACGCCGACGATGGGTGGCGTCATCATCCTGATAGCGGTACTGGTGACCGTGGCGCTACTTGGACGCACTGCCCCAATCTCGGACATACTGCCTTTACTGTTGGTATCCATCGTTACCTTCCTCACAGGGCTGATGGGTTTAGTCGACGACCTCTCAAAGGTTGTCAAGGAACGTTCACTCGGCTTGAGGCCAAACGCCAAGATGGCCTGTCTGACGCTGATCTCGGTGTTCTTCTGCCTGGCTGCAGTCAACCTGGTCCATATCGAACCGGTGATCGATATCCCTTTCCTTGCGACTATCGACTTGGGTGTATTCACTTCGGTTATCGACTTCGGAGACCTTCAACTTGAGATACCGTGGCTCTATCTGCTCTTTGTCTTCCTGTTGATGGCGGGATTGTCTAATGCCGTCAACCTTACGGATGGATTGGACGGACTTGCCGGCGGCACTGTGATGATCGCTATGGTGGTGATGGCTGCGATCGCCTACCGCGATGACCAGCTCAACCTCGCTTTGTTCGCAGCGGCAGTAACGGGGGCCTGCGTCGGTTTCCTTTGGTTCAACGCCCATCCGGCGGGGATCTTCATGGGAGACACCGGCTCTTTGGCCTTGGGCGCGGCGTTTGCGGCACTGGCAGTGCTGACCAAGACCGAGGTGGTGTCACTGGTTGTTGGCGGCATCTTTGTGATGGAGGCGCTTAGCGTTATCATCCAGGTGGCATATTTCAAACTCACCGGCAAACGGGTATTCCTCATGGCACCGTTCCATCATCACTTCGAGCAGAAAGGCTGGTCAGAGACCAAAGTGGTCATCCGCTTCTGGATTATCACCGCCTTACTGGCCTGCATCGGTTTCGCCTTGTTCTTCAGTCAGAGCGTTTAGGAATGATGGTGGACGATTTGCCGCATCTGGGTTCTATCTGCATCGTGGGCGTTGGTAGCACGGGAACAGCCGTGCTGTCTTACTGCATTGAGCTCTTGCAGGACAGCGAACCTCGAGTCGATTCGATTTCCGTCTACCCGGGTGATGCGATGGCTCCTGAGGTGGATCTGGATCCGCGGATCAGCATCTATCCTGCTGGTCAGCCGATTGACGGCACATACGACCTGACGATCATCAGCCCCGGCATCCCACTACATAGCGAACTGTATCGCAGCGCGCAGCGGTGTTCACAAGAGGTTATCAGCGAGCCGGAATTCGCGTTCCGTGAATCGCCCCGGCGCTGGGCCGCCGTCACTGGTACCAATGGGAAGACAACTACCACAGCGCTGCTCACACACCTGCTCAATCAAGGCAATATCAAAGCCAGGTCCTGCGGAAACATCGGCACACCCTGCATCGAGGCCATAAGACAACGTGAGGATGACGAATGGCTCGTTGTCGAACTCTCATCATATCAACTGGCTTCAACGTCTCAGCTGGCTCCTGAGGTAGCGATTCTACTGAACATCACACCGGATCACATAGCGTGGCACGGATCATATACAGAATACGTTAAAGCCAAGCAGGCGTTGTTTTCCTGTATGGCACCCGATGCACCGCTCATAGTCGACGCGACCAATGCCGAGACAGCGCGGATCCTCCAAGAAATCGAGCAATCAGGGATGCGTGTCATCGCGCTTGGTGGCAGCAGCGGTCTGGATGAGGATACGACCAAGTCATGCACACCGCGTGAAGCAGCCTTCCTTCAGGGCGAGGACTCTCTGCTCATCGTTGTGCTCGATGATGTTTGCCATGTTCTCGTCCCGGCAACGGAGCTGCAGATCAAGGGAGAGCATAATCAGCTCAATGCCTTAGCGGCTGCGACAGCGGCGTTGTCCATCGGTGTCGATTCGCAGGCTTTGCGTGTGGGATTGAGATCTTTTATGCCACTTGAACATCGTATCGAACCCTGTGGAGTGATCGCTGGCAGGGCATTCTACAACGACTCAAAGGCGACGAATCCCGAGGCGACCATCAAGGCGCTCAGCGCTTTCATGGATCAACCTGTGATCTTGATGCTGGGCGGTCGCGACAAGGGTACCGACCTTAGCGATCTGGTGTCGTCGTGCAAGAGGAGCTGTCGAGCTGTCATCTGTTATGGTGAGTCTCGTGAGCGCTTCTTCTCTGAATTCCAGGCTGCGCAATGTGACGGGCAGCCGGGATTCCGCTTGCTGAAAGTAGAATCCTTCCGTCAGGCTTTCAAGGTCGCCTGTGAGTCGGCACAACCTGGTGATGCCGTATTGCTGTCACCAGCTTGCGCTTCATTTGATGAATTCAACTGCTTCGAGCAACGCGGAGAGGTCTTCAAATCCCTCGTCGAAGAATGGGGATCTTCGGATGGCCAGGGAGAATAAGCGCATGACACCGGCCAGGATCCATGGTCCGCGGCTGTTGTTGATAGCCACGACGGTTATCCTACTCGCCTTTGGGCTGGTGATGATCTACAGCGCTTCGTCTATCGTCGGATTGAATGAACACGGCGACAGCTCATACTACTTCACAAGACAGCTTAGTCTGATACTGGTTGGCTTGGTGGTGCTTGGTGTCGCAGCCTGGATTCCCTACGCTGTGTGGGAGAACGTATTCTCCTGGCTCGTATGGGGGTTATTGCTACTGTTGCTTATCCTCACATTGGCACTTGGTACAGAGGAGTTGGGGGCTAAGAGATGGGTCACGCTGTTTGGTCAGAGTTTCCAGCCTTCCGAATTCGCCAAGATCGCTCTGATTTTAGTAACCGCGGGTCTGGTTGTCAGGTTGCGCGAACAGAGGATCGATCTTCGCACCTTCATAGTGTTGATTGCCATAACTGTAGCGGCACCTATCATCTTGATCGCCTTTCAAAAAGACCTGGGTACGGTGATCATAGCAGTCTTCGGCATCCTCGCCGTCCTGTGGTTTGGCGAATTCCCGCGTATACCGATATTCATCGGGATTGGATTGCTGGCAGTCATCGGCATCTCCTCCATCGCAATCGAGGGTTATCGACAAGCACGCATCGCTGCCTTTATCGATCCCTGGTCCGACCCGCTGGGTTCGGGGTATCAGATCATCAATGCCTTCTATGCATTCAGTGATGGTGGCCTGTTTGGGGTTGGCTTAGGTATGTCGCGGCAGAAGTTTCTCTATCTCCCCGAAGCGCATAACGACTTCATCTTCGCTATCATCGGTGAAGAGCTCGGATTGTTTGGAGCCTTGNNGGTCGCCCTCTTCGTCGCCTTCCTTTATGCGTCATTCAAGATCGCCCGCAATGCTCCCGATTTGCTAGGTAGGATCATCGCCGGTACATCAGCCACTCTAATCGGTGTTCAAGCTTTCCTTAACATCGCCTGTGTAGTGGGTCTGGCGCCGGTTACCGGTAAGCCGCTTCCCTTTATCAGCTACGGTGGCACATCAGTAGTCGCAGCCCTGATCCTGGTAGGCTTGATACTCTCCGTATCCTTCCATTCCAATGTCTCGGACGCGGCAAGTAAACGTCGCGATCAGCTGTTGGTGCTCGATGGTGGTGCCCGTAGCCGGTCGTCACAGGATTACCGGAGCAGCAAAGCGCGACGTCCAACTGAGAGGAATCAGGGGGCAACGCGAAGAAGGGGGAGTCAGCGATGAGGTTCGTGATCACCGGTGGAGGTACTGCTGGCCACATCAATCCGGCCTTAGCTGTTGCCCAGGAGCTATCCCAGCGCGGTCATGAAGTGCTGTTCGCCGGAACACCCGGTGGGTTGGAAGCCAAGTTAGCCCCTGAGGCAGGATTACCCTATCAGACCTTTAAGGCCAAAGGGTTCGATCGGGCGAGACCAACTACGCTGATCAGCTCGAGCGTTATGATTATGCGTAGTACCCTACAGGCGCGTAGATGGTTAAGGGACCTGCGACCGGATGCCGTCATCGGTTTTGGTGGATATGTCTCGATTCCTGTGGGATTGGCGGCGTCATGGCTGAGGATACCGCTGATCATCCATGAGCAGAATTCTGCTGTTGGCTTGGCGAACCGGTTTTTGGCCAGCAAAGCAGTTGCTGTCGCTTTGACATACCCGCAGGCCAGGCCAGGGCTGAAAGCAGCCAAGAACGTGCGCATCACCGGAAATCCGGTTCGACCGGCTTTGTTGGGGATCAGCCGCGATGAAGCCAGACAGGCGCTGGGAATCGACAGGGATAAGCAGATGCTACTGGTGTTCGGGGGCAGCCTAGGGGCGCGTCATATCAACCAAGCGTTGTTGTCTCAGGCAAAGTCCCTGATGGATCGACCTGATCTGCATGTATACCATATCACCGGCACAAAGGACTTCCAATCTGTCCTCGATGAGCTCAGGCTCCAATTCCCCGCAGTCGACCCCAGTCAGAGAACTGCCACCAATACCAGAACTGACAAACCTACTAACGCTGATACCGCCACAGACTATGGAAGCACGGTCGTTCACGTCGATGTGGCTGCCCGCTCTGCGATAGTGAATGGCAGATGGCATCTTGAAGGTTATTGCAATCGTATGGGAGAGGTGCTCGCGGCAGCCGATGTGGTCGTGTCCAGAGCCGGCGCAACCTCCCTGGCCGAGATATCTGCCATAGGCGTCCCGGCGCTGCTGATACCATTCCCACATGCCACTGACGATCACCAGACCACGAACGCACAGTCCCTGGTTGAATCGGGAGCCGCTCTGATGATCAGGGATGCCGAACTGGACAGCCCACTTTTCTCTGAACACCTGATGGAACTTTTGAATAGCCAGCAGTTGCGTGATACTATGAAACAAGCCGCTAGAAGCTTAGGCAGCGCCAATGCCACCGTTGCGGTCGCCGAACTGGCGATTGATGTGGTTGAGTCAGGCGTTGCGCTCGGCTGAGAGTCGATCTGACATCGAGTACGTGTTTGAAACAGGCGGACACCACCACAGGTCAAGACAATAGGAAGGTCAGAGTGTGCACAAGCTGAATAGAGTGCATTTTATCGGAATAGGCGGTGCCGGGATGAGCGGTATCGCGCTGGTCGCCCATGAAAGAGGGATAAAGGTTACTGGTTCCGATTTGAAGGAATCGCGCTATATGCGTGCGCTACTGCGTGAAGGCGTAGCGGTTGAGGTTGGGCATGATCCCAGCCATGTAACTGATCCCACCATCGAGGTAGTAGTAGTTTCAACTGCTATCCCCGCCAACAATCCCGAATTCATCGAAGCGCAGAGGCGTGGTCTGCCAATTTGGCCGCGTGCTCGGATGCTTGCCTATTTGGCTTTGGGTTTGAAGACCCTTGCGGTGTCGGGGACTCACGGCAAGACAACCACATCATCGATGCTCGCCAGCGCTCTGGATCAGCTGGGAGCTCAGCCTACCTTCCTGATCGGCGGAGTGGTTGATGGCTATGACTCGACAGCCGATGCGGGTAGCGGTGAGTATTTCGTTGTCGAGGCGGACGAATCTGACGGTTCCTTCACTTTTCTCGATCCCTTTGTCGAGATCATCACCAATATCGAGGCCGATCATCTTGACCACTATGCCAATCTGGCCGAGATAGAGCGCTCATTCGCTGATTTCATCGATAAACTGCTACCGGATGGTACTTTAGTGGTATGCGCGGATAGCCCCGGACTGGTTGAGCTCGTCGAAGCCAGCGAAAAGGATTTCATCAGCTATGGGCTTAGTGAAGAGGTTGACGTTCGTTGTCTGCCAAACCAGGATCAATCGTTTTCGGTGCAGTTCAAAGATGGCGAGATGGTCAATTGTCGCCTTGTGGCATCACCCGGAATCCATAACATGGTCAATGCCACTGCAGTGATGGCGGTTTTAGACCACCTCGGTTACGATCGCCAGCAAAGTGCTCAGGCTTTGGCTGGTTTCACTGGGGTCAGACGGCGATTCGACTGGATCGGCACAGTACGTGACATCACAGTTGTTGATGATTACGGACATCACCCCACCGAGATCAAAGCGACCTTGCAGGCTGCGCGTACACTGGATTATCAACGCGTGCACGTGTTGTTTCAGCCACACCGTTATTCGCGCACACAGGCGTTGATCGATGAGTTCAGTGTTGCCTTCCAACAGGCAGACTCGGTAACGTTCATGGAGATCTATAGTGCCGGAGAGATGCCGATACCAGGTGTCACGGGTGATTTGCTCGTCCAGGCTGTACTCGCACGCGATCCCGAGGCAAGCGTGCGACTGGTTGAACGCCGGAGCGTGGTGCCAGCGGTCATGGCACAGATGGCGCAACCCGGCGACCTGATCATTACCATGGGAGCCGGTGATGTCACGGCAATGGCCCCGTTGATATTGGAGGAGCTGGCGAAAATCGGAGAAGAAGTCTGCGAGTGAACGCTATGAGTGCTTTTGATATCTACTGCCAACTGGACGGCATGCTGAGTGGCTCGGTATTCTGCGATGAGCCGATGGCTCGGTATACCAGCTTCCGTATCGGTGGTCCCGCTGCCCTCTTCATCGAGTGTGCAACCGTGTCCGATATAACCCGTACCCTGGAAGTGGTCCGCCAAAATGATATGCCCTGGATGGTCGTTGGTAAGGGCAGTAACCTTTTGGTTAGCGATGATGGATTCAACGGCGCAGTGATCAGCCTTGGAAGTGAATTCAAGAAATTCGCCTTTCCCGATAGAGAGCAGGATGAGAACCTGTTAGTCGCTGGAGCCGGCGCTATTTTGTCGAACCTGGTACAGGCAGCCTTCAAGAATGGTTATTCCGGCTTCGAATTCGCCGTGGGCATTCCCGGCACTTTAGGCGGAGCGCTATTCATGAATGCCGGCAGTGCCAACGAATGGATAGGCTCGATTGTCGATTGGGTCACAGTATTCAGTCCAGAGAGCGGCCTCAAGCGCTATCGTGGCGAGGAACTGGACTGGGGATATCGTCATTCCGGTATCCGACATGACGAGATCGTGTTGGAATGTGGGTTACGCATCACGCCTGGTCATACCGGACAGATCAGGGCCAGGATGGAAGCCTCATTAAAGCGTAGACGCAAGACACAACCACTAACGTTGCCCAGTGCCGGCAGTGTGTTCCGTAACCCTGAGGGAGATTCGGCAGGCCGGATCATTGAGGAATTGGGTTTCAAAGGTTACAAGGTAGGTGGCGCTGAGGTCTCATCGCTGCACGCTAACTTCATCGTCAACACCGGCAACGCTAAAGCTTGGGACGTTGTGGAGATCATCACCCAGATCAGGAAACGTGTGAAAGAGGAGTATGACAGAGAATTACAGCCGGAGATCCGCTTCGTCGGGTTCCCGCTCTAATCAATCCAGTCGTAACCAGCGTTCGGGAACATCTTCCTCACGCCGGCAAGATACGAGACGCTCTGCCACACCGCCAGCAGGCACGCCTGCTCGGCGCTCTGTTTCCAGCCGGCAAACGCAGAGCACTCCAGCAAGGAGCAGCTCCCCAACGCGACCAAGACAAGCCACGAATCAGGGTTCCCGTTCATCGGGCTCTCAAGGTTCGAGGCAACAGCGAAGTCAGGGCACAAGGAACCCGCAAAGCCAGACATCGAGACAAGCAGCTCCGCGAAGCAGATCTACGCAGGCTCAGCGTATGACTGGCAGGACGGTTGCAGAGGAACGTAGGCGCATCAACAGCGGAAAATCATCGCGACAAGGTGTGTCGGGTAAGCTGATGGCAATCTTGATAGCGATGGTAGTTATGGTTGTCGCTGGTTTTGCTCTGTATCACTCCAGTTTCCTCACCATCAGTGAGGTCAGGGTTGAAGGCGCGCAACGTCTCACGGCCCAACGCCTCACCGATCTTGCGGCGGTGCCGGCCGGATCGACCTTGTTGCGTGTCGATGGTAACGCAATCGCAAAGAGACTTGAATCGGACCCCTGGGTGCAATCGGCGCAGATCCATAGAGAATTCCCCGCAACGCTTGTGTTGGTGATAGAGGAAAGGCAGATCGCCGCAACAGTCGATGTTCTGGCTGATACTCCAACAGGCGCATCGCAACGCTGGCTGATCGGTTATGACGGCATCTGGTTGGATGGTTGGGATAATCTAGCGCTCAATCAATCCGCAGTTTCCAGTCAAGAGTCTGGTACAACCACTGATGAGAGCGGGGACGGAAGCACGGGAAGCGAAGTAACAGCAGATGATGGGGCAGAGAGCGCAGCCGATGGCGAAAATGGTGACGATGACGGTACGGCACAGGCGAAGAGTTTGTTAGAGGACGTCAAGGTCTACGCATCCGAGTTGGACACAGTGCCCCTGATCAAGGATGTCGTGCGCACCATTGATCCTGTGACGGGCGAGATGGTCACCGATGAAGGTGTTGTGAACGCCTTGGCCATCATCAATGGTTTCACTGCCGATATGTTGGCTCAAGTTGCCTTCATCTCGGCTCCCGATAAGGTGAAGACCGAGCTGACGCTGCGCAATTTCGTACACGTCGCTTTTGGCATCGCGGAGGATATTCCCAACAAGGAAGCAGCTATCTTGACCTTACTTGCCGAACATGAAGGCAACATCACGTATATCAATGTACGCGTGGCCAGCCGAGCGACTTACCGAACCACTGAATGAAACCCGCAGTAAACACGTGGTTTTCTTGCTGGAAAATCAACAGTTCTATTGACCATGCTCCAGTAACTGCTAGGATAGTCCGGTAGGAATAAATTGTGCTTTCGCGCCTGCTTTGGCGTAATTTCGAATAGCCATTATGTATTTGGAGGATAGAAGATGCCGGATCTGATGGGAAGGGATCACCTGGCCGTAATCAAGGTCGTTGGCGTTGGTGGCGGTGGAACCAATGCGGTCAACAGGATGGTCGAGGCAGGTATCAAGGGCGTGGAGTTCATCGCCATCAATACCGACCGCCAGGCGTTGTTGATGTCTGACGCCGACCAGACCGTACACATAGGTGAAGACCTGACACGCGGTTTGGGTGCAGGAGCCAACCCGGAGATCGGCGCTCAAGCTGCCGAAGAATCCCGAGCCGAGATCCGTGACGCGCTGGCCGGCGCTGATATGGTATTCGTCACTGCCGGCGAAGGTGGTGGTACTGGTACTGGCGCTGCACCTGTGGTAGCCGAGATTGCTCGCGAGGATATCGGCGCGTTGACCGTAGGCGTGGTGACGAAGCCGTTTGGCTTTGAGGGCCGTCGTCGCAAGATGCAGGCGGAAGACGGTATCAGACTGCTTTCGCAGAAGGTCGACACCCTGATCATCATACCTAACGACCGTCTTCTGCAGATCGTTGAGAAGAAGACATCGATGCTCGATGCTTTCCGTATCGCTGATGATATCCTCAGGCAAGGCACCCAGGGAATCACCGACCTCATCACCATACCGGGACTGATCAATCTGGACTTTGCCGATGTTCGTACGGTGATGAAGGATGCTGGTACCGCCATGATGGGTATCGGTGTGGCCTCAGGGGAGAACCGAGCTGTTGAGGCAGCTACGCAGGCAATCTCAAGTAAACTGCTGGAGTCCTCAATCGTTGGCGCGAATCGTATCCTGGTCTCAGTATCCGGTGCAAGCGATATGAGCCTGATCGAGGTATCCGAAGCTGCAGATACCGTAACCGAGGCAGCCGATCCAGATGCCACCATCATCTTTGGTTCCGTCATCGATGACACCATGGATGACCAGGTGCGTGTAACGGTCATAGCCACCGGATTCGGTGATTTGAACGCGCAGTCCTCTCTGGACTTCGGCGCCCCTTCAACTGCTCGACCGGAAAGCCATGAGGTGCCGGTCTTCACTCCCTCGCGCAGTGGACAGGGCAAAGGCTCAAGCATCTTCGAGGATGATTACATCCCGGATTTCCTTAAACGGGGGTTCTAGAACCATAGCCAGTATCGCTCAAAACCATGCTGCCATCCTCGAGTCGGTGGTTGCGGCTTGCGCACGCGTTGATCGGAGCCCTGAAGAAGTCACTGTCATCGCCGTGAGCAAGACGGTTGGTCCTGCGCAGATAGCCGAGGCTGTCGCTGCGGGAATCCATGATTTTGGTGAGAATCGCACCTCCCTGCTCAAGCAGCGCCAAGAGCTGTTCCCCTCCGAAAGCTGGCATTTCATTGGTAGGATCCAGACGAACAAGATCCGCGATATCGTTGGGCGTGCCACGCTGGTGCATTCGGTGGCATCACAACGTGCGCTGCAGGCGATCTCTGTACGGGCACGTGAAATCGATGTAGTGCAAAAGCTGCTGATAGAGGTCAATGTCTCGGGAGAAGCCAGTAAAGACGGCGTGACTCCAGAACAGCTACTGGAGCTACTGGACCTGGCAACACAAATGAAGCACATCGCGATATGCGGTCTGATGACAATTGCGCCACAGGGTGACGAATCTGCGACACGACGTACCTTCAACGGTCTTCGCACACTCAGAGACCGATACGCACCGCGATACGAAGGCTGCCCTTCAGTCAATCTCTGCGAACTTTCGATGGGGATGACCGAAGATTACGTGCTTGCAGTCGAGGAAGGTGCTACTATTCTACGGATAGGTCGGGGCTTATGGTTTGATCCTACTCTTCTCGATGATCCAGCCTGAAGAGTGATCAATGGAAATGAAAGAACGTAGCGATACGCAAACCTACTTAAGAATCGTTAAAAGCGTTATCTGACACATCGATTTGGAGAGAGACATATGGGGCTTTTGGATGACCTGAAAAGCCGTCTTGGTTTTGGAAACCGGGAGGAATACTGGGATGAGGAACCTTATTCCGATCAGGACTATGACGAAGAAGGATACGGTTACGATGCGGAAGGCGACGCTTACGATCAAGATGGTCATGGGCGTAGTGGACGTCGTGTAGGGGAGTATTCTCGTTCTGGAGGTATGTCCTCACGCGGCTTGCGTGGCAGCCGCCAGGAGTCATCGCGTTCATTCGGTGTCGATCGCAGCGAGTATCACAGCGACGATCATGCTCCACTGGTCTCGCTTTCAGATGTGCGCTCACAACGGGGGGCATCTCCGGGGCTTTCCCGCCAACCACAGGATCGTATACCTACACCAACCCCTATCCGTCGTGGTGGTACATCTACCCTTGCAAACGACGATCCATATGCCTACCGCGAAGGCCTGGCGCGGTCAGATGTCAACTCTTTGTCCTTCCTGCAAAAGGAGCGCCAACGTTTGGAGGGTGCCGCATTCGCTCCCGACTATGATGATGCCAGGGCGCGTAATGGATATGAGCAACCGTTGCGGACGAGTCGTCAAAGCTATCCAGAGCTTGCGTCGTCCAGTCGCAGTACTCGCCAGCTCGATGTCATCAAGCCACTTTCGTATTCCGATGCCGAACAGGTAGCACGCTGCCTGAAGAACGGTAACGTCGCTGTAATCAGCCTCACTGAGACCCGCCCAGAGCTGGCAAAACGGATACTTGACTTCTCTTTTGGTGTGGCCAGTGCCTTAGATGCAGTAGTTGATCGCTATGCAGACAGGGTCTTTGTGATTACCCGTGGTAGCTCCCTTACTGCTGATGAGCGTGAACTGTTGCGTGCACGGGGAATTCGCTAAGCCCAGGATAGGTAGAAAGGACAGCCCATGGAGGGTATCGCAACGAAACTCGGTCGTATCGCGATGATCGGTGGCGGCAAGATGGGAGAGGCTATCATCGCCGGTTTGATTAATGGGGCATTATTCGATCCTGATTCCATCGTGGTTGCCGAGCCTGATGAGAGCAGACGTGAATATCTGGAAGACACTTACGGCATCAAGGCAGTTGCTCAAGGCGCGGCAATCAGGCACCCGGATACTGCCATACTGGCAGTTAAGCCGCAGATGCTACGCGAAGTGGCAGCAGGTCTCAGAGTGGAGCCTGATTTCGACCCCGCAAGGATAATCTCCATAGCTGCCGGAGTAACCACGCAGACCCTCAGTGAGCTGTTCGAGGATATGCATATCATCCGGGTGATGCCCAATACTCCTCTGATGGTCGGAGCAGGCATGAGTGCTGTTGCCGTCGCAGGGCAGACTCCCCGTTCAGAAGGGGATCTGGTATGCGAGATGTTCTCTTTGATGGGTGAAGCAGTCCTGCTCGATGAATCCCAACTTAACGCCGCAACCGCTATCAATGGATCGGGGCCGGCCTATTTCGCCCTCCTCGTCCGGGAACTCGCCACTGCTGGTATTGCTGTGGGCCTGTCTCCCGAGCAGGCGAACGCGCTTGCCGTGCAGACGTTGGTGGGAACAAGTCGCTATCTCGAGCTTACTGCTGAGACGCCACAGCATCTGATGGATATCGTCACCAGTCCCAATGGAACCACTCAGGCTGCCCTGGAATCATTTGCGGCAGATGGCTTTGGCGAGATGGTCATGCACGCGGTCGAGGCTGCTGTGCATAGGGCGGAGGAACTGGCGTGATCCGTGGTTCCCTGGCAACGGTGCTCGTCCAGTTGATCAATCTCTATGGAATCATGATCTTCGTCTGGGCTATCTTCTCCTGGTTCGATCACAGTCGCGGCATCCTTGCCGAGATCTATCGTGTACTTGATACGTTGGTGGGTCCCTTCGTTGGTCTCTTCAAACGTTTCATACCCTCAACTGGGGGAATCGACTTCAGTCCCTTCATCGCCATCCTGCTTCTGCAGCTGGTTTCACGTCTGCTCATCTCATGATGTGGATTATCCGATATAATCGTGATGAATGTGGCTATAACCAACGCTGCTGTGGTTATAGTGCGATAGGATATAATGACTAAAAGCCTACTGCGTGGTTTGCGCGGTATTTTCTGGGATTCTTGCCCGTAACGACTAGTGAGAGGAAAGGCTATGAGCATTACCGCGTTGGATATCCAACAACAGAGCTTCGGCACCTCCCGTCATGGTTATGACCCTGAGGAAGTCGATGTCTTCTTAGAGCGAGTGGCCGAGGAGATCGATAATCTCAATCGCTTCAGTGCGGAGGCAAACGCACGTATACGCGCGGCTGAAGAGCGCGCAGCCCAAGCTGAGGAGCGGGCGGCCCAGATCGAGACCAGACTGGTACAGGTAGAGCAGAGGGCCCAAACCACTTCATCAAATGGTATCACGGAAGAATCCATTTCTAAGGCCTTCATCGCCGCCCAGCGCAGTGCAGATGCCTTGATGGAGGAAGCTCGTCGCGAAGGGGAGAAGGTCTATCGCGAGGCGGAAGCCAAAGCTCGCGATATCATCCGCGACACCCTCGCGGAGAAGCAAGGGGTTATCGGCGAGATCGATCGCCTACGTGAGTCATGCGAGAAATTTAGGACAGAGTATCTCTCGCTGCTCAATCATTTCCAGGCAGATGCACAAAAACTACTGCCCAAGATGGACGAGTTGATGCCTCAGGGTAGCGGAGTTGAAAGCGCAACGGCTGCGCAGAACCAGCGAGTCGATAATGGATCTGAAGTGCCGCGGATACCAGCGCAGGAGAAGGCTGTCAGGGAAGACGCAGTCGCAACCGCTTATCAGTCTGGGTCGTCGGCCTATCAGCCTGCCGCAAGCGTTGCCGCAGCCTCAGCGGCAGCGACAACGGTGTTCCCCCAGACAGAATCGACGGAAGAGATCGATTACTTCGATGACGATGACGAACTGGACATCGAAGAGATAGATTGATAGTCTCGGATTGAGCAGGTCAACTTACACCACCCTTGCTGTCAAGGTCACTCCGCGTGCAGCGCGTGATCAGGTGGTGGGGTGGTGTTCTATTGAGCACGAGGAGATCTGTATTCGCGTGCGTGCAGCCGCAGCTGATGGCAAGGCAAACGCCGCGCTCATAGCCTTGCTCGCAAAGGAACTGGGTATCACCAAGGCTTCGGTCAGGTTGATGCGAGGACACACATCGCGTCATAAGCTTCTGGAACTGGATATCGAGCCGGCAAAATTGGCGGATTGGTTGGACGGAGTGGGCCTGTAAGCCGGATTCTGTCGTGGATGGTCATTTATCTGGGATTATCGTCACCGATAACCTCAAGCGAGCGTACCCGAGTGCAGATCGGGCCAATCTGTAGCACTCCTATTAGCTCTTGCTCCGGATGGGGTTTTCCAAGCCGCCCTGTCACCAAGGCGCTGGTGCGCTCTTACCGCACCGTTTCAGCTTTTCTCCTCAGGCCTTGCCCCGAAGGGCCAGACCAGTAGGGGAGTTTTCTTTTCTGTGGCACTCTCCGTCGGGTTACCCCGCCCAGCCGTTAGCTGGCATCCTGCCCTGTGGAGTCCGGACTTTCCTCATGCCAAAGCACGCGATCACCCAGCCCACTCCTGCGATATATTGTAACAGAAGCGAGCTGTTGCTGTATCATTGCTCGATAGATTGCTCAGCGATAGAGGATACCCTCATCAACAAGGGATTATTATCAGCGTTGCTCGGGGGAGAGATGAGAAAAGACACTAATTCCAGAGATGTGATAGCCGCAATCAGGTCGGCTGGGTCCGATGAATTGGTGCTGCTCGAACAACGCTACCGAGACGACCCACGTCTGGGCGTGAAAAATGCCCTCAAGGCTGCTCGATCGCGTTTTGATGCCCAAAGCAGGGAAGAGCACCGGGATAACTCCTTATACGCGCTTCAACGTCAGACAGGGGCAGGAGCCGTTGTCGTGGGACTTGATGAAGTGGGTCGAGGATCTGTGGCTGGTCCGCTTACCGTTGCTGCTGTTGCGCTTCCATTGGAGCCGATGCTTTGCGGTCTTGACGACTCCAAGCGACTTTCAGCGGCGAAGCGCGAGGAACTGGCACCGCGAATCAAGGCCAGCGCGCTGGCAGTGGGCATAGCGCACATTGGTCCCGAGCAGATCGACGCA
>DBPN01000046.1:92272-108596 GCA_002305585.1 Eggerthellales bacterium UBA1419
AAGGAACAGGCGATTGTCAAAGGTGATGGCAGCGTCGCATGCATAGCGGCAGCATCCATTGTTGCGAAAGTCACACGCGATGCCCTGATGGTCGAGGCGGACAGACTATATCCGGGTTACGGTTTCGCCGAATCCAAGGGTTATGCATCAAAGCAGCATATCGCTGCCATCAGGGAGCGAGGACTAACCGATTACCATCGAGCGAGTTTTTGCCGTGGTTTCATCCAGGAGAGCCTGTTCTAATCGATTCATCCTCTCATCACCTTGGTATAGCCTCTAGATGAATCAGATCGCATAGCTAGCTGTCCTGATCTTCAACGTCAACTTAGATCCATTTCAACTCGATTTAATCCCATAATCAGACCTACGACAGGTATCAGTCAGTTGTCGCTTGGTCTCCTGGTTCATGCTGTGTGCCCAGACAGATTAAGGAGTTGATATGGAAACTACGAAGGTTAACGGTTCGCTACTGGAAAGACAGGAACTCAAAGAGACGGCGGGCAAAACCGAGCCGGTATTGAGGGCTCTGCCGTCAAAAGAGAGAAAAGGTGATAAGGCCAAGATGAAAACAGACGATGGTTCAGACAGCAAGCAGAGCAAGGATACGAGAAAACAGCTCGGCGCCCGCGGAGAAGCCGTTGCCTGCCTGTACCTCGAACGTCAGGGCATCGAGATCTTAGAGAGGAACTGGCGTTGTCAAGCCGGAGAGGCTGATATCATCGCGCGTGAGGATGATGAGATCGTTTTCATTGAGGTCAAGACTCGTGCATCGTTGTCGGCAGGCTTGCCTGAGGATTCCGTAACCAGGCAGAAGCGGCGCAAATATGAAGGCATCGCCATCTACTACCTGTCAAAAGCAGACGCGCCCTCATCTAAGGTGCGATTCGATGTTATCTCCATCACACTCGTCAACGAGGGCAGGGCATTCCTCAGACATCATCGTGACGCTTTCTGTTCGGGGGATTGATGCGTCAACGTAAGCAGGGAAGTCTGGGCTTCGTGCATACGGCGACTATCAGCGGGGTTGAGGCCCTTCCAGTGACTGTCGAGGTCAGCGTTGGTCAGGGTCTGCCGGGGATCTCGATTGTCGGTCTGCCGGATATCGCGGTTCAAGAAGCGCGCCATCGCGTTAAGCTCGCGCTTAGAGCTGCAGGTTTCGAGGTTCCCACTATGCATATCGTCGTGAATCTGGCGCCAAGCTCCGTCAAGAAGGTCGGTTCTGGTTTCGATCTGCCCATCGCCATTGGCCTGTTGTTGGCAACCGGCCAGATATCGCGTGATTCTGTGGACAGACGGCTCTGTGTGGGTGAGCTTTCCCTCGATGGCTCGGTGCGTTCGGTTCGTGGTTTGCTCGCCTACAAGCGATTAGCACACGATAAGGGTCTGGGTTTGCTGTCAGCACCGGAGGAGGTTGTTGATCGAGGCGATTGCGGTCCACAGCATGTCTGCCTGGATAATCTCATGGACCTGCGATTCTCCAAGTTCACTGAACCAACCGTACATGAGCGGAAAAGAGCCAATACAATCATCGACTATGCTGAGATAGCCGGAAATGATCTGCCAAAACGCGCCTTGCAGATCGCTGCGACGGGAGCTCATGCTTTGATGATGGTTGGACCACCTGGGTCAGGGAAAAGCATGCTGGCTGCCCGACTGTCAACAATCCTGCCAGACCTTAGCGAGGATGAGCGAACAGAAAGCGCCATGATCCACTCCGTTGCCGGGCTACCTTATGACGACATCCTCCATGGTCATCGTCCATTCAGATCACCTCATCACGCGGCATCTCGAGCAGGTTTGTTGGGAGGCGGTTCTCCACCAATGCCGGGAGAGGTTTCCCTCGCGCACAATGGTGTGCTCTTCCTCGACGAGATGCCGGAGTTCGGTGGCGGTACCCTTCAACTATTGCGACAACCAATAGAGCAAGGACGTGTATCGTTGGCGCGCGTTGGGGGCACTACCGTCTTCCCTGCCAGATTCATGTTGGTAGCCGCTGTCAATCCCTGTCCGTGCGGTTATCTGGGCGATCCTCAACATGATTGCCATTGCACTCAGGCTCAGATATCCCGTTATCAGGGCAGGATCGGTGGCCCGCTGATGGATCGTTTCGATCTGGTCGTCGATGTTTGGCGTTCGGATCCCTCACAGGTACTCGAGACAGGTAGGGGATCAAGCTCCAAGCAGCTTCGCGAGGCTGTTCTCTCGGCACGCGAATTCAAGTCCTGGCGAAATTCAAGGATGCAGGCAGGCTCTGGTGTTGAAGTTCAGGCGATACATCAAACGATACAGATGCCTGAAGTGGGCAGTGAAGCCGCTGAGGGCTGTCTTCTCGGCGCAGGAGCAGAGTTGCTCGAAGCGTGTTCGTTGGGGCCAAAACAGCGTGGCTTGATGGAAGAGGTTGCCCGGAGACATCAATTGAGCGGTCGGGGCATCATGCGAACACTTGCTGTCGCAAGAACCATCGCTGACCTCGACCAGCAGGAGGCAGTTAGCGCAGATCACATACTCGAGGCAGTAACCTATCGAGCGAGGGAGGTGGATTAACGATGAGAACCGATGAAGCGCCGTTGAACACTGACACACAGTTAAGCGGTAAGCGATATTCGATACAGCGGGGCAGTGAACTGTACCCTGAGGCCCTTGAGCAGATAGATGACCCGCCTGATCGGTTGTACGTGGTTGGTTCTCCGCAGCTGTTGAGCGAACCGGCGCTTGCGATTGTCGGAGCGCGTAAAGCTACACCATATGGAAAAGGCTGTGCTGAACGATTTGCCAAAAGGACTGCCCAAAGCGATGTAACGGTGGTATCGGGAGGGGCTATCGGTTGCGACCAAAGTGCCCATCGTGGAGCATTGGAAGTCGGTGGAGTCACGATTGTGGTATTGGGTTGTGGAGCTGATGTGGTGTATCCAACCAGGGCAAGGTCGTTGTTTGAGCAGATAGTCTGCAGTGGTGGTTGTCTGGTTTCTGAATTGCCATGGGGCTCTCCGCCTTTACGCTGGGCGTTCGTTAAGCGGAATCGATTGATTGCAGCGCTTTCACAGGCGGTGTTGATAGTGGAGGCCGGCCTGCCCAGCGGTACATTCTCAACTGCTGATGCAGCGTTGCAACAAGGTAAGGAGGTGTGGGTGGTTCCCGGCTCCATCGATTCAAGGCAATCACGTGGATCCAACCGGCTGCTGCTGCAGGGAGCTGTTCCGATTGTTGATGGGGAGTGCTTCTCGGATCTTCTTTCCGCAACCTTTGGCTCCCTATTCCCCAAGACGATGATTGCTGCGCGGCAAGAGGGCGCGCGCAATGACGCGTACGCAAGATTCACTGGAACTGATGATGTCCGCATTGAGCTGATCGCGGCTCTCGAAGCGACGCCGTCGCGTCCCGAGGCGTTGGTGGGTATCAGGGGATTGTCGATCACCGAGGTAATCCAGCAGCTGTCCGCGCTGGAGGTCAATGGTTACGTTGAGCGGTTATGTGATGGGCGCTATGCATTGCGTACCGCCAACCCCGCTGCGAACCGTTACTATGGAAGCCATCACTGAAAGGCGTGTTCTATGACGTATGGCTTGAGACGTGAAGGTGATGTCTCTGGCGGGCTGAGTGCGGTCAAGCAGGATGTGACGGTATAATTAGGATCAAGGTGAAGCCGACGTACCAAGGTGATGCCGGCTCAGGCAAGGATGTGGTTGGAATAACTGTAGAGAAGGTTACCGTCATCGGTGCCGGGTTAGCTGGCTCTGAAGCTGCGTGGCAGTTGGCTGAACGCGGGATAGCAGTGCGTCTGATCGAGATGAGACCGCTGAAGTCCACTCCCATACATAGTAGCGATCGCTTTGCAGAGCTCGTATGTTCAAATTCGCTCAAGAGTATCGATGCGAAGACGGCCGCAGGCGCCTTGAAGCGCGAGTTGGCGCGCATGGGTTCGGGGCTGTTAAAGGCAGCGATCGCCGCCAAAGTTCCTGCTGGCAGTGCCTTGGCCGTGGATAGGGACATCTTCTCGCAGGAGATAACCTCACTACTGGGTTCGCATGAGAACATCGAGATCGTACGTAAGGAGCTCGAGGACCTCGATGAGATCATCGCCTCCGAACTACCCTGTATCCTCGCTACGGGTCCCCTGACATCAGATTCACTGGCAGCAAGCATACAACGGATGCTTGGAAGGGACAGCTTGGCATTCTTCGATGCCGCCGCACCGATAGTGTCATCAGAATCATTGGATCAGAGCAGGTTGTTCGCCCAATCCCGTTACAGTAATGATGAAAAGGATTATCTCAACGCTGCCATGGATCGCGAGACGTACGAGGCTTTCATAACAGAGCTGATTAACGCCCAGCGTGTTGTATTACGAGAGTTTGAGCGTCGTGACCTCTTCCAAGCCTGTCAGCCACTCGAGGAGATAGCCAGAAAGGGCAGGGATGCCTTACGCTTTGGCGCCTTGAAGCCAGTGGGCCTCACAGATCCCCAGACGGGGAGACGTCCATGGGCGGCGGTGCAGCTTCGAGCGGAGAATAAAAACAGGACTGCCTACAATCTGGTTGGGTTCCAAACCAACCTTACCTTCTCCGCACAGCGTCAGGTGTTCAGGATGATACCCGGGCTCGAACAGGCGGAGTTCCTACGCTTTGGCGTCATGCACCGCAATACGTTCATCAATTCGCCGCAGCTGTTAGACAGCACACTCTCGTTGTCCCGTATCGGCTTGCCAAACATCCGTTTCGCCGGTCAGATAACCGGTACCGAAGGTTATGTGGAGGCGATAGGCTCCGGTCTGATGGCTGCACTTGCTACCTTCGCGCAGATCAAGGGTCTGCCAGCACCCGTGTTGCCGCAACAGACACTGTTGGGATCACTGCTGCATTATGCTACCAATCCGCAGACCCTCGACTACCAACCGATGCATGTGAACTATGGCATCATGGAACCGCTGGAACAACACATACGTTCTAAGCAGCAACGCTATATCGCTTATAGTCAGCGAGCCGCCCAAGCACTTGAAGGTTTCATCGCAGCGCACAACGATTTGATGTTCCTCTCCGAATACCAGCTTCCCGTTAGCCAGGATTGAATCATGGACACACCCCCAATAACAGAGACGCATGATAATCAAGCCAGTAACCTGGTTGCCCAGTTCATCACTTCGCTGGCGGTAGAGCGAAACCTTTCCAGCAATACCATCAGGGCCTATTCGATTGATCTGGAGAGCTTTCACGATTGGCTTGCCACACAGCAGGTAGCGCTAATGTCCGTCGATCATCGCGTGATGCGCAGATATCTCGCAGACATGGACCGGGCGCGTTATCTTCGTACAACCATAAATAGGCGGCTCAGCGCCATCAAGACCTTCTTCACCTGGTTGGTAGATATCGGACAGCTCGAAAGTGACCCTTTGAGTGTGGTAAGTGGCCCAAAGCAACCCCGCCATCTTCCACAACGGATCACTACTGAAGATGTGGACCGATTATTAGCGATGCCGGATAGCAAGACACCTGATGGTCTTCGCGATCAGACTATTCTGGAGTTGTTATACGCTAGTGGGGCACGTATATCTGAGGTCGCTGGGTTGAAGCTCGCTGATGTCGACTTGGCTGAGCAACAGATCACCGTAATGGGCAAGGGATCAAAGCAAAGGATCGTGCCCGTGCATCAGCTGGCGGTGAAATCCCTGCGTCTCTATCTGCTCACGGCGCGTCCGCAATTATCCAAATCCTCCGATAGGGCTTTTGATGCGTTCTTCCTCTCGACACGCGGTTTACCGATGGGTGCGGATGCCATGCGCAAGATGTTCAAGAAGTACCTGGCCCAAGCCGGTCTTGATGCCAGTCTGTCACCTCACGATCTTCGTCATAGCTTCGCAACCGATCTGGTAGAGGCGGGTGCCGACCTGCGTTCGGTTCAGGAGCTTTTGGGTCATGCCAGTCTCTCTACCACTCAGATATACACTCATCTCTCAACCAGCCACCTGAAGGAGGTACAGAAAAGGGCCCATCCGCGCTCCTAGCCTGTAGGCCCGGGAAGTACTTAGTGTATGATTCAGGCTGGCCCTCCCTATGACCCTTCTGCGCTGACCCGTATGACCCGAGTATAAGGAACGTTTCCCCACTACCGGTAGATTGCTTGCCAATATCCGATGATGAATGATAATATGTCCGTTTGCGTCTATGAATCGATTAAGTAACGATTACCAGATACTTTCAAGGAAAGGGTTTCAAGATGGCTGTACCCAAGCGTAAGACCGGCAGATCAGTAACGCACTCGCGCAGGAGCGCAAACGATAAGCTGACGGCAGCACCCCGTTCCATCTGTCCGCAATGCGGAGCAACAAAACTCCCGCACCATGTTTGCGGTAATTGCGGCCATTATAAAGGCCGTGAGGTCATTGTCGTCGAATAGTGACCTGAGTACTGATAGGATGATTGATAAAGGGTGCCACGATGGTACCCTTTTCATTTCTGGCATACAGGGAAGGATCCGAGATGGACAAGCAACGGAAACCGGTGGTTATCGTAGTCGATGCTTTGGGCGGCGATTCTGCTCCGGATGTTGTGTTGGCTGGTGTCTCCCTGGCCTTGGCCGCGGATGAATACCTTGATGTGGTACTCACCGGACCGGCCGATGTCGTTGAGCCTTTCGCTCAGGAGCACTTTCAGCGTGTGAGAGCGGTTGCGACAACGGAATTCATCGACATGGACGAACATCCCGCCCATGCGGTGCGCACCAAAAAGGATTCCTCCATCGTTGTGGGATGTAAGCTGGTTGCGAAAGGCGAGGCCCAAGGCTTCTTCTCCGCCGGTTCGACCGGCGCCTGTCTGGCTGCTGCCACGTTGCATATCGGACGCGCGAAGGGAGTGATCCGTCCTGCCATCGCATCGCTTCTGCCTTCTCCTGTCTCGCCTGTGGTGCTAACGGACATCGGCGCCAACGCCGATGCCAAACCAGAGTATTTGCTGCAGTTCGCCAAGATGGCCAGAGTATATGCGATGAGGATACTGGGAATCGAGCATCCTCGTACCGGTTTGTTGAATATCGGCTCAGAGGATACAAAGGGCTCTCAGTTGGCCTTGGAGTCGTTCCAGCTTCTGAGTGCGGGACTGGAGGGTTTCTGCGGCAATGCTGAGGGTACTGATATCCTGGCCGGTGACTTCGATATCATCGTCACCGATGGCTTCACTGGTAACGTGACCTTAAAGACCATCGAGGGAACAGCGAAGACTGTCTTCGATCAATTGAAGCAGGTCTTCTCAGCTTCGTTGAAAGGTAAACTCGCAGCAGCCGCTGTGATGTCTGATCTGCGTGAGCTCAAAGGGCGACTCGATGCCAACAACACCGGTGGAGCCCCTCTGCTGGGCCTGAAGGGTGCCTGTATCATCGGACATGGTTCGTCTTCCGCGGTGGGCGTCGCCAATGGCATCGCAGTGGCAGCTAGCTTTGTCCGCGAGGGAATCGCCGAGCATATCGCTGAAGCCCTCGCCTCGGAGAAAAGCGATGAACCACAGGTCCAATCCAGCTTACTCCCGTGATTGATTCCATGATCAACTCATGATCAAATACGCGGTTTAGCTGTAAAGATACTTAAGGCTCATACACAAGTCGTACAGAGTGCGGTACTATCGAAGCAGACATGGTCTGCGGCGACATCCACATTTGGATAATCACCTTTGGACATCCACCTGAAAGGGGCAATAATGGAGCGCGCTGAGCTGCTTGAAAGACTGAAAGTGATAATAGCTGAACAGATGGAGATTGATCAGTCCCTGATCACAGAGAGTACTTCACTGACAGAGGACCTGGGTGCGGATTCGCTTGATCTGCTCCAGATCGTGACAGCTTTCGAGGACGGTTTCGCTATCAGCATACCGGATGAGCAGTTCGAGTCGATGCAGACCGTTGGTGATGCTCTCGACAAGATCGCTGAACTGGTGGGGTAGATCGCTATCAGTGCTCCAATCACACACGATGAGATAGACCGGCGTGTCAGTGCCGCAGAGGCCATCATCGGATACCATTTCAAGGACAAGTCCCTGCTACAACGGGCGCTGACTCATCCATCTGCTGTCGAGGAGGATTCTGTGGCGCAATCTTACGAGCGTCTGGAATTCCTAGGCGACTCGATTATCGGTGCCGTGATAGCCCACGAGCTTTTCCAGCGCTTTCCTCGCCTTGACGAAGGCGGTATGACGCGCATCAAGGTCTCGCTGGTCTCTGGTGAATCGTTATCATCTCTGGCTAGGGAACTAGGCTTTGCCGACTTGATTATCTTCGGGAGCAGCGAGCGTGGTACCGGCAAACGTGGATTACGCTCGGCTCTGGAGAACGTCTACGAATCGATGGTTGCCGCCTTGACACTCGATGGCGGTGTAGAGGTAGCGACGCACTGGATCATGCAGACCTTGGCCCCGCGGATATCCGCGCATTTTGCCGATGAGCCGGAGAACCCGAAGTCGACACTGCAGGAAGTCCTCCAGGTAAAACGCATCACACCCACCTATGAGGTGATATCTACCGAAGGCCCGCCGCATGCCCGACGATTCACTGCCAATGTGCTCTCGGAGGGAAAGGTCATCGGCACGGGGACAGGGCGTTCGAAGAAGGATGCTGAGACAAAAGCGGCTTTAGAGGCATTGAAGAGCATCCGTGCGCTGAAAAGCAGCAAAAACATCACGTAAACTGCTGATTAAACCCGGGCGATTCAGTAGAATACTAGCGTATCTGTATCTAAGAGGAGTCCTGTGTATCTTAAGTCTCTGGTAATAAAGGGGTTCAAATCGTTCGCTGACCGAGCAGTCATGAGCTTTGAGCCTGGCATATCCGTGATCGTTGGTCCCAACGGCTCAGGGAAGTCAAACGTCTCTGAAGCAGTGCTTTGGGTTCTCGGCGAGATGAATCCACGCAATCTGCGGGTTCAAGCGATGGAAGAGCTGATATTCTCGGGATCATCGGCTCGACAGGCGGTGGGGGTTGCTGAAGTTGACCTGATCTTGGACAACTCGGATAACACCCTGCCTATCGAATTCGATCAGGTATCCATAACCCGAAGGATGTTCCGCAGTGGTGAAAGCGAGTATTTCATCAATGGGTCTCCCTGTCGCCGTATGGATATCGTCGACATCCTCTTTGACTCTGGAATCGGTCAGGGCGCTCATTCGATCATCAGTCAAGGGAATCTCACCGCAGTGTTGGAATCACGTCCAGAGGACCGCCGGTCCCTGATAGAGGAAGCGGCGGGGATCCTCAAGCACAAGAAACGCAAGGAACGAGCCTCCCGCAAACTGGCAGCTATGGATGCATCGTTGGAGAGGGTCAACGATATCATCCAGGTGATAGAGGCTCAACTCAGGCCTTTGGAGCGCCAAGCGGCGCGGGCAAGGCAGTACGATGATCTGGCTACTGAGCTCAAGACGCTTGACTTGAGCCTGGCCGTAGACGACCTGCGCTCCCTGCAGATCACCTGGAGTGAGCTTGATCATCATGAGAAGGAGATCAATGCCGAAGCCGAGCTGGGACACTTCCGCCTGAACGAAAGGGAATCCGAGCTCAGCAAGCGACAATTGGCACTGGAGGAGAAGGGTCTGTTCGCCGGTGACCTCAACGAACAGCGGATCCGTTGCCAGTCCATCATCCAGCGCCTGGATGCCGGTATGCTCTTGCTCGAGGAGAAGGGCAAGAACATGGTCTCGCGCACTTCTGATCTGCGCGCGAGTATCCACAACTCGAGATCTCGCTTGAAGCTAGCAGCTGGGGAGTTCGAGCTGGTGAACCGGGAGTTGCAGGAAGCCGACAGTCAACAACGTGCTCTCTACTCCCAATTCAATGAATTAAGCCGGCTCTCCGAGTCGGTGATAAAAGACAAGAGGAATGCCGAGGATGAATACTCGCGGGCAACGGCTGCGTTGCGGAATCACGAGAACGCACTTGGTGCGGCCCGCAGTCAACTCAGTAAGACCAATGACTCGCTGGCATCCCTAGACATCGAGGAAGGTCTCTTACGCGAACGATTCGACCAGATCGACCAGGAATTCGTTAGCACGCAGGGTATGCTGGCGCAGCGCCGCAACAATCTGGACAAGCTGGAGACCGATGTCAGAAAAGCAAAAGGTGAAGCTGACTTAGCAGCGCTGGATATCGATAAACGCGTACGGATCTTAGAGGACCGTCGCCAGAACCTCAATGTGCACAGGGAGCTGCTGGCTTCCATACGGGCAGAGATGAAAGCCCTGGAAGAGATCGACAGGGCATTCGAGACCGCATCACCGGCTTTGTCATGGATACTGGCGCATGAGGATGAGTTCAAGGGCGTACTGGAACCTGTATCCCATGTGATCCATGTCAACCAAGACGCTGCCCAGTCCAGAGGATTGGACGCAACGGTGATCGAGAAGATGGTCGAACGCTTGCTGGGAGCAGATCTCTTTGGGTTGTTCGTCGCGGATGCGAAGTCGGCCAATCTCATCGCCCAGCGCCTAGTGACCTCCAGCGACGAACAAGGCGAGATAGCCCTTATACCCTTAGATGGTGCTCGACCGAGCGGCGAGCAGGCTCTGAGGGGCTTACGACTGCAGGATATCCTACAGTATCCGGCATCCTATCAAGCGGCTGTCGAAGCCCTGTTGGGAGACATCTATATCGCAGAGTCGATTGCAGAAGCGCAGAAATTCCATCTGCGCGACAAGACCGGCTCACGATTCGTCACCACCGACGGGGTGGTGGTTTGGCCAAACGGTAAGCTGACGCTTGGCGTACAGGTCAATGATGTCGATGGCGTGCTGGCCAGGAAGAGGAAGCTCAACCTGCTTGAAGACGAGCTCGCCGCCGCCTTGTCACAGCTCAGCGATGTTGAACTAGAACTCTCAACCGCCGAACGCAATCTGGCGGTAGCGCAACAGGATGCTTTGGAGATTTCTCAGAATCTGGCCAAGTATCAAGGTGCTTCTGATTCGGCGCGCGAGGAAGTCGCACGGCTGGAAGCATCGATGACGCAGATGCTTTCCCGTCGTGATGAGATCGAGCAGAAACTCAAGGCCGTCGAGAAACGTCGCCTTACGGCAACACCTTTGGCTGGAGAGTTTGAGCAGCGTATCGCGGATCTCACAGCAGAGGCTGCGGATCTGAATGAGAGGCTCGACCTTGCCTCACAGGCTTTAACCGCAGCGACCGAGGAGAAGAACTCAGCCAGCGACCGCCTTTCGGAGTGCAAGATCAAGCTGGAGACATCTAAGGGTAACTTGAACTTCAGCAAGAGCCGTTCCGATTCGCTGGAGAAGGAGATGGCAAATCTGCGCCAGATACTCGAAGTCTCCCAGAAGACCGAGCAGGCTTTGAACATCATCCGGCTACGCGTCGATCCGCTCTACAAGCTCTACGAGGAGCTGCACGCCGGCGCTAAGGTCTGGGCAGAGAAACTGCGCGATCAGGCATTGCTGGAGCAGACCGATTCAACCAATCTGCGCAAGGTGATCAATGATGCCACGAAGGCTGTTCAGGCAGCGCGCGAAGATCTGGAAGCGATAAATGCGCGTCTGGTCGAGGTCAGGGTGGAGAAAGCCAAGATCCAGACCGAAGTCGAACATGCCATCAAGCGTATCGTCGACGAGAATGGAGTTGCGTTAGAATTGGCCTTGCAGACTCCGGCGCCATCAGATCGCCAGGCTGCCGAGAGTCAGGCTAGCCGTCTAAGACGGAAGATCTCCAGCCTTGGCGCAGTCAACCACGTAGCAGCCGAGGAATACGAGGCCATCAAACGTCGTCACACCTATTTGTTGTCTCAGGTCGAGGACCTTAAGGAGGCGCGGAAATCCTTGACTAAGATCTCTGCTGCCCTCGACCGCAAGATGAGGAACCAATTCCTTGAGACATTCGAACAGGTCAACAATAATTTCCAGGAGATCTTCTCTATCCTGTTTCCGGGTGGTACAGGGCAATTGCTGCTAACCGAAGGCGAGACTCCAGATCTCAACGGCGTGGAGGTCAGTGCACAGCCGCGGGGAAAGAAGATCACCAAACTGTCACTGATGAGTGGCGGCGAGAAGTCGTTAGCGGCCTTAGCGCTGCTATTCGCTGTTTATCGCATCCGCAAGGTTCCGTTCTATATCCTTGATGAAGTCGAGGCGGCTCTCGATGATACCAACCTGCGCCGCTTCACCGAATACCTCCATCAGATGCGTCACAGTACTCAGCTGATCCTTGTCAGCCATCAGCGTCGCACCATGGAGATGGCCGATGTGCTCTACGGCGTCTCGATGCAGGCGGCTGGTGTTTCCAAGCTGGTTAGCCAGAGACTTGATCAGGCATTGAAGCATGCCGGTAAGGAGCTGTGAGATGTCTTGGTTAGAGCGTCTTGGTGAGGGGTTGCAAAGAACGCGGGAACGCTTCACAGAACAGATGAACGTCATCTTCGAGCGCGGTCCGCAGCTCGATGAGGATTTTTGGGACAACCTTGAAGAAACGCTGATCCTCAGCGATTTTGGCGCGCCAGCCACAGTGGCTATCATCGAGCAGTTGCGTGACACAGCTTTGAGGTTGGCATTACCCGATGGCTACGCTGTGCTTGATCGCTTGGCTGAGACCATCGCTGACAGGTTCACTGCTCTAGAGCATGATCCCTTCGAACTCAAGCCAGTCTGCGTGTTGTTCGTGGGTGTCAATGGGTCTGGGAAGACCACAACCGTGGGTAAGATAGCCAAGAGTGGATCTGACGCCGGGCGTCAAGTACTATTGGGCAGCGCTGATACTTTCAGGGCTGCAGCCATAGAGCAACTCGACATTTGGGCCCAACGCGCCCAGGTGCCAGTGATCAAGCGTCAACGCGGCGCCGATCCAGCGAGCATCTCCTTCGAGGTCATAGAGCGTGCCGAGGAGCAGGGAGCCGATCTGCTGCTCATCGACACTGCCGGGCGCCTACATACATCAGACGATCTGATGAGGGAGCTGGAGAAGGTAGTGCAGGTCACGCGTAAACGCGCTGAACGTTGGCAGCAAGGCAATAGCGAACTGCCAGTTAAGACACTGCTCACTCTCGATGCGACCACTGGACAGAACGGCTTGCAACAGGCGAGGGAGTTCAATCGCTCACTGGCATTGGATGGCGTTATAATCACTAAGATGGATGGAACCGCAAAAGGTGGTATCGCCGTTGCGGTGTCCCACGAACTGGGACTGCCGATTGTGCGCGTTGGTGTAGGGGAGGGTATCGATGACCTCAAAGCATTCGATCCCCTTGAATTCGCCAGGGCACTCATCGGTCGATCGTAAGGAAATCTATGTTCGATAATCTATCTGAACGCCTGCAAGGCGTCTTCGGCACACTCAAATCCAAGGGTCGGCTCACCGAGTCCGATATCGAGGAGGCGATGCGTGAGATACGCTTGGCTCTGCTCGAGGCCGATGTCAACTTCAAGGTGGTCAAATCCTTTGTCGCTGCCGCTAAGGAGCGCGCACTGACAGCTGAAGTGCTGGAATCCTTGACTCCCGCACAAAATGTCATACGCATCGTCTTAGAGCAGCTTACAGAGCTTCTGGGGTCTACCGAATCAAAGCTAGTGCTCTCTTCGAAGATTCCCAACATCATCATGTTGGTAGGCTTGCAGGGCAGTGGTAAGACCACGGCGGCAGTCAAACTGGCATATCGCCTCAAGCAACAGGGGCATTCGCCCTTGCTGGTGGCGGCCGACGTCTATCGTCCCGCGGCGGCCGACCAGCTGGAGACCTTAGGTGGCGAGATCGGCGTCAAGGTGTTCAGGGGCGATGGTAGACACCCCGTGCAGATTGCCCGTGATTCTGTTCGCGAGGCAGTTGATACACTCAAAGATATCGTGATAATCGACACCGCCGGTCGCCTGCATGTCGATGAGGAGATGATGGCTGAGGCTGAAGCCATTAAATCGGAGGTCAAGCCAGATCAGATCCTGATGGTAGTCGATGCGATGACCGGCCAAGATGTGGTCAATGTGGCCAATGCCTTTGCACAGCGTGTCGATTTCGACGGCGTGATCATGTCCAAAATGGACGGTGACGCGCGTGGTGGTGGCGCGCTTTCGATCCGTGAGGTGACGGGCAAATCGATCAAGTTCATCTCGGAGGGTGAAAAGCCATCATCGTTGGAAGAATTCCACCCCGACCGTATGGCTAGGCGTATCCTGGGTATGGGCGATGTCATATCGTTGATAGAGAAGGCGCAGCAGGCCGCCGATGAGCAGGTCAGCGAAGCCGAGGCTCAGCGTATCGCCAAAGCCGACCTAACCTTCGATGACTTCCTCGGTATCAACAAGCAGGTACGTAAGATCGGTGGTATCGGTAGCCTGATGAAGGCGCTTCCGGGTGGCGAGAAGGCCATGGCCACCGGTCAGGTCAAAGATGATATCCTTGATAAGATGGAGGTCATCATCCACTCGATGACTTTGAAGGAGAGGGCAAAACCTTCCATCATCAATGGTTCGAGACGTCAGCGTATCGCGACGGGCGCCGGTGTGGAGGTCTACGAGGTCAATCAGCTGATCAAGCAATTCGAAGAGACGCGTAAGATGCTCAAGAAGCTCCAGCCGGCACAGCAGCAGGGGGGCAAGGGTAAGAAAGGCCGCAAGGGGTCACGTCGTTTTGGTAGGATTCCCGGCATGAACGGGATGTCTGCCGCCGACCTCAAGGGTCTGGAGGATCTGTTGCGCTGATATGAGGCGTAAGGCATCCGAACAGGATGGTCTTCGACTCGACCGCTTCGACTGCCGCAAGACTTTTTTTGGCAAGATTTTTGGCAGTACCTGGATGCAACCTTTCAACAACGGGTCTTTGCCAGACCAACGATTTGGGTTATCATGTTCCATTGTCGATTATGCAGGTGGTAGCGCACGTGCTGTGAGGAGAGAATCTTGTGAGTCCGTTATTGATCATAGTACTGATCGTTTGGCTTGTGTCGGCCATCGGTCTTATACTTTTCGTGCTGCTGCACTCGGGTAAGGGAACCGGCCTGTCAGATATCATCGCTGGATCGGTGTATTCCTCAACTTCAGGAACCAGCTTGGTTGAGAAGAACTTGGATCGTATCACAATAGTATTCGCAGTGATATTCATCGTCTCGTTGCTGATCTTGATGTTGATCTATCCTCAGGGCACAATAGTATCCCAGTGACGGTTATCGCAAAAGTTGTCGAGATAGGCTATTGACAGGAAAATCGACGCTGCTAGAATTGCGTTTCTGTAACAAAGGAAGTCGGAGTGGTGGAACGGCAGACACGCTAGCTTGAGGTGCTAGTGCCCACATTGGGTGTGCGGGTTCAAATCCCGCCTCCGACACCAGACAAAGATCACAGGGGACTCCGTGGGAGTCCTTTGTTGTTTCAGATTCAAGCCACAACGTTGTCGCTAAGCGCGATGCAACTGACAGGAACTGTTATCATGACATCCATGAAAGCATCTCAAGAACATGAAAAGCGTGACAGCATCAGCACAGTATTCTTCGATGTTGGCCATACGCTGCTTAAGCCGGGTATCTCCGAGGCGCAGGTGTTTGCCGAGGCCGCAGCCCAAGAAGGCGTCTATCTCGATCCCAGAGCCGTTGAGCGACATATGCCAAAGGTGTATGAGCTCTATGAGGAACTCTACGAGAAAGACGATTCATTCTGGTCCGATGACCAACGCGCGAATGAGATCTGGATACAGATGTATGAGTACCTTTGCCAGTTGGCAGATGTCAAGCAGAATGTGAATGCCATTGCCCAGCGTGTCAACGAACGCTATTCGGCTGCAGAGTGCTGGACACCCTTCAGTGATGTGCTTTCAACGTTGGATACGTTAAAGGCTTTGGGCATCAAGATGGGCCTGATCTCAAACTGGAGCATGTCGTTGCCCGCCGTGATCGATGGTTTGGGTATGGGGCACTACTTCTCTACGGTAATCGCCTCCGCTACTGTGCGGATGCATAAACCTCAGCCACAGATCTTCCAATTGGCGCTTCAACAGCTCGATGCCAGTCCATCAGAGTGTATGCATGTGGGCGATCACCTTTACGCCGATGTTGGCGGCGCGCGCTCGGTTGGTATCACAGCCGTACTCATCGACCGGGAGAAGAACGGTCATAGCGGAGATTTCCACGCTATCCATGATCTTGGTCAACTGGTAGGCCTGGTGCAGGCTTCACAACGCATCTGATTCGCAAGGAAAAAGCCTGATACATCCGCGCCGAAAGTAGACCTCTAAGCCAAAACCATATCCAATGGGTTAAGCCAGCAAACCGGAAGGCTTTTATTTAATTGGATGGTTGTGCTCTGATCTTGAGCAAAGAAGATATGGAGGCGACGAGCGGATTCGAACCGCTGATAAAGGCTTTGCAGGCCTCTGC
>DBPN01000046.1:108676-108806 GCA_002305585.1 Eggerthellales bacterium UBA1419
TCTACCAGCTGAGCCATGTCCGCATGCGCAAGACGTCATTCTACAAAAGACTGGCGTCGGGGGCAAGCCTTTTCCCGTAAAAGCTGGCAAAAGCTTCTCATGGGGTAATAACCTCAACTTACCAACTTAC
>DBPN01000026.1:0-381 GCA_002305585.1 Eggerthellales bacterium UBA1419
TAAGCCCAAGGCACCGAGTGCAGGAGATATAAAAAAGTTTGTTGAACTCGCCAAATGGGCAGTCGATGACGTTCTTCCCTTTGTGCATGATGAGGTTATACCTGCTGTTTCCCCTGTTGTCGAAGATGCGGTTGAGAAGGCCGTTAATGCGAAAAAGATAATTGGCGATAAACTGCAGAAACGCGCCAATGAAGCCGAAGCAAAGAAGCATAAAAAAGAAACCAAAGAGGCCGCCGAGACTGCTCGCAAAGCACTTATTGCTGCCAGCATAGCACAAATGGATGCGAAGGTTTTTAAGAAAGCTTTCGAAGACAATATCCCTGAAGATGGCGACTTGTTGAATGCGTATTATAAGATTTCTGGTTGTTATGCGATTGCCAC
>DBPN01000026.1:411-3344 GCA_002305585.1 Eggerthellales bacterium UBA1419
TATCTATGCAGATTTTAAATTCGAAGAGCCTATGAAGATTCTCATCTTCCCTTGCGATACAGAACAACTCTCAGAGAAGATCATCTCTTGCATCGATATTCTCCATTCGGCGGAATCGTATAACAAGTGGGATTCTCTTTAATATATGACTTATTTCGAATACCGTCACGATATGGAATGGGAGGATCATTTCGTGAGCAACGACCTTGAGGTAATGCCGGAAGTTTCAATCGAAGCGATAAGACTTGATGGCTACTTTTCCTCGAATAAACTGAGGCCTATCGCCACTCAGAATAACAACGGCTTCACTCCCCTCGACCGTGCCAGTCAACTATTGAGTGTGGCAGATGATGTTCTAAACCTTGCAACAAAGAACGGCACCGATCTTTACAGAGTAACCATACCTGAAGGTTGCAATTTAGCGCGGTCTGCAGTGGACAATACTGCTCTCCGCGGAGTAGCCGTGAACGCAAAGGGCAAGCTTAACGGTAACGTTTCGCTCGCAAAAGTGTCACCAAGCCCTGCTCAGATTGCCACGATCGGTCTCTCCGCTGCAGCCATTGTTGTAGGTCAGGCTTATATGACCGAGATTAGCAATAGCTTGAAGGATATAGATAGAAAACTAGACAAAATTGCATCGATGATTGAGAACCAGCAATGGTCAAAGGTCCAAAATGCCATACAGGCAGCGTCTCGCTATGTAGGGAGCTACCAGAGCGGCATGATGACTAAAGATTCCATGGCGATGCAGGCAGCGTATAATCAGCTTAGCCATCTCTACGACGATGTGAGTGAGGTCATGATTTGGGTTACAAAAGGACTTGACAGCATCGTAAGAGAACTCAAATCCATCGAGTCCAAAGAAAAGTATATGCAAGAGATTATTGATGATTTATATCAATATGAGGAATTGTTCCAATTATCTGGTCGAGCTTTATTTGCACTTGCTGCCGCAAAGATGTTCTTTGAAGACAGCATCACTCGCGATCGCGCCTTACATGAAGAGAAAGAAATTCGTCTATTAGCTGAGGGATTCATTCAGAAGCGTGACATTATCAATGCCCTTCTAGAGGTGCAGATTCCTTCAATAAAAGGGTTTTCCTCTTGCCTTACCCAAAGGATCAGAAAGTGAAGAAGCTGTTACCATAAATGATGACATAGGAAACTACGAAGAGCCCAGGAAAACAGCTCTCATAAGGCAGGTCTTCAGCCGGATAACATCACAAACGCCTCGAGAAGCCGCTCTCGAAAAGGACCGGGAAATCCGAGCACGCTTGCTTGCCGAAGTCCGCAAGAATGCCACAGTCGCGAAAGTCGCCATAGCTAGCGAAGGCGAAGTAATGCAGCAATTGGTGAGAACCGTCACTTCTGAAAAAACACTCATCACCGACGGCGAAACTTACTGGCTTCTCGAGGATGGTGCCCAAGAGGACTAGAATCGTTGTGCCTTCCAACTACCGGGTCAAGTGCGTACGGAATAGGTCAAGACCACTACACGATCTATAATGAAACCGTACATTCGTGAATCGACAGAGGCGGACATGAACGAACTCAGGGCGAGAGTCATCTGCCAAGAAAAAGGGACGTATAGGATAGCGAGCGAGCTAGGTGAGAAGCTTGCAGAGGTATCAGGAAAGTACATATTCACCGCAAAAACGGTTTCCGAGTATCCAGCCGTTGGGGACTACGTACTGGCAAACTGGCTAGATGATGGCAGCAGGGCCATTATCACGAGCCTGTTCCCCAGAAAGAGCTGCTTCATTCGTAAAGCCGCGGGAAAGGATAAACAAGAGCAGGTAGTCGCAGCGAATGTCGACTATGCTTTTCTCTGCATGTCGCTGAACAGCGATTTCAATCTGCGGAGGCTTGAGCGGTATCTCTCCATTGCCTGGGATAGTGGCGCCAAACCTGTGGTCGTTTTGACCAAAGCCGATCTGTGTGAGGATATCGCCAATAAGCTTCAGGAAGTCGAAAGCGTTGCCTTTGGAGTCGACGTCTTCACTGTATCGTCCCAAAACAACAACTACATGTGTGTCAACGATTTCATCCAACCAGGCAAGACCGTTGTATTCATTGGATCCTCGGGCGTTGGTAAGTCCACTCTGATCAATAAACTCCTCGCTAAGGATGTCTTGGAAACACGGGAGTTAAGAAACGATGGTAAGGGTAAACACACAACAACTCATCGTGAATTGATTGAGCTTGAGAATGGTGCCTTTGTCATCGACACCCCAGGCATGCGCGAGCTTGGCATGTGGGATAGCGATGTTGGAATCGATATGGTTTTCGCGGACATCGAGGAACTGGAGCGACAGTGTCGCTTCTCAAACTGCAGCCACGCCAGCGAACCGGGATGTGCCGTGCGCTCGGCACTTGAGGAAGGTACCCTGTCTGCTGAACGATGGGAATCGTATCAGAAGCTGAAGCGCGAAAACGCCTATGCCGCCGACAGCAGCAGCTACCTCGCCGCAAAGGAAGCGAGATTCAAGAACATCGCCATCCTTAACAAGTGCAACAGGAAGAAGTAGTGCCTAAGCTATTGTGCGCTACTTTATTAAACGCTTTCTCTTTCTTTGTATGATAAATATTCCCAGTCCAATCATGATCAGGCCGGTTAATCCTATTCCGAGCAGGAAAGCCATGCTGATGAATCCAGCATCTCCTGTTTTCGGAATGATCGATTTGCTGTAGGCATTAGTGAAGGTCACGGTAGTGTCCTCGTCAGCAGTGACAGTGGCGCTGGCTACCAGGCCTGTTGTGGCAGTGCCAGCCCCCACAACCCAAGTTGTGCTGCGAGTATAGCCGGTGATGTCTGTCGCTGTCTCGGTGACGGTGTAGCTGCCAGTAGGTACCTCACCAAGGTCCCAGACCCCCGACCCAACGAGCTCATCGAGGTCGCCTTGGTCTCCGCTTGGATTTTGCACGAAGGTCTT
>DBPN01000026.1:3471-10963 GCA_002305585.1 Eggerthellales bacterium UBA1419
AATTCACCGAATACGTGGTTGTGAGCAAATGATTATCGACTGCTGCTGAGGTTTCTGTAACTGTGTAGGTTCCATTTGGCAGATTAGACAATACCCAACCATTATCAAGTAAATCAGCTATTGAATACAGTTGCCCTGGCGCCGGATCAGCGTAAAAGGTTCTTGTATAGGTAATTGGAGATGACCAGCAACAGGTGCCAACGACGGTGAAGCTGATCCAATCGGGAATTGGAAAAACTTCTGCGAATGTCTTGGTTATCTTAAGCGATTCGTGCGAAAGCACATTACCAAAGTGTATGTTGAAGCCAAATCCGAATGGATTGCCAAGGCTGCAATCAGGATTGAAACCAAAGCAATTCTCGCTGATCCTTGCGGTCGGGTGGAGATCTAGCGCAACAAATGTTCCGGTAATCGGGTCGATATCCGGAAACAGCTCCGTCCAGGGTATGCCCGTTGCAGCTGTGATTGCATCCAGATCATCCAAATCAAATACAATCACAGCATTGATCCTAAATGATCCCGGGTCCAAATCGTTGCTCAAAGCCAGATTAGCGTCTGTACTGAACTCGACCTCAGTAGCAGAATAATGGGTGGTCCAGTTCCAGGAACTTGGAAATGCCGTACCATCAGGGTAATAACCTACGATTCCGCTTGGAATATACGTAGAATACGTATCTGGACTCTGAACAGTTCCACTTAATGTATATGCTGTGTCCCCAACCATAACAGACAAAGTGTTTGGTATATGGATAGTGATTTGCTCAATACTCCCGCTTAATTGCTCGTAGACATAGTAAAGGGTAGTTGGATCTGTAGTGCTCCCGCCACTATAATTAGCGGTTAACACGTAATCGAGGTCACCCCGAGTGAACTCCCAAGACGTAATCGGATGGGAGGTATCGAGGTAATACACATTACCCGTGAATCCATATTCCTCAGCTCCACTGTATATTGTTTCATCCAAGATCAGGTCTTCCACCGAAATGGTGTCATCAAGTGCTGCCAAGTTAATGGTTCCACCAATTTGCCCGGCTGACCCGATTTGTGTGAATGTGGTTCCTGACAATGTATAGGCATTTGCACTGAAAGCGTAGAGCTTACTTGTACCCACATAGACATATATTGAAAAATGCTCAGTATCAAAAGAGACAGCGGAGCTGGAATAAACTGCGCCCATTGGCGCAACGGTAGCTCCATCGTAATGGTATATCTCAACTTCAGAAGAAGTCCCGTTAGCTGATGCGATGTCTTGACCCGAAAAGGTGACATCAACAGACCCCTCTTCCCACGTGAGCTCCTCTCCGTTAAACAGTAGCTTGATATCAAAGGCTAAAACACTCTCGACTATGGTAGCGTCGTCCGACACTGCCGCCTCAACGGCGCTTTCAACCTGATTGGTCACCTCAGTGACGAGTAGCTCGGTGCCAATGGGGGCAATGCCCTCCGGAACCGAAACGGTGACTATCGTCCCATTGACATTTTGAATCAGGACCACAGCAGGCATAGGGACAGTAGCAGGTTCTTCGACTGCAGAAGAAACATCAGTTACCGTGGGTTCTTGCGTTGCGGATCCCCCAGCTGTAGCAGGTTCCTCAGTTATGGGAGGTGACTCTTCCGTGGCAGACTGCTGGGTTGCAGGCTTCTCGGTCAAAGTGGGTCCCTCGGTCAATGCGAGCTGCTGGGTTGCGAGCTCCTCGGTCAACGCAGGCTGCTGGATCGCAGGCTGCTCAACTTCTGCGATATCCGTAGTATCCAGAATGCTTGAGCTGGCGATAACCGATGTTTGATTGGGATCCGGATTGACTACCTCGGCAAAAGCATTGAAATTCGATACTGATAGTAACACCATAACAGATGTGACTACTGCTATAGCATTTTTAAATACGCTTGCTCCCCTCGATTTCATTTTAACCACCCCTCGTAACTATTCCGAAGACAAAAAAACCGACCCCAACCCTCCTCTCTTACGAGACATGGTTGGGAGCCGGTCAGCAAACACTACCCTCTTGCAGTTCAGCCCGCTCATCCTTGCACGACCTTCCGTTTACCCCTGATTCACAGAAAATAAGCTAAGGTATCGGCCTAAACTATCGTATATGGTGTACAGAAGCTTCTCTGCACCTCTTTAAAAATATGCTATCACTTTTTTCGCCAATATAACAGATGTATTATGCGATTATGCAATAGTGTTTTACTATGCTATTATAATTGTATGCTAGTTATTCTGCTTCTTTATTCTTTAAATGACTTCAGGATGTGCTGAATCAGATTCAGGCTGGATACCTGTGTGAAATAAGACAGGACAACCGTATGTTTCGGTCAGATAACATAGTCGCCCGTTGTGTCAATGGCTGCCAAATCAGCGATTGACACACCTTCTAGATAGCCGCTGATGAGTTTATCTAATTCTGTCCAAAGCGGAAGCGTCTTACAACTTGACGCGCGTTCGCATGGCTTCTCGTTACAGTCCAGACAAGCAACAGGCGCCAGGGTGCCCTCGGTTATGCGCAATATCTCGGCAACCCGATAATCCTCAGGATTACGACTCAGGCGATAGCCGCCATCCTTTCCGCGCAATCCTTCAACCAAGTTGTTCTTCGACAGCAGCGCCATGATACCCTCAAGGTATTTCTGGGAGATCCCCTGCCTTTTGACCACATCCTTCAAGGGAATGAATCCACCACTGCCATGTTCGGCTAAGTCGATCATCACCCTGAGCGCATAACGACCGCGAGTCGATACCATCATACTTGCTCTCCATTTTCCTTACTCTCCATCGCCTTTACTCTCTATCGCCTTTACTCTCTATCATTCAATTGCTACTCGGCGAATAAGGCAGTTGAGAGATAGCGCTCACCATTATCAGGAAACAGCACGACTATGGACTTGCCTACGTTCTCTGGACGCTGAGCAACTTGGATGGCGGCGTGCGCCGCTGCACCAGATGAGATGCCTACAAGCACACCTTGACTCCGCGCGATTAATCTCCCTGCCGCAAACGCCTCATCATCACCAACGGTGATTATCTCGTCATAGACAGATGTGTCGAGGATATCGGGAATAAAGCCAGCGCCGATCCCCTGTATTCTATGCGAGCCCGAAATACCTGTTGAGAGGACGGCGGAAGACGCAGGCTCAACGGCGATAATCTTTACATTGGGATTCTGGGACTTAAGATACTGCCCTACCCCGGTAATGGTGCCACCAGTACCAACGCCCGCCACAAAGAAATCTACAACGCCGTCTGTATCCCTCCAGATCTCAGGACCAGTAGTCTCGATATGCGCTCTTGGATTAGCCGGATTGGAGAATTGTCCGGGTATGAAACTATTGGGAATCTCGCTCGCAAGTTCCTCGGCCTTCGCAATTGCGCCTCTCATCCCCTTCACGCCCTCAGTCAAAACCAGCTCGGCACCATAGGCCTTCATCAACTGACGGCGCTCCACTGACATCGTCTCGGGCATGGTGATTATCAACCTATAACCGCGCGCAGCAGCTACTGACGCTAGGCCAATACCGGTATTGCCGCTAGTAGGCTCGATGATAACCGAGCCGGGCTTCAATTCACCAGATGCCTCGGCATCGTCGATCATCGACTTCGCGATACGGTCCTTCACGGATCCCGCTGGATTAAAGTACTCGAGTTTGGCTAGCAGGTTGGCCTCAAGCCCAAGGTCCTTCTCGATGTGGGTGAGTTTTAGAAGCGGCGTCTTGCCAATGAGCTGATCTGCAGAAGTGTGGATGTGTGACATGGTGTTCTCCTTTGTGACTATCGCTTATTGTACCGCGGCAAAACCACGCTCAAGGTCGGCGATGATATCGTCGATGTGCTCGGTGCCAACAGAAAGACGTATGGTGCTTGGGTGGATACCTTGCTCGGCAAGTTCTTCTTTACTCAGCTGCGAGTGCGTGGTGGTATAGGGATGGATAACCAAACTCTTGACATCGGCTACGTTTGCCAACAATGAGAATATCTCCAGATTATCGATAAAGGCGTGCGCTTCTTTCTGCGAACCTTTGATATCGAAAGTGAAGATCGAACCGGCACCTCGAGGAAAGTAGCGCTGATAGAGTTCATGGTTGGGGTGACCTGGGAGTGATGGATGGTTCACACGCTCAACCAATGGATGTTCGGATAGGTATGAGACAACCTTCAGGGCATTCTCACTATGACGCTCGATGCGCAATGAGAGCGTTTCAACGCCTTGGAGCAACAGGAATGCGTTGAATGGAGAGATGCACGCGCCCGTGTCGCGCAACAGGATAGCGCGGATATAGGTCACAAAGGCAGCTGGACCAGCAGCTTGTGTAAAAGAGACGCCGTGATAACTGGGGTTAGGAGCGGCAATTGGGGCGTAATTCCCACTTGCCGCCCAATCGAAATTCCCAGAATCGACGATGATACCCCCGAGCGTGGTTCCATGCCCGCCAATGAATTTCGTAGCTGAATGGATGACAATGTCAGCGCCATGTTCGATTGGACGGATAAGGTAGGGTGTGGCGAAGGTGTTGTCGACCGCAACAGGCAAGCCATGCGCATGGGCGAGTTCAGAAATCGCATCGATGTTGGGAATGTCGCTGTTTGGATTGCCGAAGGTTTCTAAGAAAATTGCTTTTGTATTGGGGCGGATTGCCTTCTCTACCGCTGCCAGATCATGCACGTCAACAAAGCTCGTTGTGATTCCATAGAGAGCCAAAGTGTTTACGAGCAGGTTGTACGTGCCACCATAGATCGTCTTTTGAGCGATGATATGGTCGCCAGCTTGAGCAAGAGCAAGAAACGCATAGCTAACAGCGGCAGCCCCTGAGGCCAAGGCTAAAGCTGCCACTCCACCCTCGAGGGCGGCAATCCGCTTCTCAAGGACGTCTTGCGTGGAGTTGGTCAGACGTCCATATATGTTGCCTGCATCCTGCAGCCCAAAACGGGCGGCAGCATGAGCCGAGTCATGGAACACATAGGCTGTTGTCTGATAGATGGGCACTGCGCGTGAATCTGTGGTTGGGTCGGGTTGCTCCTGACCAACATGTAGTTGCAGCGTCTCGAATTTGTAACCCATTGAAGAATCCCTCTCAATCTTTTCCAGATGCTTCCCCTGCCTGCGAGAACCTTGCAGGGTTTGTTATTACATATCTACTTAGTATGTTTATAGGATTATGAGTATATTGGGATTCACTGTCAACCAGCAATCGCCACTTTTCTTACCATTTGTCTATTAGGCATACAGATATCGAGCACATAGCCTAAGCGTTTTAACCCCGTTCATGCGACAATCGCCACATACAAACTCGACAATCTGGCCATATTCGGATATCATTCGCTAATTCTCATATACTTATTTCCTTCCCCGGATGGAAACCGCGCAAGCGTTTATCTGCCAACACCGTAGGGCTTGAAGGTGCGGGCACGTAGGCGCTTATTTGTTTGTTGGGTTTTGTAAGACTATTGGTGGGAAGGTTATCTGTGCTCTCGTCAGCGATGAAAAGAAGGATAGGCTACTCATTGTCCTATGAGGGCATTGCCATCATCTGCTCAACAACCATACTCACATTGCTTGGCAATGATCCCATACGGTCGCTACCGCTATCCATTGGCACGTCGGTTATCGCAATCATCTGGAATCTGATATGGAACTCGATATTTGAATTCATGGAAAAGCGACTCGGGTGGAAAGGCAGGCCTATTGGCGTGCGCGTACTTCACGCTATTGGCTTTGAGGGCGGCTTGACAGTCATCTGCACACCGCTGCTGGCATGGTGGCTCAACCTTCCGCTTCTAACAGCATTCTTCACTCAGATAGGGCTTTTGGCATTCTTCTTGATCTATACCTACATCTTCAACTATTCGTTCGACAGATTGTTTGGGTTGCCAGAGTCGGCAAGCTGAAGTTGATTGGACGGACTGGAATCACTCTGGGCTTCGGGATGCGTGTTGGTAGAATCATCGGGTTGCACGTTGCTGGAATCAATGTGCACGCTGACGCGGCTGGGTGTAAAATCTTGTGCCAGGTCGCGCTTCAGTTCTCCAACTATCACATGTGCCTGATCGACCGGTGATGAGCACTAAGAATAGACCTATGGCCACACCAAGAGCAGCATATACATCTGTCTTGAGGTGTAGCGAGTCTGCCTCAAGTGCCATTGAATCCTCTTCGACAGAAACCCGATACAGCTTTCTGGATACAAGGAAATTATCTAAAGCCGAGATCGTTATGATCGCGGTCTGAATGCAGCTCCTATGAGAGGAAATCCTCTAAAATCTTCTCTTCAGCTTCCTGTTCGTTGAGCCCAAGGGTCTGGAGCTTGATGATCTGATCTCCAGCGATCTTGCCAATGGCGGCTTCGTGCACGAGCATTGCGTCCTGGCTCTGGGCCTCGATACCGGGAACAGCGGTAACGATCGCGTTATCCATGATGATGGCATCGCATTGCACATGACCTCTGCAGGCGGTCTTGCCAACCACCAGCGGATTGAATGTCTGATGTGAGCTATCGCGGGCAACGCTGCGGGAGATAACCTGCACGCTGCTACCTTCGCCCTCCAACTCGATCTTCATGTCCGATGTGGCCGTTTGATCATCGTGCGTCAACAGACGCTCGGTGAGAATCAGCTGAGCGTTTTTGCCCAGCTTGGCATTTGTCTCACGGATGCTCGATGAAACTCCAGCAAGCTGGACCATCTCCATCTCGCAGAAGGCACCTTCTTCCATCTCCACATTCGTGATTGGATTCAAGACGCGCTCTCCACTGCCCTCGCCTTCTCCGTAGTGCTTCTCTACATATCTTACACGGGAGTTCTTGCCCAGATAGAAGCTATGGATGCCGTCATGTTCGGTCTTCTCGGATCCGGAATTATGGATACCGCAACCTGCGACTATCAGCACATCTGCGTCTTCTCCCACATAGAAAGAGTTGTATACCACGTCTGTGAGCCCTGACGCAGTTACCAGAACAGGTATGTGTACGGTCTCATTCTTTGTGCCTGGAGCAATTTTGATGTCGATGCCGGGATAATCCGTTTTAGTCGCAATCTCGATATTGGCGCTACTATGTCGCTCAAGCAGCTGCCCGTCTTTACGTATATTGAACGCACCTTTGGGCATGCCGTGTAAATCGGCGATCATCGCGAGGAGCTTGTCATCAATCGGTTTGAGGGCGCTTTCCATTATCTGCCTCCAAGTTGTTCGCTTGGTTGAGGGATCAATACACATTCAGGATTGGTGGTTGTCGATGCCGAGAAGCCGGAAAGCAGCATGACTTCCTCTTTGGGGCCTTGAGCGGCGATTTGACCATCTTTGAGCAAGATGATCTCGTCAGCAAGATCGATGATGCGCTCCTGATGCGAGATGATCACGATGCTGTGACCGTTCTTCGCTTCATGGATCTGCTTGAAGGTAGTCGTGAGCCGGTCGAAGCTCCACAGATCGATGCCAGCCTCAGGCTCATCATAGATGGCGAGCTTAGGGTTAGCTGCCAGAACCGTAGCGATCTCGAT
>DBPN01000030.1:0-2405 GCA_002305585.1 Eggerthellales bacterium UBA1419
CGACTACGCCTCGGGACTGCGTCGACATCTGGAGCGCGAAGGTGTTAGAAATGCTACGGTGTTGGGCTATACCACGCAGATCGCCAAGCTGATGGCTGCCAGTGATTTTGCCATCTGCAAACCCGGAGGCCTAACCGTGACGGAGTGCCTCTGCACGCAAACACCGATGATACTGGTGGGCAAAGCCTATGGGCAGGAAAAGGTCAACGTGCGCATGCTCACTTCACTGGGCGCCGCCCTGCATGTACAGACAGCGCGCGAGCTTGTCACCGCGATGAAGTTCGTCTCACGCGTCGATAGCAGCCTTGAGGCGATGCTATCTAACAGTGAGCAGCTAAGCAGACCGGATGCAGCCGTGCAGATCGCTATGTCCAGCCTGCAGCTGGCCTTTGCTCCGGCTACCGGTGGGCAAAGGAAGGCGCGCCTGTCCCGTCGGCCGATACTCAGCTTCTATTGGGGACAGCAACCAGCACACACTCGCTGATTGCCTTGTACGAGCGACGTGGCTGGAGCTGGCTTGGTTGGATTCGAGCGACGTAGCCTCGAGTTAGCGTGGTTTGAGCTGACGTGGTTGCCCTCAAGTTAGCGCGGCTGGGGCTGGCGCAGCCAGTATCGAGCCAGTCCTAACGCCAATATTCCTATGGCGCTCAAATGAAGCAGAATCAACTAAGAAGAACAAACTGGCCGCTCGAAAGAATCAGCAATAGCACCGCTATCTTTATCCCGCCAAAAGACTAGAATAATAGTGTAAGTTCTAACTGTCTCCGGATTGTGTCCACTCATTCTCATAAATGCTTCACCGAGGAAAGGAGAACGCGAATGCTTACCGCCAAAGAAAACATGAGAGAGGTTATCAGGGGAGGAAATCCCGAGCGCTACGTTAACCAATACGAAGCAGTGAGACTGCTTTTCCATCCGTTCATGTTCAGCAATCCGAGTCCTCAGAAAGGACTGGGTGAAGTGGTCAACGCGTGGGGCATCACCAACGTTTGGCCGGCAGGAACCCCCGGTCAGTTCCCCGTCCACACAGAAGACAAGATCGTCGTCAAAGATATCGAGAACTGGCGCGATTACGTCAAGGCTCCCTCGCTTGATTTCTCAGATGAGGAGTGGGCGGCATCGAAGGCGATGTTTGATGAAGTTGACGGTGCGGAAGCATACAGAGCCGTTCTCGTGCTCCCGGGACTCTTCGAGATGACCCATCATCTTTGTGAGATAACCAACGCCCTCGTCTACTACATCACCAATCCCGATGAAATGCATGAGCTTATCGACTATCTCACCGAGTTCGAGCTTAAGCTAGCCGAAGGTATCTGCACACATCTGCAACCCGACTGCGTCTTCCATCACGACGATTGGGGCTCCGAGCTCTCCACCTTCCTTCGCCCCGAGATGTTCGCCGAATTCTTTGTTGAACCCTACAAGAAAATCTATAAGTATTACCACGACCATGGCTGTGAGCTTGTGATTCATCATAGCGATAGCTTCGCAGCGTCCCTCGTCCCCTATATGATCGAGATGGGTATCGATGTCTGGCAGGGTACTATGCACTCCAATAAACTCCCCGAGCTCATAAAGGAATACGGCGGAAGAATCTCGTTTATGGGTGGCATCGACAATAAGATGGTCGACTTCGAAGGCTGGACTCCCGAGGATATCTACAAGGTAGCCCGTTCTGTTGTTGACGAGTGCGGCAAGAAATACTTCATACCTTGTATCACTCAGGGTGGCCCAGGTTCTACTTTCCCCGGCACCTACGCGGCGCTCTCAGACGCGATTGACAAGTGCAGCATCGAGGACTTTGGACGTAAACCCGAAGAACTCACCCGGCAGCTGCCGCTGCAGATCCTGTTCTGATTGGCGCACAAAGCAGGCCAAACTGAGTTTGGCTTGATGGGCGATTCAGATTACCACTATGAGCGAACCGGTCTCTCCTGATAGAGGGGTCGGTTCGCTTGGCTTTATCAGAGATACGCAGGCAATAAGGGCTGAGATGCCCGTTTCGCCTAGTTGAGGCCACTCCTCGGCCTAGACTCGAGTTACTCGCTTGGGTTGTCGCCCGGCTTGTCGCCCGGCTGGTCGCCCGGACTAGCATCTGATTCCAGCTCGGAGTTGTCGCCTTTTGAGAACCTGGCGGTGATCTTATGGACTTGCGCTAAAATCTGTTGGTTGAAGACGATGCCTACCAGCCCCAGCCCGCCAATCAACACCGCGACTATGACCATACCCACATAATTCCCCTGCCAAAAGGACGAACCTATGTATGACGAGGCGATAATGCCGGGCAAGCGACCGATGGTGCTCAGAACCAGAAAAGAACTCGGTTGGATCTTAGTCAACGGCAAAACGTAGTTGAAGACATCCTTTGGTAAACCGGGAATAAGATAGAGGACGAACACCACAGT
>DBPN01000030.1:2486-32238 GCA_002305585.1 Eggerthellales bacterium UBA1419
AGGCTAATAAGTACGCCCCAAACACCTGCGTCCTGGATATCGGCTACAAGCTCAGCGCGCCCTTCGGGGGTATTCAGCTGTTGGATATAGGGAACCAGCATTACTCCGCAGATGATTATCAAGATCACGAAGACAACCAGTCCGGCGAACTTGATCTTATCGGCAGTGCTCACCGACTGCTTTTCCGCAACAGCGTCAGCAAGCCCTCCGGCCGCAACATCAACGGCCTGGCTTGGCTTGCATTCCTCTTCAGCTTCTGGCTTCAGTTCACTGTCGCCGTTGTTTTCTTCTGTCATGTCGTACCTGTATCAACTCGGCTACGATACTTATCGCCAGCTCCGGAGGAGTCTTTGCGCCAAAACGCAAGCCGATGGGCGTATGAGTCTGCTCAAGTGTAGCACGAGGTATTCCGGCAGCTTCGGCCATGTCATATACCCGTTGATTTTTCTCGAGGCAACCCATCATACCCACATAACCAGCCTGAGACCGCACTCCAAAGATCAGGGCTTCGGGGTCATACATGTGGCCACGTGTGAGCACCAACACAAAATCATCTTCTGTGATTTCCAGATCGGGGATATCGGCGAAACTGGAGATCAGCACCCGCTCAGATAATGGAAAGCGCTGCGCATTAAGATACTCGCAGTCGTAGTCGACTGCAACCGTTTTGAATCCTACGTCGTGGGCAGTCTTCTCAACGCAGGAGCCCACTGTTCCGGCACCCATGATGATGACGCGGCTTTTTGGCTCCAACGACTCAGATAGCCAAGCGATGCCAGCATATTGCTCATTGTGCATTTGCGGGCCCCGTGTGATATCGAGCATCTGAAAACGGTCGCGACTGGAGTAGTGTCGACTGAAGACGATCTCCTTGTCCTCTGTAGCGAAGAAGATGCCGTGCTGGCTGTCTGCGCTACCAGCGCCCTTGCCGGTCACTGCCACCACCTCGGTGTCCTCGCTGTCGCAAGCCACACTGGGATCTGTGACGATCTTGAAGCCGAGCCAAGCTTGCTCCTTCTTCTCGATTGCGGTCAATGCACGCTGCAGTGTGGGGATATCTGCCATAGTCAGCGTGGAAAGCACCGCGTCTAAGGCGGCAGGCGTGATGTCTGGATTACCCTGAAGCGCCAGTTCGCTGAAACAGGGGAACGCGTCGGCATCAGCTGTTGGCGTTACATTGCGCTGCAACTCATCGATCAGCGCTTGGATAGTTGCGTAGAGACGCCTGTTCATGTTCAATCCTCCCTGATCCTCACTACCCCACTTTCATCTACACGCACGCGCCCTTGAGCGATCAGCTGCAATACCTGCGGATAAAGCTGATGCTCGACTGAGTGGATACGCTGCTCCAAGCTTTCCAGCGTATCGTCTTCACATATCTCCACAGCTCGTTGCGCGATTATGGGGCCTTCATCATAGATCTCGCTGGCAAGATGCACCGTCACGCCGGTGATCTTCACTCCCGCTGCAAAGGCATCCGCGATGCCATGAGCTCCGGGGAAAGACGGCAACAGCGCTGGATGGATATTGATGATCCGATCAGGGAAAGCCTGCAGAAGAGGGCCACGCACCATACGCATGTAGCCGGCCATCACCACGTAGTCCACATTAGCTTTCTCAAGCTCCCCGCTGATCAAGGTGTCAGCAGCCAGAGGGTCAGCATAGGACTCTTTGTTCAGTGCGAGTGTGGGGATACCTGCTTGCTTGGCTCGCTCAATACCATAGGCATCAGGTCTACTGGAGACAACCAGTTCGATGGAAGCATCCAACCTGCCCTCAGCGATGGCATCGATAATCGCCTGCAGGTTGCTGCCACTGCCAGAGATCAACACTCCAAGCCTGATCATCGCTCCCCCGTTCCCAATCGCTGCGGCCGCGTTACTACTATCGGCTACGGTGATTTGTTTGATGTTCCAGCTACTTCAAATAAGCCAGTACGCCGTGCTATTACTTAAGCCGGCTCGCTGCCGCTCTTGCTCTGATAGATCACCTTACCGGGGGCTTCCGCATCTTCAGCTGCCACTATCTCACCAATGCGAAAGACCTTGTTGCCGCTCTCGAGAAGGCTCTTAGTGATATCGGCCAGTGCCTCCGGAGCACAGATGACCGCCATGCCGATGCCCATGTTGAAGGTGCGCAGAAGCTCCTGGATATCCAGTTTTGTCGCTTGAGCGACTTCCTGGATGATCTGCGGGACCTCCCAGCTAGCCAAGGTAACCAAGGCATCCAACCCCCGTGGCAAGGCCCTGTTCAGGTTCTCGGTGATGCCACCGCCGGTGATATGCGCGCAAGCCCTTATCGGTAGCTCCGCTTCCAGCGCATTGAGAATCGAGCGCACATAGATCCTCGTTGGCTCCAAGAGCGCGTCTTTGATCATAACGCCATCGGAGAGGCGACACTCATCCAGATCCCTATCGCTGAGAGTATCGGTGTAAGCCTTGCGCACCAATGAGTATCCGTTGGAGTGCAGGCCGCTGGAAGCTAAGCCTAAGACGATGTCGCCTGCTTTAACTCGTTGTGGCCCCAGCATCTTTGGACGGTCTACCACACCCACGCAGAAACCGGAAAGGTCATAGGCATCTGACTCCATGACGCCGGGGTGCTCGGCCATCTCGCCACCTATAAGCGCGCAACCCGCCTGTCTGCAGCCTTCAGAGATGCCCTCGATCACCTTAGCGGCGAAGTCTGCCTCCAACTTACCCACAGCCATGTAATCGAGGAAGAACAGCGGCCTGGCACCGCTGACCACGATATCGTTCGCGCACATCGCCACCAAGTCGATGCCGATGCTATCATGCTTGCCTAGTCGACGCGCAAGCTCGAGTTTTGTTCCCACGCCATCTGTTCCCGATACCAAGACAGGATCTTGCATGTCCTTGAACGCAGCAGCACTGAACAGGCCACCAAACCCACCGATATCGCCAATCACCTCGGGTGTATAGGTGGAGCGAACGGCATCGCGAATGGCATCAACTGCTCGGGCTCCCTCATCGATGTCAACCCCGGCATCCCTGTAGTCCATTCCTGCCATCAGCTGCTCCTCACGCTTAGCTTTCTCGTCATCTCACTGCCCTTACCCGACGCACTCGAACCGGGCAATGCTCTTTGCCCACTACGGTTCATATCTGTCTCTACTCGCTGCACTTGCCCTGCTTTTAGCCTGCGACTACTCTGATAAAACTGACGTGTCGCAACTGCATGGCCGCGATAGCCACTCTGGCTGCAACGTCCCCAAGAACGATTCGCTACGCTGTACCGGGTCAACGAACACCGGGTATCTGCCACTGAAGCAGGCGGTGCAAAAACCGGTATGCTCAGATTTGATGCTACTCTCCAGACCCTCTGGGGACAGGTACGCCAGAGAATCCGCGCCAACATAATCACGGATCATCTCAACATCCATGGCAGCAGCAATCAGCTGATCCTGGGTATCGGTATCGATGCCGTAAAAACAAGGCCAGACCACTGGTGGCGAAACAATACGCAGATGCACCTCGGTTGCCCCTGCATCGCGCAGCATCTGCACCAGCTGCTTGGATGTGTTGCCGCGAACGATGGAATCGTCAACCACGATGAGCCGCTTGCCTTTGATGGTCGAAGGCAGCGGGTTGAGCTTCAATCTGATACCGCGCTGACGCAGCGTCTGGGTTGGCTGGATGAAGGTTCTGCCCACATAACGGTTCTTCACCACACCTTCGGCGTAGGAAATGCCGCTTTCTCGCGCGTAGCCGATGGCGGATGGTACACCGCTGTCAGGCACACCGATGACGAAATCCGCCTCAACCGGTGCCTCCAGAGCCAGATGTCTACCCATGCTCTCGCGGGCCTCATAGACTCCCTGTCCGTCAAGAACCGAATCCGGCCGGGCAAAATAAACGTACTCAAAGATACAGAGAGCCCGCTTGCGCGGCGGTACCGCCTGCTCACAGACCATGCCCTCGGCATTGATCCTGATCACTTCACCGGGTTCGAGATCGCGTACGAACTCTGCTCCCACGATGTCTAGGCCACAGGTCTCGGAAGAGACAACCCACCCACGGTTGTCGGGCAACTTGCCCACCGAGAGCGGACGGATACCATTGGGATCGCGGAAGGCATACAGAGCCTCAGAGGTGATCAGCACCATGGCATACGCGCCTTCGATCAGCTCCATGGTCTTGCGGATGCCCTCGCGCATATGATGCGTTTCCTTGGTGAAATAGCCAATCAGCTTCGCGGCTACCTCACTGTCAGAGTTTGAGCGAAACAACGCGCCTAGCTCGAGCAGGCGCACACGCAGATGGTTGGTATTAACCAGCGTACCGTTATGAGCCAAGGCGATGATGTTGTCATCGATCGCCGAGAGGTGCGGCTGCGCCGATTCCCAAGAGGATGAGCCACCGCTGGTTGAATAGCGCGCATGGCCAATAGCGACGTGACCGGTTAAAGAAGCCAGAGACGATTCGCTGAACACCTGGGTCACCAAACCCAGGTCCTTGGTCACCAGCACAGAGCTACCATCTGCCACAGCGATCCCGGCAGACTCCTGACCGCGATGCTGCAGGGCATGAAGACCAAAGTACGTCATACGCGCAGCATCCTCATTGGGAGCATAGATACCAAACACTGCACAGGCTTCCTCGGGATGATCGGGACGCTCCCTGCTGGTATCACCTAGCGCTCCTTCATGCAGCGCGCAAGGGTTCTGCGGATTGGTCTCAGATACTTTAGAGTGCTCTTCCATCAATCAATTCTCCACATCATAGGTGTTTTGGGACTTCGTTGATTCATAACCTCTCACAACCGAGGCACAGAGTATGGTTCGGGCATCATAGTACTGATAACTGCAGGTCGCCAGACAGAACAAACTGTCAATCTGGCTGATATCTTCGACACGGGACACAGAAGCGCCCTGCAAAAGACCATCGATGAAGTTCGCGAAATGCTCGTCATCGCTGAAATCGAATTGGGCGATCTGCGTGCCAGCGTCACAGACAAAGGCAAACTGCGCCTCCAGTTGATAGTTCATCTCTGGAGTTGCGATGTAGATGGTCCGGTGTTGGTCAAAGTAGCTCGAGTCAACATATCGGGTGATATCAGCGAACATCGATCCGTCATTCATGTTGTGTCCGTAGATGATGTTGTTCTTCCCGTTGAGCAGAGAATCACTTTCCGCATCAAGGAAGATCGCGCCAACCTTGCTGCTGCTGCCGTCAAAGAGATGATCGAGATAGTATGCATTATCATCAGCTTGTACTATCGGATAATTAACCTTAGTATCAGGTATCAGGATCCAGCCAACCACCTGAGGATTGATGGTTTTCAGGGCATCCCAGTCGATATCCAGCCCAACCAGTTCTTCCTCAACAACCTTTATATTCTGCTGCGTGCTCGCATCGATGCCAGCGGCTTCCTCGATCTTCTCATACCTGCCGCTGGCATCGGTATACTCGAAGACCTTAAAACCTGCGATAGCCAATGCTACGATAAGACAAACGGCACCGATGGCAATCAGGATCATCGGCAATATCGAACGCTTGGACTTGCCAGGCTTTGAGCCTTTCATGCCAGCTGCTCCACCTTCTTACTCCACAAAAACACAAGTGCTCCCGTTATGCCGCAGCATACGAGAGCCTTGAGATCGAAACTTCAATATGGTCTACTTCTTCTTCATCTCGTCGAAGAAACCTTTGAGGATAAAGGCGAGAACGACCAGTACGATAACTCCGATGCCTATCCATAGAGCAAAATCCGGGACAGGGAACCCAAAGAGTTTCTCCAGGATACTCAGATCGTCATTCATGTGACCCACTTTCCGAGAACCAAAAATACAAGCAGTTGTTAAAACCAGTAGCTATTCTACCTTTTTAGTGTTGCGTTGTCAGTCGTTTTCCCCAAATGGTTACCAGAGTCGACTCAATCGCACTTGCCGACGGTATTACCGCTGTTTCACCAGCTGTTCAAGCGATTCTCTGTATACCTCAGTTATCTTGACCAGAGACAGTTCGATTTTGCCTTCGATGCTCAGATTATCGCCGCCTGTCTCGCCTATCACGCTGTAAGGTACCTGTGCCTGCTGGAGCCTGTTGATCAGCTCGTTGACCTGCTCATCGTTGACGCTAACCACGATCCTGCTCTGGCTCTCACTGAACAATGATGTCACGGCCGGCAGCTCGTCGTCCAGGTCAATCTGGGCACCAATCCCCCCGACTATGCAACATTCGGCTAATGTGACAGCTATACCACCCTCGCTGCAATCGTGAGCACTCTGCAAGATGCCATCTCGCACAGCCTCGCGTACGACTTTCTGCACGTCACCTTCCAGTTCCAGATCAAGCGCTGGTGGACTGCCTGTAACTTTGTCATACATCACCTTGAGGTACTCGCTGCCACCCAGTTCGTCTTCTGTCTGGCCCACCAGTATGATAGTGTCACCTTGTTGCTTGAACGCGCCAGTGACCACCTGACTGATATCATCGACTACACCAACCATGCCAACAGCCGGTGTTGGGTAGATGGCATTGCCAAAGCTCTCGTTGTAGAAACTCACATTGCCGCTGATCACCGGGATGCCGTAGTACTTGCAGGCATCACTGAGACCGAGGATGGCCTTGTGGAAGGTATAGAAGACCTCTGGCTTCTCGGGATTGCCAAAATTCAGGCAGTCGGTAATCGCTGAAGGGGCAGCTCCCACACAGGCCAGATTGCGCGCGCTCTCTGCCAGCGCTATCTGGGCGCCAACATAGGGATCGAGATAGCAGTAGCGACCGTTGCAGTCCGTACTCATCGCTAAACCACGATTCGTACTACCTCCCCGTCCAGTATCGCTGATTCGAACCACAGCTGCGTCAGCTCCCGGTAAGAGCACGGTATTTGATTGTACCTGGTGGTCATACTGTCGCCAGATCCATTCGCGTGAGCAGATGTTGGCGCTAGCTAGAAGGCTGAGCAGTTCATCACTGAGAACCGCAGCACTCTTGTTCTCTCTACTCAGCCAGCTAAGATCCTCTGACTGCAGCTCATCCAGATAAGCGGGTCGAAGCATGGGCGGATCGTATTCGGGTGCGCTTGTCGCCAGCATCTCCGCCGGCATGTCGGCAACGATGTCGTTGCCAGCGGTCAAGCTGGAGTCGCGTACCACAAAGCGCCCGGTATCGGTGATGGTGCCGATGGCTGTACACGCAACGCTCCAGCGCTTGCACACTTGCTCAACAGCCGCGAAGTCCTCAGGTTTGACCACAGCGAGCATGCGCTCCTGTGATTCGGAGACCATGATCTCGAAGGGTTGCATGGCACTCTCGCGCTGAGGAACCTTACGCACATCGATGTCGATACCCACGCCGCCACGACTGGCCATCTCACTGGCGGAGCTGGTGAGACCTGCCGCTCCAAGATCGCCAAGCGCAACGAACAGACCGCGCTTGAGCAACTCCAGGCACACCTCGATAAGCAGTTTCTCCTCAAAGGGATCGCCAACCTGCACTGCCGGTCGCTTGTTCTCGGCAGCCTCGTCAAACTCTTGGCTGGCCAGAACGCTGGCACCGCCAATGCCATCGCGACCGGTACTGGAACCTATCAGCACCACTAGGTTGCCGGGACCACTGCCCACAGCCCTGGTGATATTCTCCTCGCGCATCAGTCCAATGGCAAAGGCATTGATAAGGCAGTTGCCCTCGTAAGCCTCCTCAAAGTAGACTTCGCCGCCCACAGTAGGCACGCCCAGACAGTTTCCGTAGCCGCCAATACCGGCAACGGCTCCCTCGAAAAGGTAACGTTGGCGCGGCTTATCCAAGGTACCAAATCGCAGTGAATCCATACAGGCGATGGGACGCGCACCCATGGTGAAGATGTCGCGGATGATACCGCCAACACCGGTTGCCGCCCCCTCATAGGGTTCGATGGCGCTGGGATGATTGTGGCTTTCCATCTTGAAGGCCACTGCCCAACCGTCGCCAACGCTGATCACGCCGGCATTCTCGCCCGGACCTTGTAAGACGTGCTCGCCCTCGCTGCTGAAGTTGCGCAGTTGTTTCTTGGAGTGCTTATACGAGCAATGCTCGCTCCACATCAGCGAATAGATGTAGAGTTCTGTGAGTGAGGGCACTCTGCCCTGCACGTCTATAACGCCCTGATACTCCTCGGCTGTCAACCCCAGCTGAATAGCGACCTGAGCCGCTAGCTCAGGGTCAAGTGTCTCGATGGAATCTGCAACCGGTGTTGGAATCTTAGTATCCTCGCTCATCTGCCGGCCACCTCCCGAGCATACGTGGCTATCGCCGTGAAGAATACCGAGCCAGCATTCGAACCGCTTACTGCGTCGGTCACTCTCTCTGGGTGAGGCATCAGCCCAAAGACGTTGCCGCGCGGATTACAGATACCGGCTATATCGTCGAGGGCTCCATTAGGTGCCGAACCCTGCGGGAGCCTGCTGCCGTCCGGCTCGCAGTAGCGCACTACGATCTGGCCGTTTTCCTGCAATCGGGCCAGAGTATCGTCGTCGCAGATGTAGTTGCCCTCGTTATGGCTGATGGGGATATCGAGCACAATGCCGGTGGGAAGATCCAGCCACTTACAGACACTCTGCTCTACCCGCAGGTGGACGGTCTGGCAAAGGAATTTGAGCCCCTTGTTGCGAATCAACGCACCGGGTAGCAGGTGCGCCTCGGTCAAGACCTGGAAACCATTGCAGATACCGATAACCGGACGCCCCGCCTCTGCGTAACGGACAACCTCGCTCATCACCGGAGAGAAGCGGGCAACGGCACCACAGCGCAGATAGTCTCCGTAGGAGAATCCACCAGGTAGAACCAAGGCATCATAATCGTTGAGATTAGTATCTTGGTGCCAAACATAATCGGCTCGATAGCCAAGATGACGCAAGGCGTGTACAGCATCCTGCTCGCAGTTGGAGCCGGGAAAGGTCACCACCCCAAAGCGCACTTCATCCACCCTACTCATCTGCCCCTGCGTTGGTCTTCTCGGCAATCTCACTAGTAGCACTCGTGGCGGTCTCATCGATGGAGAAGTCCTCGATAACCGGGTTAGCCAGTAGTTTCTCACACATCTGCTTTACTGCCTCAGCCGAGACGGAATCATCGGTGGTCAGTTGGATGTATTTGCCGATCTGCAGGCTCTCGATCCCGGTATAGCCGAGATTATCCAGAGCGTGTCTTGCCGTCTCGCCCGCAGGGTCAAAGATCCCCTGCTTGCCAGTTACGAATATCTTGTACTGCTTCACCTGATCACCTTCGCTTCTGCCGCCTACCCAATCTCAACTCAAAAGATCAACCCGTTACTCAGGCGTCGGAATCCTTCTTCTTGCCCTTGAATAATGGTTTGCGCGTCGCATCGCGTGCTGCCTTTCGTGCTGCTTCAAGTTGAGCTGCGCGTTCGGCTGCTTCCTGCTCATGTTTGAGTTGCTTGGGCGTCTTCTTGATTTCGCCGCCACCCTTCTGATACGACTTGATCAATGGGCGTACCTTCTTGAAGTCGACGAAGAAGGCTAACGCGATAAAGCCATAAGCCATGACCATGAAGACGATCCAGAGCAAGGAGAGTTCTTGGAAGAACATCTGGAAGACCCAAGAGAGGATAACGGCAACGATTCCGGCTGCCATCAACAACCAGTAACGGCGGCGCCACATCTTATATTCCGGAGTATCCGGCATATTGGGAGCAGGAGCAAACAGCTTTTGGATGAAGTTCTTCTTGGGCGCATCCACGATTGTTGCGGCTTTTTTCTTGGCTACAGGCTGTGTCACAGATCCTGCATCAGAACCGCTTTCGCTTTTGGCCTTCTCGGCTGCCTTGCGCGCTTTCTCCGCAGCTTTCCGTTGGGCCTCCTTCTCACGAGCCTTAGCGGCAGCTCTCTTCTCGCTCGAAGTGGTCGGCTTACTCTTTATATAAACGGAAGACGCCGCTTCAGACGCTGGTTTTGCAGATGACGCAGACTTCTTGGTCTGCCCTGCAGGGCCCTCGCCCTGGTAGCGGGGATTGAGGGGATTTCTCTGTGCCATTCACCACTCCTCGGTCTGAGATCATCACAGGCCGCGGCGCCGCTCTGTTCTATGATGTAGTGTCTTGTTCAGCTGTCACGCCACCGCTGTTCTTATAGGGCATCCACTATACCAGAAGCGAGGGTCACTTCGGGTAAGAGTGCGGTGCGCGCTGCGGCACAAACTCCTCACCGGTTAACAACTCGTAGGCCTGGATGTACTTGGCTGAGGTCGCTTCGATGACCTCTGCGGGCAGCCGTGGTGGCGCACCCTGCATATCCCAGTTCGCCTTCAACCAGTCGCGCACATACTGCTTGTCAAAGCTGGGCTGGTCTCTGCCCGGGCCATACATGTCCAGCGGCCAAAAACGTGAGGAATCGGGTGTCAGCACTTCATCGGCCAAGATGATCTGACCATCTACCCTGCCAAACTCGAACTTGGTGTCAGCGATGATGATGCCGCGTTGGGCAGCGTATTCGCGGGCGGCTGCATATACGCTCAGGGAGAGCTCGCGCAGGGCTTGGGCGTCCTGCTCTCCTACCAGGGCAATCGTATCATCGAAGCTGATATTGACGTCATGCTCGCCTATCTCTGCTTTGGTTGAGGGTGAATAAAGCGGCTTAGGCAACATGCTTGAGTTGAGCAGACCAGGCGGCAACGCAACACCACTGACGGTGCCCAGTCTCTCATACTCCTTAAGGCCACTGCCGGAGAGATAACCGCGGACTATGCACTCGACGGGGAACATAGTTGCTTTCTTCACCAACATAAAACGTCCAGCAAGCTCATTGGCAAAGGGCTTGAAATCTACCGGCAAGTCGACAACATCGGCGGATATCAGATGATTGGGAGCCACGGATTGCAGCAGATCAAACCAGAACAGCGATAACCGTGTTAGCACCTCGCCTTTGAATGGAATGCTGTCTTGCAACACATAATCAAAAGCCGATATGCGATCTGAGGCCACAAACAAGAGCTTATCGCCAAGATCATACAGATCGCGAACCTTCCCTTGAGCTGTTGGCTTGATGCTGTCACTTAGCGCCACGTACGTCTCCCTTCCGGTACTTTGCTGCCTTTGCCCTGCGTCGACGCAGTTCCTCGGTATATAACGGCACATAGATGGTGAAGGTTGTGCCAGAGTCTAATACACTTTCAACATTTACCCAGCCATGATGGCGATCGACGATCTCTTTGACCACCGCCAAGCCCACACCCAAGCCTCCGCTCTCACGATTGCGCCCGGCATCCGCTCGCCAGAAGCGCGAGAATATGTGCTTGATGTCTTCTTCAGATATCCCCATACCTGTGTCTGAGACAATGATCTGCGCCATCATCTGCCCTCGTTTTACTTCAACAATGATCTTGCCTCCAGCCGGTGTATAGCGCACGGCATTGGATATCAGATTGGCGGTTGCCTGACGCAAAAGGTCGGCATCGCCTATAACCTTGACGTTGTCCTCCGATTTGAACTCGATGGACAAACCGGCATCCTCAATGAGCATCTCGTGATTGAGCACCAGACCCATGATCAGGTTGCCTAAATCGAGTTCTTCTTCTTTCAGCGCTACCGAACGATTCTCCAGCCGTGAGAGTCGGAGCAGAGCCTCAACCAACCTTCCCAGACGGATGACCTCGGAGTTGACTGTGGAAAGGCGCACTTCGTCCGCCGGCAATACACCATCGACGATGGCCTCGATGGTTGCCTGCATCGCCATCAGAGGCGTTCGCAGCTCGTGAGCGACATCGGTAGTTAACCTACGCTCGAGTTCGCGGTCTTTTTCGATGGACTCAGCCATGGCATCGAGCGTCTTACCCAATTGGGATATCTCATCTCTGCCGCCCATCTGCGTTCGCGCCGCTAAGTTACCCTCCTTGATGGCGTTAGCTGTATTGGTGATGCGCTTGATGGGCGTCACTAACCCGCGGGCAAAGAGCAATCCAACTATCGAGGCCAAGATCACCGCTATAACCGCGGCCACAGCGATAGCTCGATATGAATTAATCCTGAAGTCGATATCAGCACGAGTGAGGAATAAGCCCTCAATCGCAGTGACATACACGGTAGCGACCTTCTCGTTCTCAACCATCACAGCTGCCTGAACGGTACCCTCCTGAGAACCGCTCAGCAACTCTGAGGAGCTCTGCTCGAGCAGCGCGTCATTGTAAAGCACCACACCATCAACAGTCACAACCCTGATACTGGTACCGGTGGAGATATCGCTGACACTGGGCAAGATGCCTAATGTCTCCCTTGTCCAACCACCAGTGAGCTCATAGTGCTGCGCAAGGGTTGTAGCAGTGGAGGTGGCTAAAACCTGGATGTTCTGGCGGGTATAGCCTTGGAACTGCTTTTCCCAGACAACGGCCAAAACGCCGGCAGCGATAATCGCCGTCATGGCGGCAACCAGGGCAAAGGTCAGCGTTACGCGCGTTGAGTAACTCAGCGTGCGCTTCGAGGGCTGTTGCTCCTTTTCATCAGAAGTGTCTTGGGCAGACAGCACGGATCATTCCTTGCCAGTTGGATCCTCAAAACGATACCCGACACCATGAACGGTGTAGAGCCATTTTGGTTCACGCGGATCGTCGCCGATCTTAGCCCGCAGATTCTTTACGTGGCTATCAATGGTACGCTCATAACCTTCGAAATCGTAACCGAGCACCTTTTCAACCAGTTCCATGCGCGAATAAACCCGACCAGGATAACGAGAAAGCGTAGTGAGCAATTTGAATTCACTGGCTGTGAGGTCTATCTCCTCGCCAGCTACCAGCACCTTGTGGCCAGATACGTCTATGGTCAGCTCGCCAAACTCCAGCACCTCACGCTGCGGTTCATCGGTGACATGGGCTCTACGCAGCAAAGCGCGAACCCGAGCTACCAGTTCGCGGGGTGAGAAAGGCTTGACGAGATAATCATCGGCACCGAGTTCCAGCCCGATTATACGATCCTCAACCTCGCCCTTGGCGGTTAACATGATTATGGGCGTGTCCGAGCTATCGCGTATCGCGCGGCATACACGCTCGCCCGATACCCTGGGAAGCATCAAATCCAGGATAACCAGACCAAAGCTGTGACGAGAGAATTCCTCGAGGGCTTCCTGACCATCGGCAACTGCAGTAACCCAATAGTTCTCGCGCTCCAGATAAGCTGCTACCGCATCGCGGATCGCCTTCTCGTCTTCGACCAATAATATCCTGCGGGTGTCGCTATTCATCTAGTTCTCCCTTGCCTCCTGGGATACGCCTGATATCTTACCGGCGCTCCTGCGCTGGATCCACTCCGCTGAAGTCCACTTCATAACCGAAAGGTAAGTAGTGATTATCTTACACCTATGTCACTACTCGGCGCTGTTGGTTTGGCTATTGTCCACCTGTTCTCCAAAGACACGTAGTCGCGTTGTGCCCATTGTACTGCTGCCACTGGCGGCGACGGTGCTGTAGATGACCACCTTGTCCTGCACTCCCCAGGCTGCAAGGATATCACCATAGTCAGCGCTGTTCGGTATCAGCTCGATAACAAAGAATCTCCTGTTAGCGATATCGATCCCAACCGCGTTCTTTGTCGACCTGAGGATCAGATTCTCATTGAATAGCGCTGCGGCACTTGTGGGCATCTTATTCACATGCAGATAGGTGCCATCGCCCAGGTCACGATAGGTTCCAAAGTAAGCCAGGCCTTCGGCATAATCATAATTATTCTCAGTGCAAAACGTGAACGCGTCGGACATGTAGATAGCCTCATTGACCTTCATGGCTTGTGGCAGGATGCTCACCGCCACTATCGAGTCGTCATCAACCTTCAGAGCTGTAAGCTGGTAATAGACGTTATCTGTATCCACACGTGGAACCAGTGTGATGATACCCTCGCTCGCCAGCGGGTTGGTGATCATCCTCCCATGTGAGGTATAGACAACCTGCGGATCGATATCCCTGACCTTTGTTGCCTTGAGGAATGAGTCCTCTTGATTAGCCGGGCCAAGGGGATCTGGCATGTAAGTCCAATAAACCTTGTCATCGCTGACGCACAATAGCGGTGGCTCATATTCGATCTGACCCTCATCGATCAGCTGCGGATCACCGAGGATTCCGTTTGCCAGCGTCGAGCAATAAACCTGCCAGTGCGCTGTCTGCATATTGCATTCAACCCATATCAGGGCTGTGTCACTTGCGCGCGCATCATAGATGACATAGTCCTCGTCATGTTTGAGCGCATGCTCCATTGCCACAGTCAGTTCACCATTGCTAAGATTGAGGAAGGCGAGCTTGATCAGCGCCTCAGTAGATGCTCCGGGCACCAGTACCAATGCGCTCTGTTTGCTACATACGTACACCAAGCTGCCCTTTGGCAGGTCCCAGCTGCTCTCCAAGACCAGGTAATCGCTTACGGGAGCCTCCTCAAAATCCGCGCTCTCCACCAGTTGATCTACCGACACTTTAAGCGTGGCGATATCGGCATCCTGAGCGTTTTTCGCCACTACCGCTTCCAGGTCATCTTCCTTCTTGCTCGAGCAGCCCGCAGTGAGAACAAGGGTTCCTGTCGCCAGCACCGCGCCAGCTCCCAAAGCACTGGATAAGAACTCGCGCCGCGAAACCGTGCGATGTCCAGCTTCGGTCGATCCTCGATGTGAGAATGCCTGCAAGCCATCGTCTTCTCTATGTTCGCTGGGTTTTCCGGTCAAGGTATCCTCGTGTCTTCGTCTGTCGCATTGCAGACGAAATAAGCCAAATTCAGCTGTACTATGTTACAGTATCCATAGCTCAAGACGCAAAACAGCGCATAAACTACAATGTAACAACTTGAGAACAGGAATCTTCGCGTGGCAAAGAAGATCGTCACAATCAGTCGAGAATATGGTAGCGGCGGACGCGAGATCGGAGAGCGCGCTGCCAAGCTGCTTGGTTACGCTTATTATGACAAGGAGCTGGTGAGAAGAGCTGCGAATCTGGGTGATATCGATCCGGAGATGTTCAGAACAAGTGGCGAAGGTCTACGCAGCAAACTCTCGAGCCTGCTTTCCTATGGCGGCATAATCACCGGCAAGGACGAGGACTCCCTCCCTTTGGCAGACCGCATCTTTCTTACGCAATCCCGCACTATCAGACAGATTGCTGATGAGGGGCCCTGCGTGATCATCGGTCACTGTGCTGACTACGTTCTGGCTGAATACGAGGGTGTGCTCAACGTCTTCATCCACTCCGATTTCGATTCCCGTGTTGCGCGTGTGATGAGGCGGAATGAGATAAACGAACACGAAGCCATCGCCCGCATCAAGAAGACCGATAAGAGCCGAGCCTACTATTACGAGCAATACACCGACAAGACCTGGGGCCGAGCCTCCAGCTATCACCTTTCGCTTTCCAGCTCCTACTTTGGTATTGAAGGCACAGCTGAGCTGATCGCCGAGGTCGTCCGCAGAGGATAAGCCTTATAAGGCCAGTCATGAGGCACGTTTAGGTGAGCTTTTTTCAGTCGTTGAGCGCTCGGCCAAACTCCAGTGTCTCCAATCGCTCAAACAGCACGTCGATTCGCTGCAGGAATCCCCAGGGATCGAACAATCCATCTAGCTGCTCGTTGGTAAGCCTTACATCCGAGTCAGCTTCCAGGCGTTCGCGAAAGCTTGCACCCGAGCGTGCTTGCTGGATGTCCTCCCAAACCAGCATGGCATTGCGTTGGACGATTGCATAGGCATCCTCGCGCGTAATGCCGGTGTCGACTAAAGCCAGCAGCACCTTGCTGGAATAGATGAGGCCGCGAGTGCGCTCCAGGTTAGCCCGGCAGTTCTCGGGGTAGACCACCAGACCATCGATTATCCATTGCATCTTGGCCAACATGTAGTCCAGCGCGATGAAGCTATCAACCAGCGCTACCCTCTCGGCACCACTGTGGCTGATGTCGCGTTCATGCCAAAGCGCCACATTGTCTAGGGCCACCTGAGTGTTTGCTTTGACCACGCGAGCCAATCCGCAAACACGTTCGCAGGTTATCGGATTGCGCTTATGCGGCATAGCGGAAGAGCCCTTCTGTCCCTTGGTGAATGGTTCCTCCGCCTCCAAGGTGTCGCTTTTCTGCAACGCGCGTACCTCAGTGGCGATCTGCTCCAGGGTTGCCGCTGTGATAGACAGTGCTGCTGCCACCTGTGCGTGACGGTCACGGGCGATGACTTGAGTTGAGAGGGGATCGGGCGTAAGCCCCAGCTTCTCGCAGACATACTGCTCCACAAACGGATCGATATTGGAATAGCTGCCAACTGCGCCACTGATCGCACCCACTGCAGCTGCGGACTCCCGAGCTTCGAGCAGGCGTTGCTCAGCCCGCTTCAAGGCCCAGGCCCAGGCACCGAACTTCATGCCAAGTGTCATCGGCTCAGCGTGAATGCCATGCGTGCGGCCAACGCAGAGGGTGTCTTTAAACTCGACGGCTCGGCGCTTGCATATGCTGCCCAAAGTGCGTACTTCTGCCAGTATCAGGTCGATTGCCTGCGTAATCTGCAGGCAGAGGGCCGTATCGCCCAAATCTGAAGAGGTCATACCGTAATGCACCCAGCGCGATGGCTTGGGTTGGTCTTTTGGTATGCCAGCATCGATATTCTCGGCCATGTTGGTTAGAAACGCGATGACATCGTGGTTGGTCACTGCTTCCAGCTCATCGATGCGCTCAACAGTAAAGGCAGCATGCGCACGGATCCAAGCAGCCTCGTTGGTGGTAATCCCCGTTGCTCCCAATTCACATTGCGCCTCACAGGCTAGGACCTCGATCTCCTGCCAGATCGCATATTTGTTCTTGAGACTGAAGATCTCACCCATCTGCTTGCGTGTATAACGCTCTATCATCTTGGCTCCCTGGTAGCGAATGAACTTCCGTGTTGATTGTATCGCAATAGATATCAGCAGATTGGGGTCACTACGCCAGTCAACACAACATCGTGCGCCTGTATTGGCAGACTATCCAGCATCTGCTCGTTAAAAGCTACGCCCCAAAGCGGTGTTTGCGGCGATACCTTGGGTAAGTAGCGATCGTAATAACCAGCTCCATAGCCTATTCGATAATGCTGTCGATCAAAACCGACCCCGGGCACCACGACAAATGACAGTTGCCCAGGTTGCACCATCGTAAGACCAACCACCTGCTCACGTTGATGTTTCCTGTGGGCAGGTAGCATGGCGTGGAAGTCGAAACGACGACTATCCTGCGCGGATTCTGCGAGAAGATCCTCTGCAAAGAAGTCCATGCTGCCATCATCAAAAGCTACGGGAAAGGCCAATTGGTAACCCTGTTCACGTAGCTGCTGCGCCAGCGATTCCACACTCAGCTCACTGCCAAATGCACTAAAGAGTCCAATGTAGGCCTCGCTTCGCTTGCCAGCTTTTTCCCAGTGCCCAACTGAGCGTTCGATGATGTCGAACAAGCGATTACATACTGCCTGCTCATAGGCTGCTTTCCGATCTGGTTCGATCGCTGCCCTGGCAGCCGATAATTGCTTGCGTATCCTAGCTTTCTGCTCGTGCATCTTCAGCAGCCCCCTACAGCGCGGTGCCCTTAGTGGGTGTCTTCAAACTGCTTACGTCAACGCCCTCTAGAGTAAGTAAGAAACGTTTGATATCCAGACCACCGGCATATCCAGTGAGACTGCGGTTGCTACCCACCACACGATGGCAGGGAACGATGATGGAGATGGGATTATGCCCCACTGCATTGCCAACCGCTTGAGCCGACATCTTCTCTTTGCCTGTCTCGACGGCTACCTTGCGGGCGATCTCGCCATAGGTGGTTAGCTGACCGTAGGGTATCTCGCGCAGATGCTTCCAGACCAACTGACGAAACTCGCCGCCCTCTGTCTTGATGGGCGGCAATGGGCCGGGGTCGTTGCCTTCGAAGTAGTCGCTGAGCCATTTGCTTACCTGAGCGAAGATAGGTAGGTCGTCTGGCATTGTATAGTCACTCGCTTGGGTCGCTGCTCCAATCGATGCTTCGCTCACTGCTCCGGCTGCGTCCCTGCTTATATCCCCGCTCGCGTCAGAAAGCTGGATGAGTTCCTCATCCTTAACGTTTGCCTGAAAGTACTTTTGGCCAACCATCCACAGACCACTGAGATTCTCTCCATCGCTGCAGATGCAAAGATCACCGATTGGCGAACTCACGATTCTTGTGTAAAACATATTCACTCCCTGCGGAATCTGTTTTCTGTCCATTGTCATGTAACCACTTTGGTGCAGCTACTGCAAACGATGTATCATCTTGCCTATCAGACAGATGCTAAAGGAGTCGAAGCACTAGTATGCCTGAATTACCTGAAGTCGAGATCATCAGACGTGGTTTAGAACAACTGGCCGTTGGCCGCGCAATCGCTGAGGTCAGCTGCAGCGAGCCGCGCAGCTTCCCTGGCTTCTCCCCTTCTGTTGCCTCGACTATCATCGGAACTGCTATCACAACCATCGACCGGAGGGGAAAGCTGCTGATTGCCCATCTGGATAACGGCTATAGCCTGCTCATCCACCTGAGGATGACCGGTCAGCTGGTATTCAGGCCAGCAAAGAAGCGATTGCAGGCAACCCGAGAACAAGATCCGTTTGCGAGTAATGCTGACGATGGGTCCTTTGGTGGCGGGCATCCCAACGCGTCCCTGATCAGGGATCTACCGGATAAGACAACGCGTGTGATATTCAGATTCAGCGACGATTCACAGCTCTATTTCAACGATCAGCGTAAATTTGGCTCAATCAGGATGGTGCCTCGTAGCGAAGTCGCTGATGACAGCTTCATGCAACGTCTTGGGCCTGAGCCCCTGCTTGAGGATTTCACTTGGCAGGAACTCAAGGATCGCTTGCCCCTGAACAGCAGACAACCAGTGAAGGCTGCCCTGCTCGATCAGAGCGTGATTGCCGGCATAGGCAACATCTACGCCGACGAGAGTCTGTTTGGCGCCGGGATACATCCTCTGCGTCCGGTTCTATCGTTAAGCGACAATGACATCGAGAGACTGCATGAATCCATTCGTTGTTGCCTGCAACAGTCCATCGATGACGGCGGCTCCACGGCAAGGAACTACGTTGATTCACAGGGTATGCGCGGAGAATACCTTGACCTGCACGCCAAGGTATTCAACCGGACAGGGCAAACCTGCTGCCGCTGTGGACACACTATCGAGAAGACCCGTGTTGCCGGCCGCGGCACGCACATCTGTCCGCGATGTCAGAAATAGTCAGGATCCCTGTCTTCGCTCTCATACTCCCTCTATGTCAAAGTATTCGCTGAGCAGTGCACGCCTGTCCTCATCGGATTCAATTTCTCTTTCAATAACGAGCTCACCGTTTTCGATAACCTTGAACAGGTCATTGAAGATCTGCACAGATCCGTTTGGTCTACGCATGCTGACGATTCGGTTGATCACGAAATGTGAGTCAGGCGCATTCGCGCAATAGTAGTTTGCGGTGACAAAGTCGACCTCAATCTGAGGGATAGTATTAAAGTAAAGGATCTTCTGCAGTCCATCAACAGTATGACGAGAAAGCATCCACCAGCCATTCTCATCAAGAACGAGCGAGAAGCGCTCGCCAACTGCGTCGGTCTGGTCACCTTCTTCGAGCTTTAACGCGCTGGCTGGAACTGGGCCGCCAAAGCCAACATCAGCCAGATACAGGTCGCCATCGATCTCCACAAAAGACAGCCTATGTAGATTGGGTGGCAGATAGTCGCGTCTGATTACTGCTCGGGCAAGACATGAGATGGTCTTGTATCCAACCCCGCGTAACAGTTTGTCAAAGAGCCCACTGAGTTCAAAGCAGAATCCACCTCTGCGTCGAGTAACCAGCTTGTCGAACACATCTGCGGTCGCCAGGGAAATATCTCCACCCGAGCCACACGTGTCCAATGTCTCAAAGGGTACGCTGCACTGATGCGCATATATCAGCTTGTCCAACACAACCTTATCAAGACCTTGACTCAACTCCCGTTCGATTTCCTGTGGATCGACTCCTATACGCTGCAGGTATTCCTGTAACATCTGCGGACTGAGTTCCTCATAAAGCTCTTCATACATGCGACATCACTCCTCTTCTGTGTTCACTGCGCGTTTATTGCCTTTCTTACTACCATGCACTGCCTGATAGAGAGGCAGGCAGGCAAAAGCCACAAAAGCCAAAACCAGATACATATTCCGCAAACCAAGGAAAGGTATCATCAAGCCAATCATCAAGGGACCAAGACCAAATCCCGCGTCTGAGAACATGAAATAGGTTGAAGTGGCTACGCCCTTCTTGTGCTGCGGCGCATCCCTCACCACAATGGCCATGGTGGAGATCTGGACCGTGCCCACACCCAAGCCTATCAACACCGCAGAGGCCAACAAGGTGAAACCATCATATGACTGACTGAAGATAACCAGCCCTAACGCGGCGAAGATGATACCGGGGATCATAACCGCGCCCTCACCCTTGGTGTCGAACAGTTTTCCCACCAGCGGCCTGCTCACAAGCACCACAACCGCGTAAACCAAGAAGAACACGGTTGCTGCCTCTACCAGACCATTCTCGCTGGCGAATATGGCCAGAAATGAGACGACCCCCGAATAGCAGATGTAGGTGAGTGTGTTCACAAGCGTGACATTCATCGCCTGTTTGTCGATGGCGTTATCCAGAGAGATCCGACTCAGGGCAATCTTCTGCTCATCACTGAGCATTATGCGCTCGATCCTCAGCAGTGGCAGAAGAGCGATACTGGCTGCCGCGCAAAGACTGCAAACCAGGAAGATGGCGGTATAATCGCCGCGCTCGCTGAAGAATACGCCGAGAAAAGGGGCGACCGCCGTGGTGATAGTGGCTCCCAGCTGGTAATACCCCATGCCTTCCCCACTGCGACCAGCAGGGATGATATCCGAGCATATCGTTGCCGCTGCAGAGGTGACCAGGCCAAAAGCGAGGCCATGCACAAAGCGAACCGCGATCAGTAGAGGCAGGTTGAAAGCGACAAAGTACAGCAGCACCATCGCCAAGCTGATGATCTCACCCAGGACCAAGCTTCGCTTGTAGCCGAAAAGTCCCAGTACACTGCCAGTGAAGAACCGCGAGATCAGTGCGCCGATGATGAAGGTACTGGAAGTGAGTCCGGCTAAGGCGGAAGTTGCGGCAAAGCAGTCTATCGCGTAACGCGACATGATGACCATCGGCAAAATGAAGTTCATCACATTGAGGAAATTGGTCAGGATGATTATGAAGTAATTGCGCGTCCAGAGCGCCTGCCCCACGAAGCCCTCCCCATGATTGTTGCAGACCTTCGCACCTCGCTACCGCGGCCCATGCGGTACAAGCTTCCATTCTACTGACTTTCTGTTTGGTTTGTGCCGACTTTGTGCAAAATCATTGCATTCCTTGACAATGGCGGTACCTGAAATAGAATACGTGCTTAAATATTTTTGACTAATTAATTTAAGTATTATTGAAGGGAATGCCCATGTCCGAATCAACACTGCAAACCATACAGCGTATCCTGGTAGACAATCTCGCTGTCGATGTTAGCCTCGCTACACCACAAGCCTCCCTCAGTGACGACCTAGGCGCCGACTCTTTGGACGCCGCAGAGCTCATCATGTCGCTAGAGGACGAGTTCGCTATTGAAATCGATACCGTTCAGGCAGAAAGCCTGAAAACCGTGGGCGACCTGGTCACCCTCGTCGACTCGCTTAAAGGTTAGGCTCAGTATGCCTTTTGGCAAGGTTGATGCGATTGCAGATGCTGGACTCCCAGATGTTGAGCAGTTAGCACTGTTATTTGACAAGCATTCCCTCACCCGCCTTGAATACGAGCACGATGACTATCGTGTGGTGCTTGAGAGAACAGTGCCAGCGTCATCAGCGCTCTGTGCGTCACAGTCAGAAATGCAGCCCACACTGTGCGCGTCTCAGAATGAGCCGCAGGCTCTATCGTCTGCCCAGCAGCCCGTGCCGCAGTCAACGACCACAGATTCCAGAGCCGAGAACATCACCGTTGTACGCGCTCCGATTGTAGGTATCGCCTACAGTTCACGCGAACCAGGTGCCCCAGCCTTTGTCTCGGCTGGCATTCATGTGAACATTGGGGACGTGCTCTGTCTGGTTGAGGCCATGAAGATGTTCAATGAGATCAAAGCTCCTGTCGCTGGCACGGTACAGGAGATCCTTTTTGAAAATGGAGCCTTTGTTGAACACGGTGCCGCATTGGTCTCGATACTACCAGAGGCATCTAACGCGCCTTCCCATACTACAGATTCAAGCGCGATGAGAGGCTGATTGATGCTCAAGCGCATCCTGATCGCAAATCGTGGCGAGATCGCAGTGCGGATCCTGCGAACCTGTCGTGAGATGAACATTGAGACGGTACTGGTCTTCTCGGAAGCAGACCGTGACTCATTGCCCACAACGTTGGCAACCGAGGCTTATTGCATTGGTGGGCCGCAACCCAAAGATAGCTATCTTAACCAGGATGCCATCCTCACCGTGGCCGAGCACACGGGCTGCGACGGCATTCATCCCGGATTCGGTTTCCTCTCCGAGAATGCCGGTTTCGCCGTGCGGGCACGTGAGAGTGGCATGGCCTTTATCGGTCCGCCAGCAGAAGTCATCGCAGCGCTGGGTGACAAGAACCAGGCGCGAAGCCTGATGACATCACATGCTGTTCCAGTTGTTCCTGGTTCGGAAGATCTGATCGATAGTACCGCAAACGCGCTTTTAATCGCGGATGAACTCGGCTATCCCGTGATGATCAAAGCCGCAGCCGGAGGAGGCGGTCGCGGTATGCGCCGCGTTGACAGCCCCGATCAGATGCAGTCTGCCTTTGTCTCTGCAAGTAGTGAAGCGGAGGCCTGCTTTGGTGAATCGGCGGTGTATCTGGAGAAGCTCATTGTCAATCCCCGACATATCGAGTTCCAGATCCTCGCAGACTCACACGGCAACATCGTGCATCTGGGTGAGCGTGACTGTTCATTGCAGCGCAGACACCAGAAGATGGTTGAGGAAGCCCCGGCGCAAATCCTCAGCGCACAACAGCGCGAGGCGATGGCAGATGCCGCCATCAAGGCTGCTCAGGCCGCTGGCTATGTCAACGCCGGAACGGTTGAATTTGTCGTTGACCAGCAGGGCAATTTCTATTTCATCGAGATGAATACCCGCATCCAGGTGGAACATCCGGTAACCGAGATGATCACCGGTATCAATATCGTCGCTGAACAGATCCGCATCGCGTCAGGTTTGCCCCTACGCTTCTCTCAACAGGATATCTGCTTCAACGGACACGCCATCGAATGCCGCATCAATGCCGAAGACCCCAAACGAGACTTCTGCCCTTGCCCCGGAGACATCGACTATCTTCATCTGCCCGGCGGATTTGGCGTTCGCGTTGACTCCGCGCTGCATTCCAACTATCGCATCAGTCCTTTCTACGATTCTATGATCGCCAAGGTTATAGTACATGGCCGCACTCGCAACGAGGCGATCTGTCGCATGCGGCGGGCACTTGAGGAGACGTTAATCGGTGGCGTGAAGACGACAGTACCTTTGCTGTACATGTTGATGTACAACCCGGACTTCATCAACAACCACATCGACACCGGCTTCCTGGAGCGCAACCTGGATGAACTGCTCCAGCCATTAGGTATGGAGGTACTACTCTGATGGATATACTCAATATGCTGCGTGAACGTAAGCAGCGCTTAAGCGAACTGGCTCGACAGAGACGAGATAAGCGCCAGGCTAAAGCGCGGATCGTCATCAAGAGCCGCATAGATGAAGTGCTCGATCCGCGCTCGGCCAAGCGGCTGTTCGATACCATCAGAAGCAGCGATCCGCTGTTGTTTCCCGGATATGCCGAGAAAACCAGGGATCTGGTCAAACGCAGCGGTCATCCGGATGCCTTCATCTGCGCCACAGGTACAATCGATAGCCGTCAGGTGGTCTGCGCGGAGCTGCTTCCTGAGTTCATGATGGGTAGTATGGGCACTGCGGTTGGTGAAGCCGTTACCCGTAGCGCGGAATATGCCACCCGCTACCATCTGCCCCTGATAATCTTCTCCGCCAGTGGTGGCGCGCGGATGCAGGAAGGGATGTTCTCGTTGATGCAGATGGCGAAGACCTCTGCCGCTATCCGTCGTTTCTCCGATGGTGGCGGTCTCTTCATTAGTGTGTTAACGCACCCAACCACCGGCGGTGTCACGGCCAGCTTTGCCTCGTTGGGCGATATTATCCTAGCCGAGCCAGATGCGTTGATCGGTTTCGCCGGCCCCCGAGTCATCGAGCAGACCATCGGTTCAAGCTTACCCGAAGGTTTCCAGCGCTCCGAGTTCCAGCTGGCTCACGGCTTTGTCGACGCCATTGTCAAACGTGACGCGATGCGGGTCACCCTTAGCCAGATACTAAAGCTTCATCCAGAGGTGAGAATATGAGCGCCGTCAACACGATGACTGCCTGGCAGCATGTGGAGATCGCCCGCCATCCACAACGACCGCATAGCCAGGCTTTTATCTCAGAGCTGTTTGAGGACATCTTCGAGCTGCATGGAGATCGGCACTTTGCCGATGACAGGGCACTTTTTGCTGCAATCGCCCGCTTTGAGGGCATCCCGGTAACCGTTGCAGGTCACATCAAGGGCTCAGACCTGAATGAGAACATCTCCTGCAATTTTGGCATGCCACATCCGGAGGGCTATCGTAAGTTCATCCGAATCGCCAAGCAGGCTGAGAAGTTTGGTCGTCCGGTTATCACCTTCATCGATACGCCGGGCGCTTATCCTGGCGCTGAAGCCGAAGAACGCGGACAAGGTGAAGCCATCGCCCGCTGCCTGTTCGAGCTCAGCGGGCTCTCTGTCCCTATCATAGCCGTTGTCATCGGCGAAGGCGGCTCGGGTGGTGCACTTGCCATGAGCCTAGCCGACCACATCATCATGTACGAACACGCGGTCTACTCCGTACTCTCGCCGGAGGGTTTTGCCAGCATACTCTGGAAGGATCCCAAACGGGCAGAGGAGGCCAGCGAGGTGATGAAGCTGTCGTCGGCTGACCTAGCAGCCTCTGGTATGGCCGATTCGATTGTCTCCGAGCCAGAAGGCGGCGCTCACAAGGACGCTCATCGTGCAATCGAAGCCCTGCGCCCCACCTTGAAGAAGGCGCTGAGCGGATTGCTGCTGCTCGACACGCAATCGCTGCTCGAAGCCCGTTACGCAAGGTACCGTGGCTATGGCGAACAGTCGGAGGCATAGATGAGGATACTTGGCACCGGCAGCGCAGCTCCCAAGAACGTCCTCACAAATCAGATGCTCAGCACCATGGTTGATACCAGTGATGAATGGATAGTTGAGAGGACCGGCATTCGAACGCGTCACATCGCGGCAGATGATGAGACGGCGCTTACGATGGCCCGTGATGCTGCGACACGTGCTCTCGCTGCTGCTGATATCCCCGCCAGCAGGATAAAGCTCGTCATCTGCGCATCGGTGACCAATGAGCTCCGCTGCCCATCACTGGCTTGTAGTCTTCAGCGCGATCTTGGTTTGCCAGAAGAGATCATGGCCTTTGATATCAATGCTGCCTGTAGCGGCTTTATCTTTGCTCTGATCACCGCTTCAGAGTTCTTGAAAGCTGATGATTGCGCCCTTATCGTGGGCAGCGAGGTGCTCTCTCGTATCACCGATTACAACGATCGCAGCACCTGCGTGCTCTTTGGTGATGGCGCTGGTGCCGCAGTGATTGAATCCAGCGACGAACCCCTGAGCTGGATCACCACGGTTAAAGGTGATGACCAGATGCTGATGATCGATGACTACATCCATATGGATGGACAGGCGGTTTTCAAGTTTGCCGTCGAGACTCTCACCAGAAGCATCAGGAGCGTAACCGAAAAAGCGGGGCTCACTCTTGCCGAGCTGGATCTGATCATCTGCCATCAGGCCAATCAACGGATACTGGCCAGTGCATCTAAGCGCCTGGGAGTGGCGATGGACCGCTTCTTCGTCAATCTGGCAGAGCATGGCAACACCAGCGCTGCCAGCGTGCCCATCGCGTTAGATGAAGCGGTACGAGCCGGCCTGCTGCACAAGGATATGCGCGTTATACTTGCGGGATTCGGCGGTGGATTGACCTCCGGAGCCATTGCGATGAGATGGAGCTGAGCGATGCGATTGAAGCCGATAGCTCAGAGGGAAGACATGAGGAGTGATTATGCGAAGACGATTGTTGAATGAGTTGCTGGGTATCGACTATCCCTTGATCCAAGGCGGCATGGCTCAAGTGGCCACCGGCCAATTTGCCGCAGCGGTAAGCAATGCCGGATCATTGGGGATCATCGCCGCAGGTGGCTTATCCAGCGAGCAAGTGCGCAAACAGATCCACGCGGCTCGCGAACTCACCAGCAAGCCCTTTGGCGTCAACGTGATGCTGATGGCTCCTGATGTTGAGGCAGTTGCCGCGATGCTTGCCGAGGAGAAGGTCTTTGTCATCACCACCGGAGCGGGCAATCCCAGCCCCTATATCGCAGACTGGAAGCTGGCTGGAAGCAAGGTGATTCCCGTAGTCCCAAGTGTGGCGCTGGCTCAACGCATGGAGAAGGCCGGTGCAGATGCCGTAGTTGCCGAGGGAACCGAGAGCGGTGGCCATGTTGGCGAACTTACAACAATGGCCTTGGTGCCACAGGTGGTGGATGCCGTGAGCATTCCGGTTATCGCTGCCGGCGGAATCGCCTCTGGCAGGCAGCTCTGCGCGGCATTAGCGCTTGGTGCCTGTGGCGCACAGATGGGTACCGCGCTGCTGGTGAGCGAGGAATGTCCCGTCCATCCTAATTATAAGCAGGCACTTATTGTTGCCAAGGACATCAGCACCGTGGTAACCGGAAGGACAATGGGCGCTCCGGTGCGCATCCTCAAAAACCAGATGGCGCGCGAATACATCAAGCTGGAGAAAGAAGCGGCCAACCGTGAGGAGATGGAAGCATTGACTCTCGGGTCACTGAGACGGGCGGTCTTTGAAGGAGATCGGGAGACCGGATCGTTTATGGCCGGTCAGGTGGCAGGACAGCTTGATGAGATACAACCGCTGAAAACGATATTCGAGAGTATCATGGCAGAGTATCGCCTTACTTTGGCTGGGCTGCCACAACTATGAGCCGCATATCGTTGACAAATCCGGGACACAATACAAAGACGGCTTGGATCTTTGCCGGTCAAGGTGCCCAACGGCCAGGCATGGGCCTGGATATCTATGCGGAGTACCCACAGATCCGCTCACTCTTTGAGAATAAGGTCTGCGGATTGAGGATGTACGAGTTCTGCTTTGAAGCACCAGCTGAGGTGTTGAGCGACACGCGTTACACGCAACCATGTATGGCGGCCTTTGCAGCAGCAGTTATAGCGATACTTAAAGAACATGGCAAGCAGCCGGATATGGTTGCCGGTTTATCACTTGGTGAATATTCGGCGCTTCATGCCGCAGACGTGTTCGACGCTCAGACTCTAATCGAACTGCTGATCTTCCGCGGCGCGATCATGGCCGATGCCTACAATCTACCTTCGCGTATGACCGCAGTCTTCGGTCTAGATGACGATACCGTCACTGCTGCGGTTCTGCAGGCCAGTGAAAAGAGTGGCGAGACGGTTACCTGCGCGAACTTCAACTGTCCCGGGCAGGTGGTTATCAGCGGCAGTGAGAATGCCGTGATGCTGGCCGAGACTCTCCTACGTGAGCAGGGCGCTCGACGCTGTGTCACACTTGCCACCAGCGGCCCCTTCCATACTCCCCTGATGCAGCCAGCAGCTAATCTGCTGGCTAATAAAATGGGAGAGCTTACTCTCTCTCCTCAGCAAGTGCCAGTTGTCTTCAATGTCAATGCTGAGACTGCCACAGACAGCGAGATCAAGTCACTGCTTGTTCGACAGCTATACTCCCCTGTGCGCTTTGCCCAATCATTGAAGGCACTGAGCGATGCAGGTGTTGAGCGTATCATCGAGATTGGTCCCGGACGCTCGCTAGCCGGCCTGGCAAAACGGACGATTCCCCAGATACCCGTAACATCCATCGACACCGTCGATGATCTGAAGGAAGTGATCGCGTCATGAGCGAAACGCACATGCCACTGGAATCTATGATGTCAAACTGCACGGATGCGACTACGCCGGCTTGCTCAAAAACGACGACACCGGCTTGCACACACTCAGTAGCTTCAGGTTCTTCTCTGCAACTCCAAACCGCACTGGTCACAGGCGGCAGTCGCGGTATCGGCCGTGCCATCTGTGTGGCGCTTGCGCAACAAGGCTGTTCGGTTGCCATCAACTTCGCTGGTGATGCGGCTGCGGCCGAGGAAACCATGCAGCTCTGCCAAGAGGCTGCCCGGGACGCCGGTCACACATCATCCCGCTTCGCCGCTTTCCAAGCTGACATCGCTATTGCATCCGAGTGCGAACGGCTCCACACCGAAGTCTGTGAAACGCTCGGCTCTCCTAATATACTCATCAACAATGCCGGTATCACGCGTGACAACCTCATCATGCGTATGACCCTGGAGGATTTTGATGCTGTATTGGCTGTGAATCTCAGAGCCGCGTTCCAGCTGTGCAAACTCGCATCCCGCTTCATGCTCAAGCAGCGTCAGGGGCGCATCATCAATATCACCAGTGTGGTTGGCTTAAGCGGAAATGCAGGTCAGGCCAACTATGCAGCAAGCAAGGCCGGCATCATCGGCTTGACCAAGTCGCTGGCACGGGAGTTCGCCGGACGCAACGTAACCGTCAACGCCGTGGCGCCGGGTTTCATCGATACAGCGATGACCAAGGTTCTCAATGAGGGGAATCGGGGCAAGCTGCTCGAGTCGATACCACTGCAAAGGTTGGGCACACCACAAGACGTTGCAGCTACGGTTGCCTTCTTGAGCGGCAAGGAGGCCGGCTACATCACCGGTCAGGTAATCGCAGTTGATGGCGGAATGACAATGCAGCCCTAAGGAAAGGTTGAAGATGAACAGACGCGTGGTTGTAACCGGAATGGGCGCCATAACGCCTATTGGCGCGACGCTGGATGATTTTTGGCAGGGTATCATCACGGGTGGCTGCGGTATAAGTCATATCACTGCCTATGATGCCCAGCTTCAATCAGCCAAACTGGCTGCAGAGGTCAAAGTCGATCTGATGACAAGAGTCGATCCGGCAGAAGCCAGAAAGATGGATCGCTTCACTCAGCTGGCAGTGATTGCCGCTCGTGAGGCCTTGGCTGATAGCGGTGTTAATGCCTCTAATAGCGATCTGAGTCGGGCGGACGTACTAGTCTCCAGCGGAATCGGCGGACTCTCAACCACCGTGCGCGAATATGAGCGCGGTCTCAAGCGTGGTTTTGATAAGGTGTCTCCCTTCTACATCCCCATGACCATCGCTAACATCTCGGCCGGTCGCATAGCGATTGAGAGCGGCTTCAAGGGTGACTGCTCTTGCATAGTCACTGCCTGCGCCAGCAGTACTCATGCAGTTGGCGAGGCCATGAGACACATCCGGCATGGCTATGCCGATATCGTACTCTGCGGTGGCTCCGAGGCTAGTGTGCTTCCATTGGCAGTTGGTGGTTTCACGGCAATGCAGGCGTTGCACACCGGCGATGACCCTACGCGAGCCTCGATACCCTTCGATGCCGAGCGCAGCGGTTTCGTGCTGGGCGAAGGTGCTGGAATGCTAGTGATTGAAGAGCTGGAGCACGCCCGAGCCAGAGGGGCCCGGATCTATGCCGAGATCCGTGGTTTTGGCGCTACTTGCGACGCCTATCACATCACGGCTCCCGACCCCGA
>DBPN01000030.1:32250-48626 GCA_002305585.1 Eggerthellales bacterium UBA1419
GCGCACGGCACCTCGACTCCCTTAAACGATAAGAGCGAAGCAGCCGCTATCCATGCTGTTTTCGGCCCTGATACAACTGTGCCGGTAAGTTCAACCAAGTCCATGACGGGACACCTGCTAGGTGCCGCCGGGGCTGTCGAGACGATAACCTGCGCTCTGGCGATAAACCGAAGCTTCATACCCGCCACTATCAACTATCGTATGGCTGATCCCGCCTGCTCCTTGGATGTTGTGCCCGGTGTTGGTCGAAACGCCGTAGTGCGCACAGCTATCTCGAACTCCTTTGGTTTTGGCGGCCACAATGCCACTCTGGTGATAGTTACCCATGAATAGAGGAATCGCGCATGAACGAACTTGATATCGAACAGATCAAGACCATCCTGCCGCACCGCCCGCCGTTCCTGCTCATCGATCGGGTTGTCGATCATCAACCGGGAGCTTGGGCAAAGGCCATCAAATGCGTGGCAGCGAACGAGTGGTTCTTCGCGGGCCACTTTCCCGATCAGCCCATTATGCCTGGCGTGCTGATCCTTGAGGCCCTGGCTCAAACGGGAGCTATCGCCCTGCTCAGCCTGCCTGGCAACAGCGGAAGGATCGCTTTGTTCGGCGGTGTCAAGGAAGCTCGTTTCAAGAGCAAGGTAGTTCCCGGAGATGTGCTGGAACTTGAGTGCACGCTTACCCGGCAACGCGGTCCCATCGGCTTTGGGCAGGCTCTGGCCAGCGTCAACGGCTGCGTCGCATGCAAAGCTGAGTTATCATTCGTGATACCAGAAGAGAACACCAATCAAGGCTGATAGCAGGGAGCGGGAGATGGATAGGGCATTGGAAGAGCTGTTTGTCGAGGTCTATACAAAGTTTAAGTTGCAGTTCTACAGCCGCATCTTCAACCGCTTCGAAACCCGCGAGGCCTCACTGACAGCTGTAGAGACCTTCTGTATCGAAGTGATCCATGCTCTGGGCACACCAACCATCAGTGAGTTCGCGAACTTTGTTGACATCTCTTTAGCAAACGCCACCTACAAGGTGCAGAGCCTGGAGAAAAAAGGTTACTTGACCAAAGAACGCTCAAAGACGGATCGTCGCGAGTACCGTTTGGTGGTCACCGAGCGATTCTTCGAGTACCTGAGCTTTAACACCAATTACGTTGATACTGTGATCCAGCGCATCGAGGAGCATTTCACGCCAGAAGATGTCACAACGCTCAAGAGGATGCTCAACGAGATATCCACCGAGTTGATGTCCGAGGTACCGCATTATGAGAAAGCCTAGAGACTAACCACGTAGAGACGAGGTGCACGAACTCATGGCAGAGAGATTCGTGATCGCTTTGGATCAGGGAACTACCAGTTCTCGGGCTGTGCTGGTTGACCATACGGGAACTATCCGCGCTTTAGCCCAGTTTCCCTTCAAACAGATCTATCCCCAGCCAGGCTGGGTGGAACACGACCCCCAGGAGATCCTCTCCACGCAGATCAGCGCGCTAATCAACCTGATGGTCGCGCAGAAGATCGAGCCTTCCCAAATCGATAGCATCGGTGTCACCAACCAGAGGGAGACCACAGTAGTCTGGGATCGCCAGACCGGGGTTCCCATTGGCAACGCCATCGTCTGGCAATGTCGTCGCACCGCCGATGCGGTGGCAGCTCTTTGCGCCGACCCACTAATCACAAAGACTATCAGTGCCAAGACCGGACTGATTCCCGATGCCTATTTCTCGGCCAGCAAGATCAGCTGGTTGCTCGACAATACTCCCGGTGCCAGAGATGCTGCCAAGGCAGGAAGACTGGCCTTTGGAACCATCGATACCTGGCTGTTATGGTCTTTGACCAGAGGCCAAGTCCACGCTACCGATATAACCAACGCCAGTCGCACGATGCTCTTCAATATCCATGAATGCGTGTGGGATCAGTGGTTGTTGGACCTCTTTGATATACCAATCTCGATGATGCCTGAAGTGCGGCCATCATCGGGTGATTTTGGCATCACCGCACACTCAGGCTTGCCGGCCGGCATACCCATACGCGGTGTAGCCGGAGACCAACAGGCTGCACTTTTTGGCCAATGCTGCTTCAGGCCGGGACAGGCTAAGAACACCTATGGCACTGGTTGTTTCCTTTTGATGCACACTGGCACTAAGGCAATTAGGTCATCGCATCGCCTGATTACGACCATAGCGGCTTCGCCACCCGGCACGAAGCAAACCGAATACGCCTTGGAAGGTAGTGTGTTCGTTGCCGGAGCATTGATCCAATGGCTACGCGACGAGCTAGGTATCATCCAATCAGCCGAGCAAACTGAGCTCATGGCCCGCGAGGTAGATGATACCGCTGGTGTCTACATCGTCCCGGCCTTCACCGGCTTAGGAGCGCCATACTGGGATCCAGATGCAAGAGGCTTGATCTACGGCCTTACCCGTGGCACGCGCAAGGAGCATCTGGTGAGAGCGGCGCTAGAATCGATGGCTTATCAGGTTCACGACCTAGTCACAGCGATGGAGGAGGACGCGCGCTTCAAGCTGGAGATGCTCAATGTCGATGGCGGTGCCAGCAACAATGATTTCCTGATGCAGTTCCAAAGCGATCTGCTGCAAGTGCCATTAGCCAGACCAAACAATATCGAGAGCACCGCCTTGGGAGCAGCGTTTCTGGCTGGACTCTCCAGTGGATTCTGGCAGGATGTTGCCAGCTTGGTAGATATGCGCGCTCAGAGTCGCGTCTTTTTACCAAGTGTCAATGGTGAGAAGCGGTTAGAGTCACTTCAGGGGTGGGCTGATGCGATCAGGCGCACCCGCAGCCACCCCTGAGGATTTTATCACTCTGTTTTAGATGGAACGTATTCGAAATTCAGGTTTGAGCCATCTGAAGCTAGCCCTGTTATCGTCATACCAGTGATCGCGAACCAGACCGGTGCGCTCTTGGGAAAATCATAACCTTCGCTGCCCGTCAGCGCAGTTGGCTTACTAGAAGACTCATAAACGCCAACCACACCGTCTTCTCCCTGCACAGCAAGATGATAGACGGCAGCAGAGCCATCATCACTTATGACGTAATCTTGGGAGATGAAGCCAAAAGAGGTCTTGATGATCTCGGATTGTGAAGTCATTTTACCGTTCACAGTGCTGTTGCAGATCAGCGCTTGGGCAGCAGGATCCCAATCTGCCTTGAACTCATAACTATCGCCCTCGTCATTATTATAGGTAATCAGATAGCTGTTACCATTATCAGTATACTTAAGGTTCTTTGCGCCAAATACTCCCAGAGCTGCCTCGACTGCAGTCTGATCCTGTCCGATAACTGTGGCTGGCAGGTTTTCCAAGTCGACGAATACCATCCCAAGAATCGACATCGCCTCAAAAACCGTTGCATCATTATTGGAAAGGCCCTCGCTGAGACGGTCAATAGCCAGATATTTTGCCTCATTGAACTCGCTATAGAACTCCGACGGTGATCCCACGTTGACAGTGGTATCCGCACCACCGCTTGGTTGACTTGATTGACCCGAATCGGTAGTAGTCCCACCGCCCGAATCCTTACTACCTTATCCCCCGCAGCCGACCAGTGGCACTCCGGCAAGCACCACAACCAATAGCGTTGCCAGTAGCTTCTTCATATGATCGCCCTCCTTTTCGCCTATTGAAAGCCATTTTGCTGCCAGATGCAATCGCATCTTTTCGATAATGGTAGTATAGTTTTGCCGGAAAATCGCTCTGAATCCTGATTTTGGAGACCATAATGGGTTTAGGCCAAAGAAAATACCTGCTGATTGCCAGTGTGATTGTCGTTTTGCTGGCTGCTGCCGCGGCGATTACCTATGCCGTTACCAATCCACCCAGGCAAGAGCCGATTGTGGCAGATCCCGAGCCCGTCAAAGAGGTCGTGGTGACTGAGGATGTGTCAAAACCGGAGGAGCCGGAAGTTTTCCACTATCCTCTCACTGGTGAAGAGGCCGCGGATGAGGCCGCGACGCTTCGGCGCCCTCTTTCGGTCAAAATAGAGAATACTCCCGAAGCGCGACCTCAGCTGGGCGTGACAAGCGCTGATGTTGTCTATGAGACAATCACGGAATCTGGCATCAGTCGAATGAACTGTATCTACCAAAGCACGATACCCGAAGAAGTTGGTCCAGTGAGAAGCGGGCGTAACTCGGACGTGACTTTAGTCCCTCAATATGACGCCTTGTTCTTCATGAGTGGTGCAAATGATGTAGTGCTTTCCGAGATCGCCGCAGCCGGTTTGGCAGATTTGTCGCATGGCAAGGCATCCGAACTCTACTACCGTGTCGACTACCGCTACGCGCCACACAACCTCTACCTTCACCTTTCTCAGGCTTACGCAGTTGCCGAGGCTATGGGTTACGACATCACAATGCAGACCCCTCTCTGTTTGGAATTTGGCGTTAACACCAACGTCTCCAGCACTGACGCAAGCTCGATAACCGTTCCCTTTAGCAACTACTATGTCGCTGAATGGGCTTGGAACGAATCCGAGAAAGCCTATCTTCGCTCGATGGATGGACCCACCATCGATGCAGCCGACGATAGTCAGGTCAGTGCTGAGAATGTTGTGGTGATGTGGGTGACATACACTTTGGTGCTGGAAGGCCCAACGCAGGCTATCGACATGAACAGCGGCGGTGAGGCCGCAGTATTCACTGACGGCAAACGGATCAATGTGACCTGGACAAGCGATGGCAAGAATCCTCCACGCTTCAAGGATGCCAGCGGCAATGCTGTGAAGCTGACTGCCGGTAAAACCTGGTTCCAAGTTTTAAATTACGACCAGTCCATCTTGGTGAGCTGAAATTTTTGCCAGCCGCTCCTCCTGCTCGCACCAATGTAGCTTTAGCCTGCGAAGAATCCGCAGATCGAATCGAGGAACTCCTCGGTGAGATATGACTCGATCTTGTTGAGGGTATATTCGTCAGCAACGAACCGGATGCCGCATCGATGTTCCGCCAAGGCCATAGCCGACCACGTCACTCCACGCAAACAAGAAACAGCCAGATAATCATCAAGGCGCTCCTCGATGACATCGGTATCAAAACGACCATCGACTGCCAAAGTGTAGCTTCGGATAAACTCCTGCCGTTGCTGTGCGCTTAAGGCGACATCGGTTTTCCAGAGCGTTGTTGTTGGGCAGAGAAAGTGCGCCAAATCCTGTTCGGCGGAGCTGACCAGTGGCTTCTCCCAATCGACAAGATAACTATGCGCGTCATCGTTGATGAGGAAATTGCGGGAATTGAGCTCTGTGTTGACGATGTGCCTGCGACGGTGGGCGCTGCTCTTCTTAACAGCCAGCTGCGCTTGAGTGAAGAAGTATTCGATTGTTCCCAAGGCTCGTTCATCGGCATCCTGCCATCTACTGTAGACCGTGAACATGGTTTCGCATTCCTTGAGGATTTCGATATAGGGGCTCTTTGGCGCTATCAGGCCATGGTTATCTGGCACTGGGACACTATGGATATCAGCAAGTATCGCAGCTGCGACAGGCAAATCACATTCGTATCTTAGCGGTCTGCCGGGCAGGAACTCCTCTATCAAGATGCCGTGACCGTGAAACCGTTTTGAATCATCGATGTAAAGGACCCGCGGGACCCTGCCACTGCTCTCGAGCAGATATAGCGCCCGCGCCTCATAGCTGATCTGGTCATTCAGATGTAACTGTGAGCCAAGGTTGACCCTGAACAGCAGCGCCTCGCCGCTAACGGGATGATTGAAGACATAGTTCTGGTTATACTCACCTCGAGCCAGTTGTTTGACCTCAAAAACGCTACCCTTGGTTAGACCAAGCGTCGCCTGTAGTTCGGTATTGGTGCGCATATACGTTTCAATATCAACAAGGTCGAACATGTTGTTCTCGCATCCAATTCCTTATTGCCAGCCAGGTGACAATGATTCCCTGTTCGATAAGTTACATCGGATAGATGAAATAGCCTTGATCATCAACCACGACATCAACGGCCATTCCGGGAATAAACGATTGCTCTGCCGGTACCGTCAGCGTCTGTCCTTCAACATCCACTCGCGCAAGATGAGTATCGCCCCTGTATACACTGCAGCGGATTAACAGGGGCCTACGTGTTGCGTGGTGGCCAACATCTACGCCAGCCTCCCTCAAGCTGACTGCCTGGTACCTGACAACTGCTTCAGCGGGTCCATCAGCCATTCCCTCTGCCGCAAGCTGTAAACTTGAAGCCAGGAATACTCCATCGCTCACACTACCCTCCAGTGTAGAGCAATCACCAAAACAGGCTGCGATCTCCTTGGTCTGCGGCTGAGCATAGAGCTCCATTGGGGTTCCATCCTGTTCAACACAACCCAAGCTGATATAGACGATGCGATCAGACATCTCCAGCGCTTCAACCGCGTCATGGGTAACCATGATAGTGGTCGTGCCAAAATCGCGATGCAAACGAAGTAGCAGTGAGCGCATATCGTCTCGAAGGTCCTCATCCAGGCCCGAGAATGGCTCATCGAGCAATAACACGCGTGGTTGTGCCGCCAATGCACGCGCCAGTGCCACCCGCTGCTGTTGCCCACCCGAGAGGCTGGTTACCTGACGATTGCCAAAGCCGTCAAGCTGCACACATTCCAGCAGCGTGTGCGCACGCTCCATGCGCTCCTTGCGCGACATGCCCGCCATCTTGCAGGGAAACGCGACATTCTCCTCAACATTCATGTTAGGGAACAAGCGGGTATCCTGAAAGACAAAGCCGATGTTGCGACGGTGTGGCGCAAGATGATCGATAGCTTGACCATCGAAGATGATCGAACCGGAATCCTGAACGGTTATCCCAGCAATGACCTTGAGCAACGTAGACTTGCCGGCACCAGACGCCCCCAATAGCGAGAGGAACTCACCTTCTTTCACATCGAAGGATACCGAGTCAAGGATAGTGCGCTTGACCCGTCTGCCCAGAGAAACCGTTATCTCCTGAACCTTCATCTCCATTGATTAATCATCCCTCAAAGTAGCTGACTTCGCGGCTGGCAAAGCGTTTCAACAACATCTCGAACAAGAAGAACACCATCAAGGTGGACAAGAGGAAGACAAGACCATACGCGCTGGCAATGGTTCTGTCTCCGCTGGTGAGGAAGGGGAACATCACAGTGGCCAGTGTCTTCACGGCACCGCCACCAATCAACAGTGTGAGGAAATACTGCGAGAACGAAATGATATAGACCATGGATGCGGCCGAAAGTATCCCCGGCAACAACTGGGGAATCTGCACATGAAGACATGTTCTCAGCGAGCTGGCTCCCAAGACACGCGCCTGCTGCTCCAAGCGCTGCCCAGCCGCAACAGTCACTTCGCTCATAATGGCAATCGCATAGGGCAGGGCAACGATGGTATGGGCAATTACAACACCCACTGCTGTATTTGCCAGTCCGGCACGGATAAAAAGCACCTGTATACCCATGGCAAAGACTGTGGAGGGGATCAAGAACGGCAGCACTGTGGCAAAACGGAAGAGCTCTTTACCAAAGAAGTCATGGAAAGCCAAGGCTCGAGCAGCGCAAGCAGCGATGATCGTTGCCAGCAAAGCTGATGCCAAGGCGATTGCTATGCTTTGCGCCAATACTGGACCTAACCCCTGGCGTGAGAGGAAGAGTTCAACCAAACCTCTGCTGGATAATTGTTGTGGAAGCAGATCCGGCCACGGCCACGATGCCGTGAATGACCAGGCAACGATGACGCCTAGAGGCAACAGTACGCAAATCAGGTGAACTATCAGGAAAACCCGTGAAACCCAGGCATGATTTCGGCGACGTGCTTTGCGAATCTGACGACTATCTGCATGGCTTCGGCCTTGCGCTTCGCGCCCTTGGGGCTGCGTACTGGTATTTGCTTCCCCGCCCTGCTTATCCTCAATCATCGCTTTTCCTCTCCTTGCGTTCTCGTTGCAAGACAAGGAAGTACGCCAAAGCCGCGATACAGCAGATTAAGGCCATGATGCCATTGATGGCCATAGCATAGCTGCGGTTGAGGATATCCGGGTTCTGAAACTCCAGATACGCCAGTACCGGTAATGCCTTGGGCAGTGTTGGCCCAAGCAGGAACGGTATCTCATAGGAGCCAAAGGCAAAAGCAAAGACTATCAGGGAGGCCTTCGTCAACGCTCCCCTACACAGCGGCAGGGTCACAGAGAAGAAGCTACGCAAGGAGGACGCTCCCAGTGTATTCGCCGCCTCACCATAGCGGCTGGAAACATGCATCATGATGGTCGCGGTGTAAAAAGCGATGAATGGGATCTCTTTCCAGAGGTAAACGAGTATGATGCCCCAACCCGAAGCACCACCGATGATTGATGGGAACGCGCCAACATCGTCAATCATACCCAGCCAATAGAGCAGCCGCGGAAACAACCCCGAACCAGAAAACAACGAGACTAGGAATAACGCGACTATGGTATGAGCTGTCATCAATGGTATCTGGATGTTGAATAGCTGTATGGTGCGGCTCGCGCGCACACGCGTCAGAGCGGCCGAGAGCGCAATGCCTCCGATAAGCGCGAGTACCGCGCTGGTCAAGGAAAGATAGAGGCTGTAGTTCAGCGATGCAAGGAAATCGTTTCGATTCAAAGCTTCTATGTAGTAATCCAGCGTTAGTTCGGTTCTGCCCAAGAAGGGCATGATGCCAAAACCTTGCAACACACCATTAACCACTCCATAGACGAACACCCCCACTAGAATGATTGTGGGGGTGACGAGCAGATATGGGGTGATACGCTGCCGTATCCTTCTCGCCTTAAGTGGTTTCAATGACCTTCCTACTTACGCGGTTTCGAACAGATCCTCACTACGCTAAAGCATTCTATTACACTGACAGAGACAATATCAGCCTTATTATGATGCGCTCTTACTTGCCAACCACTTCTTCGTGCCATAATTGCTCGAGAAACGGGATGACCGGACCAGCAGGCTCTGTCACGCGATGCCCTAAAAGCTCAGAGAGCGGAATCTGGGTCACACCTAACGGAACGGCATCGAACTCTGCTTTTTGCTCAGCCGAGAGTTTGTCAAGATCCAAGACACTGATGTTGGTGAGCTGTTCATACTGAGACAGCTGCATCTCAGGTGAGATTATCTCATTGATAGCCACAAGCGCTGCCGCCTTATGTGGCGCGTTTTTGGCGATAGCCATGAAGTTCGTATTACCCACAGTGCCGGTCTCAAAGATGAAGGAGCGCGTTGACTCGGGTAAAGCACCGTCCTGCACCAGCGCCTCGGGAGCGCCATAACCCATGTTCATCACCAGCTCGCCATCCGCGTACATAGTTGATACCGTGGCTGAATCAGCCGGAAAAGTGCTTCCCTGTTTCCAGAGGAAAGGATTGAGTGTGCGTAGATACTCCAAACCGGGATCGATGATGGCTTTGACTTCTTCGATCGTAGGCTCCTGCATCTTTGAAAGCAGCTCGAACTGATCCTTACCGATAACGCCTGCTATCAGACTGGATATGAAGGCAGTGCCCGTGAAGTCGCCTGGTACCGGATAACTAACCTTGCCAGCATGCTCCGAACAGAATCGCTTAAACCCCTCAGGGTTCTTTGGAGTTTCAGAGATCACCTCTGAATCCACCCACATCTGCAACTGCGTCTTGCCGTAGGGAGCCTCATAACCCTCCACCTCAGCGCCAAAGTCAAACGCAACCTCGGGACTGCTGGCATCGACATACTCATTGAAATTAGGAAGATACGAGCAGAATGGGCCCCAGAGGTAGCCATTGGCTTTGGCTGAATAGAAGTTCTCGCCGTTGATCCAGATGAAGTCAATACTCCCCTCTTCGCGCCCTGCCTGCATTTCGCCAGATAGCTGTGTAAGGATGTCGTTGATATCCATACCTACTAGATCAAGAGTGATGTCGTATTTCTGCTTTAGTTCTGGAGCCAACACAGTATTGATCCAGGTATTACGCGGTTCTGATCCTCCCCAGCCGTACCAAGAGACGGTCTGACCTTTGGCAGCAGCTAACACCGATTCCCAATTGCCGTAGTCCACATCACTGGCTGCGCTGGAGTTCTTGCCGTCCGTACTCTGTGTGCAACCTATTATCGCGCTGCCCATCAGTAAACCAGCAGTAGTTGTTCCTGCCAGTGCGATAAAACCTCGACGTGTTAATCCTGTTGACATCGTTCCTCCCCTTTTACTCATGACGAAACCAATTCGACCAGATAAACCCGATCAGCTTTTTTCGGCTTTGGCTAGCTGAAGCTAGTCCCGAAAATGTAATTTACGCTAAGAAACGAACTAAATCTCTCTATCGCTAGTTAAACGATTGAGTCTATTATAAGATAGTGTCTAATAGTTGAACAGCTCTGTTTCGCTTAATCGGCAACTGGAAGGAAACACCTCGATGGCCAAGGGAATTGACCTCTATAGCACCAGAGCTTCCTGCACTGATAATAAGGACAGCAAACCAACGCGCATCATTTTTGATGCCGATACCACCATGGGCATACCCGATTGCGACATCGACGATGGACTGGCACTGCTCTATGCGCTTGGATACGCAAAGCAGAATCCCGGGGATGTTTTCATCGAAGGCATCTGCACAAGTTTTGGCAATAGCACCATTGAGGCGGTCTATAAAGCTACCAACCAAGTCTGCCGTGACCTGGATTTGATTGTCCCCGTACTAAAAGGTGCCGGCAGCTCAGACCAACCGATTAGTGATGCCTCGCATTACATCGTAGATATGGCAGAAGCATTCCCGAGTGAACTCACTTTGGCAGTGACGGGTTCCACAACCAACCTCAAGGGTGCGTTGTTGTTGGATAATGACGTGCTTTCCAAGTACCAACAGGTTGTGTTGATGGGTGGGATCACACAGTCCCTGGTATTGAATGGCCAGATAATGGATGAGCTCAATTGGTCTTGCGATCCAGAAGCATCGCTAGCTGTACTTGAGGCTGCTAATCGCGGTGCCAAAATCGTTGTCTTCACGGCAAACAATTGCCTAGAAGCCCGTTTTTATCCGCAGGAGTTCTCCGATTATCTCAAGTTGCCCACTGAAGATGGCGGATATCTTTGGCGAACCTGTGCGCCTTGGTTCGATACTATGCAGCGTTGGTATGGATACGAAGGTTTCATTTGCTGGGATGTCTTGGTCATGGCCTGGATACTCGATCCTTGGCTGTTTGAGCAGCAACGCTTTGATGCCTTACTTGACCCACAGCTAATGAAGGCTGGTTTTCTCCAACCAGCGTTTGATGGCGCACCGCAGGCCTCGATCATTACTCCGAGGATCAATGCTGCTCAAGCGTTAAGCAAGCGTTGTTATGAGTTATGGAAGCTGGCGATAGCTTAAGCGTGCGTGTTTCCCAGCAGGTTCAACGGACAGGGAGTCTGTCGCGCTCCCTGTCCGTCTTCTTATCTTTAAGCCTAATGTAAAACTTACTATTTCCAGGTAACCGGATTTGCATATTCGTCAGCTGCAGGCTTGCTGAACAGCGTGTCAGCAAGATGCTCTGCTGCCAACTTGCCCGAATAGGCACACCAGCACTGCTTTGAACCCTCGCAGATACCCACGTCGTAGGAGTCGCCTTCAAGACCTCCGGCGTCGCAACCTGCGGCATACATACCGATAATCGGTGCTCCTTCTTCATCAACGCACTGGATAGTATCGTTGACCTGAAGGCCTCCTGCCGTAGTGAACACGCCCGGCAACAATTGGAACGCGTAGTAGGGGCCGTCTTCCTGATTCAGAGGACGCAGGTATTCGGCCGGTTTGTTGAAATCGCCGTCCACGCCATTGGCACAATACTGGTTGTACTGCTCGATGGTCGTCTTCAGCGTTACCGGATCAAGACCCGTTGCCTTGGCTAGATCCTCGATGGTGTCGGCTTTGAAGATGTACTTGTTGCCGGCATCAACCTGTTGCTTATACTCATCCCACATCGACAGACCTGTTGGCGTACCGTCGAGCTTGCTGCCGGGCTTGATGTAGTCACCACAACCAAAGATGGTGCCTTCGGTGACAAAGGAGTCCATCTGACCCTGAGTGAGGATCGAGAAGACCTTGTGTTGGGCGCTCTGAGCATTACCTGCGAATGAGAAGTTATGCTCAGCATATTCCTCATCAACAAAGCGCAGCGCCTTCTCATTAACCCAGAACATCGGCTGGAATGCAGTGGCGCAGTACAGCTCGGTGGCATAGGTGATACCGGGAAGACATCCGCCGTACCACATGGTGCAGCTGGGATACCTGCACAGATCGGCCTTGTTCTCCCTGCCCATCGCGATTCCGTCACCTGTACGATTACCCATTCCCATTGGCAGGTATTCGCCTTCTTTGAAGCCTACGAACTCTTCGAACATATCGAAATTATCCGAATAGCCACCAGTAGCATAAACAACAGCTTTGCAGTTGAACTGCGTGTATTTCTCACTGCTGATATCCTGCGCTATGACAGCGCTAACTTTGCCATCGGTAAGCTCGGTCTGCAGGCCTCTGGTGGAGAAGTGTACGTTGATATTGTCTTTGAATGTATCCGAGACAAGCTTTCCCCAATGCTCCACATAACCAGCTCCCGAGGGCACGTTTGGCTCATGCTTGTACATGGTCCACGTTAGTTTCTTGGCGCCGGTCATAGTGCCCAGACCCACGAACTCGTGACCAATTGACTCCAGCCAATCGATATTGGTTGCAGACTGCTCCAACATCTGGCGGATGATGTGACCATCGGACAGCCAATGATGATAGTCTTGGATACGTTTGACCATCTCTTCGATATCCCAGTCAGTCTCGGGAGTATGGAAGCGCGAGTGAATGGAAGTCATTCCTTCGGTGAAGATAGTTGTTCCTCCGACTACCGCAGCTATCTCCAACAAATCAACCTTCAAGCCAAGTTGCGCTGCACGAACAGCTGCAGAACAGCCTGCTGCGCCTGCTCCAACCACCACAATATCGGTATCGATGGTTTCGGAGATCTCATATGATTTCTTCTCCTCGCCTCCAGAAACAGGAGCTGCAGAGCCACCCGCAGCAGCCGATCCCGATTGCGACGGCGCTGAACAACCAGCTAATCCCACTCCAGCAGCACATACGCCTGTAACAAGCGCGCCTTTCAAAAAGTCCCTACGGTTTAGCTCATTCCCCATCTTGTCTCCTTTCACAGAACCAATACTTACCCTGTTAGCTCTTGGCTTACAGGCAGCCTCAAGAGCACAAAGCGATAATCTAGGTAATGTGGAGACATAAGTGCATCGTCTTAGTGTTGCAATTGTCCAAATGAGCCCAACTCATACGAAAAGACGATGCGCTAGCGCACGAGATGTCAATTCAAAGTGTTGGAATAGAGCCTCTGCCCAAACGTAGATCAAGGCCATTCTTTTGGTTCAAATTGTATTTTGCGACTTAGGAACTAAGGTGCCGTTCTACCGCGTCAAGTAGTTCCTGTCGGTTCTCAACTTCGAACTTGCAATAGATATTATGGATATATGTCTTCACGGTTGATTCGCTGATGCTTAGTTCATCTTTGATGTATGGCGCGCTTCGACCATTGGCAACCAGAATAAAGACCTCGGACTCACGTCTGGAGAGTGCATGGCTCTCTGCAAGACGGCCAAGCACCTCGTAACGGAGAGCATCGCTTTCATTATCCGTTCGCGCCTCAACGAACAGCACTGCATCGTGTTGCGTGAACAGGAAACTGGAGCTCAACACCAGGATCACCGCGCACACAAAGATCAAAACAGGCTCTGGCACAAAAACCACTGAAAACGGCAGTCCTCTGCCGCCGCTGCCGATGATGAAACCCAGGGCCAATCCGCTCCATTGCAGCGCGCATGTTCGCGCGAGTATGGTGAATGAATTTTGCCTTGTGCGGTAGACAAGGTCGCTACAGAGCAGCCACATGAAGAGATCTATGAGGATATAGCCGGCAAGCACAAACCCGACAGCTATCCAGACAGCATACACCGGCAATGGATAGAACAATGCCAGACCAATCAGAGATACCGGAACCGAAAGCTTGTTGATGGTTTTGAGAAAACCGCTTACAGAGCGTCGAATCGCTAAGATGAAGGCTATAAGCGTTGCCGCGATCACTGCGACGAGCAGCCACTGTGATTGCCTGATCATGGTCTCTGCCTCTGCAGAGACAACAAGTCCCAGTATCGCGGCAGCCACAAAGCCAAAGCAGAAAAGGAAGAGTGACATGCGTACGAAGAAGTTGTTGTTCAGCGATATCTGCCGATATGAACCAGCGTGAGGTTTACCACCTTTAGAGCGGGTCAAGATGAAATGGCCTATCAGAGGGCAAAGAGCGATGATGATGACTCGTGGAGTCACCGGGACAAAGGAGATGAGCAGACAGATGATCGCCGCGCCAAACGCTGAGGGAGCCATCGCCATCATAGCGCGTTCTGCGCGATGATCCGCCCAGAGCCTATTGCCCCCAAGCATCGCAATCGAGTTTGCAAATCCAGCTAGTAAGGCCGCGATGATGATGACAACCGGGGAGAGCAGCTGTTGTGGTGTCAGCATCAAAATCAGGGTCATCACGCAACCGCAGACGCCACCGGCGATGATGAAGCGTTTATTAAACCTGCCAGTAGGAATGGCCTGCCGGAAAAGGTAGAACACGATATAGCTCAGCGCGAGGCCAACGATTATAAGTAGGCGCACAGGCTGAACGCCTACGATTGAATCATCAGTTCCAGGCAGAATTGGTGTTAATACCAGCGACAATAGCCACGTGTATTGCAAGCCAAAGCCAAACAACTCCCAAGCACGCTCTTGAAAGCTGCGTGTCTTCTCGTTGTCAATATCATGTAAGAACCGTCGAGCCTTGGATCGACCCGCCATCAAACATCCCCCTGAGCCGGTTGGCATAAGACGTGTAGTCAGCTAAGCGCAGAATCCCCTGTAAGCAGGATTACGTTTGTGAGCAGAATCCCCCTCCAGGGAGTCTGCTAACCTAGTGAATTATAACATGTGAGAATCTTCCGGGCTGCTTAGCCCTCTCTGTCCAACCTCACTTTCAAAGCCTCCAGGTTTAGTGTCTACTAACGAGGCTACTCCACCACCACAAGTCGGCCAGACTTGGGCACCTGTTGGCGAACATGGCCAGCGAAGTACTCAATCAGCACATCCTGCTCAGCAGTCGTCAGCACCAGCTCCCTGCCATTGGCATACAGTTCCTCAATCGGGATACCCAGTGAGGTCGCGCAGTTATTCCTGTGATATTCCTGCAGCGAGATGGTATAGATTTGGTCATTGCTAAGCGGCTCGCCCATGAAACGATAATCCTCAAAATCACGTCTCCGCCGCGAATAGACCATCTCCACGCCAACTGAGAACTGGAAGAACTCTGTGTGATCCCCTTCAAAGGCCTCATCTCGGAGAATGTATCTACAGATCCTTCGCAGTTGCTCGCCGGTTGCCTGCAGGCGATATACCTTGTCGTTGAAAGGCGCAATCTCGATAACGTCACCATGAGTGAGCACTGGTCCGGCCTCGGGTTTACGCACTGCTCCCGAACCCAAGAAGGAAATATCGACTCCCAGGCTGTGCTTGAAGACATCAGCGAACAGGGATCCCAACTCAGTCTCTTGATAACGACTGGGATGTGTGAGCGCCCGTGGCAACCGACAGAGAACGCGCCCGTATTTCTCATCCGTTTTACTTTTGTAGAGTTCAACGGTACGATCGATGACGGGATCACACGGACAATGATCACTATCGATAGGCACAAGCTGCCATGAGTATTCACTTATCGAGTTGGTGTCGGTGTCGATGACCAAGTCGAAGCGCCCTATCTGATTGGTGCCGATGCCCGCCTGGACAACAAGCACCCCGTTCACCTGGGCGGGCTCATCTAGTATGGTATGCGTGTGGCCGCCGATGATGATGTCCACTCCCCAATCGGGATCGAGCATGGACGCCAGCTGTTTGTCCTCCTCAAATCCAATATGCGTGAGCAAAACCGTCAGGTCGACATCGGTAGTCTTGAAGGAATTGCAGATCTTACCAACCTCACGGGCGGCGTCTTCAACATCAACCAAGCTGCTGATGAGGTTATCTGAGCGAATGCCCGAGAGCACGTCTTCTGTGATGATGCCGATGAACATGATCTTCATGCCGTCACGCTCGATGAAGATATAGGGAGTGAAGATGCGGGTCAATGGTCGCTTGATGAAGAGATTGGCATTGACGATGGGAAAACGCGAGCATCTCTCCAAGAAAAGTAGGTGAGCCAGCCCATAATCTACTTCGTGATTACCCAACGCCACAACGTCCGGATTGATCATATTCATGATATCCACGGTTGAGAGGCCATGGAACTCGGTGTCGATCAACGATCCCTGCAACATATCGCCAGCAATGCAGTAGAGAGTGTTGTGTTTCTCGTTGCGAACTTTCTCAACGTA
>DBPN01000030.1:48643-62259 GCA_002305585.1 Eggerthellales bacterium UBA1419
TTGGAGTGGAGTAGAGTCAGTTCCTTGAAGTTAGCCATGTCCTGCTCCCTCGAAGTCGCCGCGCTGCCAATATTCAATTATCTGAGCCACATTTAGCTACAAATATTCTAGCGCATTAATAAACCGGTTGAGTTATTGACGGGAAAATATGTCTGTAGTAAGAACAGGGTATAACTATAAGCACAACGATAACGAGGGGGTGACGAAGATGTTATTCAAGGACAGGGATGACGCTGGGATCAAGCTGGCCAATGCTTTGGCCAAATATCAAGGTAAGGATGTTGTTGTCTTCGCTCTACCTCGAGGTGGGATTGTATTGGGCGCGCATATCGCGCGGAAACTCAAAGCTCCGCTCGATCTTGTCATCACCAAGAAAGTCGGGCATCCAAAGAATCCAGAGTACGCGTTGTGTGCCGTTGCGGAGGAAGGTGAACCCACGTGCAGTGCCTCCGAACTTCGCGGTATTGACCCAGTATGGTTTAAGGCTGAAGTTGAGAGAGTGCGCGATGAGATCAAGCGACGTAGGAAGGCATACTTTGGCGAAGTCAAGCAGCAGGGTATCGTGGGAAAGATCGCCATCATCGTCGACGACGGCATCGCCACTGGCTCCACGATGATTGCGGCCATACAAGAGTTGCGAAAACGCAATCCTGCGGCCATTGTCGTGGCGATCCCGGTTATTCCCCATGATACTGCCAAGATGCTAAAGTCACTTGCAGATGACCTTGTCTCACTAGATATCGACAAGCATTATCTGGGTTCGGTAGGCGCGTACTACATGGACTTCGGCCAATTAGAGGACGATGAGGTTGTTCGCCTGCTGAGATCAACCAGCGAATAAGTGTTTTATAGCGAACAAGTAACTCCTGACACGCCTTATAATCATCATCAGACATATTCTTCTGGCAGAGGAGGTAACCATGGATGCTCGCTCCGCAAAAGCCGCCCTGATTGCAGGGAATCTACTCTATCAAGAAGAGAAAGTCTCTAAGGCGGACACATCAACGCTGCGCCGCGCTGAAACAGCGCGTACTGGCCAGAAGCCCTTTGCCGCTATTGTATCCTGCTCTGATTCACGGGTGCCGGTAGAACATATCTTCTCGGCAGGTGTTGGCGACCTTTTTGTCATACGCACGGCAGGGAACATCATCGGAGTACACGAGCTGGGCAGTATCGAATACGCAGTTGGATACCTCGGTGTAAAACTGGTGGTCATCTTAGGACATAACGGTTGCGGCGCGATTGTCGAGGCGCTTAGAGACAGGCAGGTAAAAGGTGCCGCAGCTGTAATTATCGAGGAGATTCGTGCAGCGATTGGTTCTGAGGATTCTCCCGAGAAGGCCGAGGTGCTCAATACCTGGAATTCTTGGCGACAGATCAATCGCAGTCCATTGGTTGAGCAAGCCGTGCAAGACTCAGGTGTGCAGATACTCGCTGCTCATTATGACATCTATAGCGGCAGGGTCGAGTTCCTTTAGTTGCCCCGCCGCTATTCCGTTAGCTTATTCCGCGATCACCTTATAACCCTCTGATTCGAGCGTATCTATAACCGTCTGACCGTGCTCCCTATCGCTTACCTCACAAGCGATATGCAATATCACATCACTGGGATCTAAGTCGGCACCGATGCGATCGTATTGCACCCAGATGATGTTGGCATGTTTCTCGGCAATCAACCGCGAGACCTGCTCCAAACTACCTGGGACATCTGGTAATACCGTTTTGAACTTCAATTTCCTACCTCTAGCAACCAAGCCTATCTCGATGATGCGATGGATGAAGCTCACATCGATGTTGCCTCCAGAAAGCAGACATACGCTGCGCTTGCCGCGCAACTCCTCTGCGCAGCTCAACGCCGCCGCTAAGGAAACAGCCCCGGCTGGCTCGACAACCTGTTTACATCTTTCCATCAGATTGAGTATCACTGAGGATATCTCGGCGTCACTGACTGTCATCACATCGTCAGCATACTTGTTGATAAGATTGACAGTCTTGGTGCCCGGCGTTTTGACGGCAATACCATCGGCTATGGTGGATACTGTGTCAATCGAACAGAGTTGCTTAGCCTTGAAAGACCGCTCGATAGCCGCAGCCCCTGCTGCCTGCACACCGATGATCTTGATGCGCGGATTGATGTGCTTGAGATAGAAGGAAACGCCCGCTAACAAGCCACCTCCGCCGGCAGGGATGAAGACGATATCGACATTTGGTAGATCCTTTAAGATGTCATGCCCGATGGTTGCCTGCCCTGCGATCACCGAGAGATCATCAAAGGGGTGGATGAAATGCGCACCTTGCTCAGTGCAGATCTGCTGTGCCGCCGCGCAGGCGTCATCGTAACAGTCGCCCATCAGCAACACCTTGGCACCGTAGTCCTCGGTCGCTTTAACCTTCGCTATGGGAGTGCTTCGGGGCATCACTATCATCGACTCCACGCCCAACAGCGATGAGGCAAAAGCCACACCCTGAGCGTGATTGCCAGCTGAGGCGGCGACAACCGAAGTAACTTCACCTTGCTCTTTGAGTTCGCAGATCTTGTTATAGGCGCCGCGGATCTTGAACGATCCGGTTTTTTGCAGGTTCTCATATTTCAGGTAGATATCCGAACCGGCTACCTCAGAGAAGGTTTCCGAGCGTGTGAGCGGAGTAGCATGTAAAACGCGATGCAGTCGCTCTGCCGCTCGCTCAACATCCTTTACAGTCAGAGAGCTCATAGAACTACTGCCCCCTTATCGGCGCTTGAGACCATACGACGATATCTGGCCAGATATCCGCTGATCTGCCGTGGCTCCCGGATTATCATCTCGCGTTTTCGCTGCTCGATCTCTGCATCGGTCAGACAAGCATTCAGCTGATGCGCGTCGATGTCAATCTCGATAGTGTCACCATCCAGCAGATAAGCGAGCAAGCCTCCTGCCGCTGCCTCTGGTGAAACGTGCCCGATGGCAGCCCCTCGGGTTGCGCCCGAGAATCTTCCGTCAGTTATCAGCGCAACATCTTTATCCAGACCCATACCGGCCAATGCCGAGGTTGGTGAGAGCATCTCGCGCATTCCCGGTCCACCAGCTGGTCCCTCATAACGGATGACCACCACATCTCCTTTGACTATCTGTCGATCATATATAGCGGCTATCGCCTCTTCTTCACAGTCGAATACGCGCGCCCTACCGCTAAAACGCAGCATCTCCTTGGCCACAGCGCTACGTTTGACCACTCCCCCATATGGAGCAAGGTTGCCAAAGAGTACTGCCAGACCACCGGTCTGCGAGTAGGGCTGATTGATAGCACGGATCACGCCACTGTCTTTTACCTCAACACCAACCAGGTTCTGCGCAACGTTTCTGCCTGTAACAGTTAAAGCATCAAGCTGCAGCAAGTCATGCTTGGCCAACTCGCTCATCACTGCGTGCACGCCACCGGCCGAGTCAAGGTCCTGGACGTGATGGCTACCAGCTGGCGCCAGTCGGCAGAGATTGGGTGTATGCTGACTAATCGCATTGACATCTCGCAACTCGAAACCTATGCCAGCCTCGTGTGCAATCGCTGCCAGATGCAGCACTGAGTTCGTTGAGCAACCCAAGGCCATATCCACAGTCAGGGCATTTTTGAATGCTGCTTGCGTGAGGATGTCCAGCGGCCTTATCTGTTTGTTAACCAGCGACAATATCTGTTCGCCGGCAGCCTTAGCTAAACGTAAACGCTGCGAATAGACAGCAGGCACCGTTCCATTCCCACGCAGTGCCATGCCTAAGGCCTCGCATAGACAATTCATCGAGTTCGCTGTGAACATGCCCGAGCAGGAGCCGCAGGTGGGACAGGACAAATCCTCACAATGAGTTAGCTCTGCCTCTGCGATGTTCCCAGCCTTGAAGGCACCTACTGCTTCAAAGACGCTGTTCAGGTCGGAGCCACCCAATGAGAGCATCGGTCCACCAGAAATGAATAGCGAAGGCAGGTTAAGCCGAGCCGCAGCCATCAGCATGCCTGGCACAACCTTATCGCAGTTGGGGATGAAGACCAGCCCATCGAAACAGTGTGCCTTGACCATGCATTCGACGCTGTCAGCGATTATCTCGCGTGAAGCTAACGAGTACTTCATGCCCTCGTGCCCCATGGCGATGCCATCACAGATCGCGATGGTGTTGAATTCCAGTGGCGTACCACCTGCTGCCAACACGCCATCCTTCACGGCACGAGCCACATTATTCAGGTTGATATGACCGGGAACAACCTCGTTGAAGGAATTGACGATACCAATCAATGGCTTTCGCAGCTGCCCGTCTGTCAACCCGCTGGCCTTAAACAGAGCTCGATGCGGAGCCCTCTCGGGACCCGATTTCACTGACTCGCTGTTCATGCTCTATACCTATCCTCTCGCGCTTGGCTCTCATTGGCTGTCTGTCTTTGGCTTAACTCGCTGTTCCCGCTGCTTTGCCTATTCTCAGTCCACTGGATTTGTTGCCCAGCGCATCTTCTCGCGTAATGAACCGCCGACCTTCTCCACCTGATGCTCAGCCTCCAGTTTGCGCATGGCATTGAAATGGGCTCGATTACTCTGATTCTCAACAATCCAATCGCGCGCGAATTCACCGGTTTGGATCTCGGTGAGGATCTTCTTCATCTCCGCCTTCGTCTCATCGGTGATGATGCGCTTGCCGGCCTTATAGTCACCGTACTCGGCAGTATCACTGATGGAATGGCGCATAAAGGAGAATCCCTGGGCAACCACCAAATCGATGATCAGCTTCATCTCATGCACACACTCGAAATAGGCGCTTTCCGGCTGGTAGCCGGCCTCGACCAATGTCTCAAAACCAGCTTTCATCAGCGCAGTCACACCACCGCAGAGTACCGCTTGCTCGCCAAAGAGGTCGGTCTCGGTCTCTTCCTTGAACGTGGTCTCCAGGATGCCTGCGCGAGACCCACCAATGGCATCGGCATAGGCCAACGCAGCCGATTTGGCATTGCCACTGTGATCTTGATATACGGCAATCAGACAAGGTACTCCTCGACCTTCTTCGAACTGGCTGCGCACAGTGTGACCAGGACCCTTGGGAGCGATCATGATCACATCGACATGAGGGTCAGGGACGATCTGACCAAAGTGGATATTGAAGCCGTGCGCAAAGCACAGGGTTGCACCCGGGCGCAGATAAGGCTGGATGTCTTGCTGATAGATAGCTGGTTGCTTCTCATCATTCACTAGGATCATCACAACATCCGCGGCTGCAACAGCCTGGGCAGTGAGCAAGACCTCTAAGCCATCCTGTGTGGCCTTCTCGGCTGATTTGGAGCCTTCATACAGTCCAACGACTACCCTACAACCACTCTCATGCAGGTTCAGCGCATGTGCGCGTCCCTGACTGCCGTAACCGATTACCGCGATTGTTTTGTCCTCGAGACATGAGCGGTCGCAATCCTCTGTGTAATACATCTTGGTCATAACTGATCCCTTCTATTCTCATCCGCATGTTGCCTGTCGCGTTCTCGCTATCTGTCTTGCCTAAATAAGCTTAACTTCCTTGACGTCGAACAGCTTATCAAGCTGCTTGATGATCTGCTTGCGTGTTGCCTCGTCACCTGACGAAGTCATGATGATGCGGGACATCGTAGGATCCTCAACCATCGGGCTCACTGTGAGCGTATCAATGTTATAACCACGACGGGAGAACAATCCGGTTACCCTGCTCAACGCGCCGGCTCTATTGGCGACGATGATGGAAAGAGTGAAATTCGAGACCTCCGGCACTTTATCCATGACTAATACCTCCCTTCTATTTGACGATCATGTCATCGAATGAACCACCGGGCGGGATGATGGGGAAAACCTTCTCGTCACTGTCGATCAAGCACTCGATCAATACCGGTTCCGTTTGCGAGAACGCCGCATCTAAGGCAGCCTGCAGTTCTTTCATCGTGCTGGCACGATAACCTTTACCGCCAAAAGCCTCTGCCAGTTTGGGATAGTCTGTCTTGCGCTCAAGCGTTGTGTTCGAATAGCGCTGATTGAAGAACAGATTCTGCCACTGCCTTACCATACCCAAAGAGCCATTATTGAAGAGGACCACAACTACCGGCAATCCATAAGTCACAGCGGTGACGAATTCATTCATGTTCATGTGAAAGCTACCATCGCCGGTGAACAGCACCGTGCGAGCAGAACCTCTGGCTATCGAAGCTCCAATCGCAGCGCCCATGCCAAAACCCATAGTTCCCAGTCCACCCGAAGTCAGCAGTGTACGCGGAAGACAGAATTGATATTCCTGAGCCACCCACATCTGGTGTTGGCCAACATCGGTTGAGACCACTGTATCGTCTGCGGCATAGCGACGCACCATGTGGATGATCTCCTGCGGAGTAAGACCGGTCGCTTGTGCGTCCATATCTTCCTGCGCAAGCAATTGCTGCTCCTCTTTCGCCTGTGGATCCTGATCGTGCAGTTGCATCTCTTCTTGAGCAAGAAACCGCTCCGACTCCTGGCGATGCAAATCGGCCTTGGCTATCCACGTGGGATTCTCGCGCCGCTTGACCATCTCGGTCAAACGGGGCAGTATCTCTGCGGCATCGCCAACCAAACTTATAACGCTGTCGATGTTCTTGTCGATCTCGGCACCATCGATATCGATGTGGATGATCTTGGTCTTCGCCTGATACTTGCTGGTAGATCCAGTAGCGCGATCGGAGAAGCGAACACCAATACCAATGATCAGGTCGGCGTCTGCGTTCATCTTTGAAGCAACATAGTGGCCATGCATGCCGGTTAAACCATGTTTGAGCGGATGACTGCTGTCCAAAGCTGTTAGACCCATGATGGACAGACCAACCGGAGCATCGATCCTCTCCGCAAAGACTCTGAGAGCCTCGCCTGCGCTACAGGAGATTAAGCCGCCTCCCGCATAGACGAATGGCCTTTCGCTGGCATCTATCAGTTCGGCTGCGGCCCTCAGCGCCTCTTCGCTCACACGAGGTATCGGCAGCAACGGCTTTGGCATTCCCCCGTGGAACTCACATTGTGCCTGCTGCACATCTTTTGGGATGTCTATCAACACTGGGCCAGGTCTGCCCGAACGTGCGATCTGGAAGGCTTCTCTGACGATCTCCTCTAATTCCTCGACATGTTTAACCATGTAGTTATGCTTGGTCACAGGCATCGTGATACCCACGATATCCACTTCCTGGAAACTGTCCTTGCCTATCAAACCAGAGGCAACATTGCCAGTGATCGCCACCATAGGTGTCGAATCCAGGTAAGCGGTTGCTATGCCTGTAACCAGATTGGTTGCCCCCGGTCCACTGGTCGCGATCACAACCCCCGTCTTCCCAGTAGCCCGAGCATAACCATCGGCAGCATGTGCTGCTCCCTGCTCATGACAGGTCAGGTAGTGTGTGACCCTATCCTGATAGTCGTATAGAGCATCATAGAGGTTGATTACCGTGCCACCAGGAAACCCGAATACATCTGTGACGCCGTGAGCTATCAGCGTCTCAACCAGTATCTCTGCTCCATTCAGTTTCATCTTCATCTTCCCTTCCGCTTGAATCTGATTCAATCACACACTCAACTGCAAACCAACAATGCGATCAGTTATCCATTTGCCCTTCCGATATCTGTGGAACCTGCCTGAAGATACAAAAAGACCCGGCTGGCGAGTTATCGCTGCCGGGTCAGGTTTCCCTTTTTGTGTATGTATCAGGAATTCCGTATTCTGCAGCGCAACCCGGTTACACCGTCGACTACGATGCCGACGATGCTGATGGTAATAATCGCTACAGATACGATGGTGAGGCTCATTGGTCACTTCCCACGCGAATTGGTTTGGTACACAAAAACACGCACGACTCAGAATGTCAAGCTTTTGGACAGATTAAACTCGTGAAAGCTGGATTAGATCACTGCCTCTGGCAACTTATTGGCTCTTATCACTGAGCTTGGCACCGTACAGGTCATACCCGCTGGGTTGCTGATAGACTCGCAAATCGAATTCTGGCACCACGGCAAAGATGTGATCGAAGATATCTGATTGTATGCACTCATATTCTGCCCAATCAGTTGTGTCAGTGAAAGCATAGATCTCGACTGGTAATCCCGAACCGCGTGGCTCCAACTGTCTTACCATGATCGTCATCTCATTGTGTATGCGCGGGTGATTCTTGAGATAATTATCCAGATAAGCGCGGAATATGCCCAGATTGGTCAACCTGCGGCCATTCACAGGGCTGGATACGTCGACATGATGCTGCTGGTTATATGCTTCGATCTCGGCTGCTCTACTCTGCAGGTACGTCTGCACATATTGGATCTTATTGCATCTCTGTAATAGTTCTTCTGTGCAGAATCTCACGCTTGTAACATCAATCAGCACAGAGCGCATTATCCTTCTACCGCCGGCCTCTTGCATGTTGCGCCAATTCTTGAATGCCTCTGTGACCATGGAGTATGTGGGTACCATGGTGATCGTCTTATCCCAGTTCTCCACCTTAACCGTGTAGAGTGTGATTTCTTTTACTTCGCCATCGGCATGATGTCCCGGCATCTCAATCCAGTCGCCAATACGTATCATGTCGTTCTCTGTCAATTGGATACTGGCTACAAATCCCAATATCGTATTCTGGAAGACAAGTAAGAGCACTGCACTGGCGGCACCCAATCCGCCAAGCAACAGAACCGGCGATCGATCCATCAGGATACTGACTATCACAATTAAGCCAACCAGATAGATCACGATCTTAACTACCTGCAGGAATCCCTTGATAGGTTTGGTTTTTGCCGCCTCGGTCTTCTTATAGAGGAACTCGGTTGCGCTTAGGCCTTTATCAATCGTGCGGACCACGCCAAAAACTACCAGACAAAGAGCCAGCCGCCCAACAAGCTCCTGACCATAGACCAACATCGGAGCTAAGCCATATACGATAAGAGCCGGAATGATGATGACAAGCCTGTCAAAAACCTTGTGCTCCATGAAGACGCTATTCACTCTTGAGTTACTCTTCTCGATTACCTTCTTCAGCAATCGCAAGACCAGATCCTTTGCAAGCTTGTAGACCACAAGGCAGATGATGACAATGCTAATAAGGATAAGCGTGTTGATGACATGCGAAGACCATGGCTCGCCTAAGCCGCTATCGGTAACGATCTTCTCAATCCACTCGCTCAATGTACCACCTTAAATCATCTCGCATTACTTAGCGTACCTGTTTGCGTTGCCCTGCTGTTCTGCATCTTGAACGAGAAGGGACTGCGGGAAACAGAGGAACTAGAGTATCTTGCTCAAGAATTCCTTAGTTCTTTCGTTCTTGGGATTATTGTATATCTCTTCTGGAGTTCCCTCCTCGATAATCCTTCCTTCGTCCATGTAAATAACCCGGTCCGCAACCTCGCGAGCAAAGCCCATCTCATGAGTGATGACGACCATGGTCATGCCATCGTTAGCCAGCTGTTGCATAACAGCCAAAACATCGCCAACAAGCTCGGGATCCAATGCGGATGTTGGCTCGTCAAACAACATGATCTTTGGATTCATCGCCAATGCCCGGGCAATAGCTACTCGTTGCTTCTGCCCGCCCGAGATCATCGACGGATAGACATCGGCCTTATCCGCCATCCCTACCTTCTCTAATAGCCTCTTGCCCTCTTCGATTGCTTCCTCTTTAGGCATTCCCTTGACGTACACCAACCCCTCAATCACATTACCCATCACCGTCATGTGCGGAAACAGATTGAAGTGCTGGAAGACCATGCCCACTTCACGGCGAATGAGGTGCAGCTTCTTGCTCTTGTGGGAAATTACCTGGCCGTCGATGGTAATAGTGCCCTTTTGGGCTTTCTCAAGAAAATTGATGCATCGAACCAGAGTACTCTTCCCAGAACCGCTGGCACCGATAATAACAACAACCTCCCCGGCATCGACTGTCATATTGATATCTTTTAAGACGTGGTGCTTCCCATACCACTTATTCAGCTTGCTTACCTTGATCATGCTGATGTCTCCTTATTCGCGATAATCACTGATGTTCAGCTTTTTTTCTATGAGATTCGCTATCGCTGTGAGAATGGTAGTCATCGTCAAGTAATACACTGCGGCAATTGCCAGAAAATCCATCAGCCTGTAGGTAGCCGATCCATATTGTCGCGCCAGTAGCAGTAGTTCGGGAACCGCTATCGCGCTAGCCAATGACGAGTCTTTGAGCGCAATGATGAACTGGTTGCTGAGCGGTGGAATAGATCGTTTCAACGCCTGAGGCAGGATAATGCGCCTCATGATCATCCAGTTGGTCATGCCCAGAGATTTACCTGCTTCTCGTTGCCCTCTGTCAACCGATTGGATAGCTCCCCTGAAGATCTCGGCGATGTAGGCACCATTGTGAATACCAAGCGCAATGAAGGCAGACGGTATCTGATCTAGTTTTATTATGCCAACCAAGCCGAAGTAGATGAATAGTAGCTGTAAAAGCAGCGGTGTTCCTCTGATAAGCCAGATGTAGAATTTTGCTGGATAGCTGAGGAACTTGAACTTTGAAAGCCGCATCAGCGCGAAGATCAAGCCTAGAGCCATACCAATGATGATGCCAGCCGCAGTAACTTGAAGTGTCATCCCCGCAGCTGGTAGGAAGTCGTAGAAATACTTCAGTATCTCCATCGCGTGAGAGCCTCCTTGTTATCGGAAAACAAGAAGTGCGGGCTGATTGATTAGCGATCAACAAACCCGCACATTTCTTAGCATGCCCGTGAGCTATTGGTGCCATAGGCATGCATACAGATTATTTTGTTGTAACGTCAACTCCGTTGAGCCATTTCTTGCTGATCTCTGTCAGGACTCCTTCGTCATGAAGCTCCTGGAGGATCTTGTTTATCTCAGCAAGAAGCTCAGAGTCGTCTTTATTGATAGCAATGGCCATCTGCTCAAGACGCATGATATCTCCGCACAGCATCAGCTCTGCGCCGCCTTCAATGGCGCTCATGGCATCGATTGCGACCAGCTTGTCAGTGATAACCCCGTCGACTCTGCCGTTGATAAGCTCCATGATAGTCGCGTTATCATCTTGATAGGTTTCGACAGTTGCACCGAGGCTCTCGGCATCCTGTACGAAGTTTGTTCCCGTTGCTACAGCGATGCTCTTACCAGCCATATCCTCTGGCTCGGTGATACCAGAATCAGCGCGAACAACAAGCTGGGCTCCGGAGTAATAATATGGAACGGTGAAATCGACCTGCTTTTGGCGTTCTTCGGTTATGGCCATACTGCCCAAGATACCGTCATAGCGCCCAGCCTTGAGACCTTCGACCAAACCATCCCAGTCGGAGGTAACATAATTCAACTCAACACCAAGTCTCTCGGCGATGGCTTTACCGGTATCAACATCGAACCCGACAGGCTTGCCGTCCTCCATGAAATTGAATGGCTTATAGCCACCACTACCCACAACCGTGAGCTCTCCGGCATCTTGTACTCTTTTTAGGCTATCTGCTTCCTTGTTGGATCCTCCGCAGGCTGTCAAAACGAATGACAGCGCTACAACAGATAAGATAATCACCCCGATTTTCTTGAACAACATCACATCATCCTTTCCCGTTTTCGCTCTTAGAATAACCGCTTATTGCTTAAACGATTATTTTTACTATACGGAAGGGAGGCAGATTGGGTCCAAGAAGCCCCAATGTTCACAGAATTCCTACTAAATGCGCACGAGTTCTATTAAGAAACTACTTAACTTGATGTTTTTAAGCGATTATTAATCAACGATTAGCAGCATTTATGCGAATCAGCTATTGCGCATAAGTGGTGAGGAGGTCTGAGCTCTCTGCTCAGATTATCGCCAACGGGGAATATGGCGAACCTGCACTGGGAGCGAATAGAAAACCCAGCGTGTAAGAAGATGCGCGCAAATCTCTAACAAAGAGATAATCGCCCACAGAATCATTGAATAGGGCTCAATTGGGAAGAAGATACACACAAGCGCTACGATTATGGCCATTCCCTGGATAAATAAAGAGACATTCACTTTGGGCTGTAACCTGCGGTAATTATCCAGTGAGAGTTGAGCATTCAAATTAGCCTCTTTTGCCATCAGCACTGTTAGCCGTTTCATCCGCGACCTGTGTGCGAGACGCATCAATAACAAGCTGAGCATCAGCCCCAAAACGATAGCCCCTACTTGAATATCTGGCTGCTTGATGGTTGCCAGGAAGGCTCCGGTTGCTAAACCGGCACCGAGCGCTACGGCGAATAACTCGAGGTAATTCTCTCCTCCGTTCCAGCTTGGCCGGGAGTGGATATGGTACGCCCTACCAATCACAAAGAGCAGGGCAATACCAGTAAGTATTGCAGCTAGATTGAGCACTACTGCAGCGAGATCGAGATCAAATGCCAAGGGAATCAACGTTACCAGATTCTCTCCTGAAGCCGTCTGCCACACTATTGCAAAGGAGGCCGCAGCCCAGAGCAAGACGATGCCCCAGAATAACGCCACAGCTAAAATCTCCCTAGACAGCCAAGATCTTCTCCAGTTGAGGATTGAATACGCTGCCCTAAGAGGTTTGGCAAGATGTACAATCGACGCAAGCATCCCGGCTGTCGATAGGATCAAAGCGACTGCAGAGAGGATAAGATCCTCTACCACGAAACAACCAACTGCCGTAATGCCCACTGCCACTGGCAATAACAATGTGAAAATCACCAGAGGTGTCTCGCTGTGCCCTTGGTTAATCAAGATCCCTTTGGCTACAGAGGCACCCGCAGGCGCAGCAGTACCCGCGGCTACAGCAGTACCCTTGGGCGCAACGGTACCCCGAGATATGCTCGGGTTGGATTCTATTTTCCGCTACCTTTGAAGATCAGTTTCTTGACGATGCTCTTTCTTACATCAAGCTCGAGCTCTTCGATTGGGCCAACTTTAATCGCTCCCCCGCAGCAGGATTCCTCGCAGGCGGGACGCAACCCCTGCCTGAGTCGATCTATGCAGAGGTCACATTTCTCCATTAGGCCATTGAGGCCAAACTGGGGAGCGCCAAATTCGCAGGCCCAGGAACAATAGCGACAGCCGATGCAGCGGCTTTGATCGATTAGCACTGCTCCGAACTCCGGGTCACGCGAGATGGCCTTTGTTGGGCACACGGCCATGCAGTCCGGTTCGCCACAATGCATGCAGGCTATTGACACATATTGGATCGGCTTATCAACATTCTGCTCGTCTAGCAGGGTAATCACCTGACGATAGCGTGGGCCAATACTGGTTGGTTGCTCCTGAACGCCGGGGCGGAGCGAATGCACAGATTTGCAGGCTACCTCACAGGCAAAACACTGTCCACAACGACTTGGGTCAAACGAAAAAGCGTATTGCATAGTAGCCCCCTATGCTTTCTCGATGGTTCCCAGACAGGACATGTAATTCGCCTGGCTGGAGATTGGGTCGAGGTCCTCGTCAATTCCAATCACATTGTAATTCGATTCAACCCAACCCCCTGGAACATAGACGCAATCCTTGGCGATGATGGGAGTCAACTCTGCTCTAATCTTAATCGATCCACGCGGCGATGAGACAACCGTAAGATCGCCTTCCTCGATTCCCTTCTCCCGAGCAGTCTCCGGATGGATCATCACAAAACCTTCTGGGCGCAG
>DBPN01000004.1:0-18322 GCA_002305585.1 Eggerthellales bacterium UBA1419
AAAACAAGAAGCGGGGCGCTAAGCGCATCCCGCTTCAGGTCGATTATCAGCTGTTGTCAGCTTGGAGTCCAGAGCCTCCGGATGCCGATCCACCTTTTCCGGATGCTGCGCCGAAGATCGGCGTCACCAGCTCCTGTTCCCGCGCGATGGATTGTCGCTTACGAGGTTCGGGAATCGAACCGGATCCGTGCGTGAAGACGATCTCATCGCCATTGTAATCCGCGTCGATCACGTCACCGGACCTCCACTTGCCTTCGAGCACCTGCTCCGAGATCGGGTCTTCCACCAGCCTCTGGATCGCACGACGCAACGGCCTGGCGCCAAAGGTGACATCCGTACCCTCCTCAGCGATGAAGTTACGCGCTGCGTCGCTGAGGTTGATGGTCATGTTCTGAGCGATGAGGCGATCGCGAAGATCCGCGATCATCAGCTCGACTATCTGGGCGATCTGCTCCTTGGTCAGCGACTTGAATACGATGATGTCATCGATGCGGTTGAGAAATTCCGGTCTGAAGAGCTTCTTCATCTCGGTCATGACCCGACTGTTGATCTCTTTGTCCGACAAACCAGCCTTGGAATCTGCTCCCGAGAAGCCAATCGGCGCTCCTTGGGCGATCTCGCGGGCACCAACGTTGGAGGTCATGATGATGATGGTGTTGCGGAAGTCGACCTTGCGGCCCTGGCCATCGGTCAGACGACCCTCCTCAAGGATCTGCAGCAAGATGTTGAACACATCCGGATGTGCCTTCTCAATCTCGTCGAACAGCAGCACCGAATATGGCTTCTGCCTGACTGCCTTGGTCAGCTGACCGCCCTCATCGTATCCCACATAACCTGGAGGTGAGCCAACCAGACGCGAAACGGTGTGCTTTTCCATGTATTCTGACATGTCAAAGGAGATGAGCGCATCCTCACTACTAAAGAGGAATTCTGCCAACGCCTTGGAAAGCTCGGTCTTACCAACGCCACTGGGGCCTAGGAAGATGAATGAACCTGCCGGGCGCTTGGGATCTTTGAGGCCGGCACGTGAACGGCGTATGGCCTTGGAGATGGCGCTCACTGCCTCTTCCTGGCCGATAATGCGCTCATGCAGCACCTGCTCCATGCGCAACAGCTTCTCAGTCTCAGCTTCGGTGAGATCTGCCACCGGAACACCGGTCGACATCGAGATGATATCTGCGATCTCCTTCTCGGTGACACTGACAATGTTCCGAGAAGTGCTCTCGCGCCACTTCTCCTCCAGCTGCTCGCGTTGTTGCATCAGCTGCTTCTCATCATCGCGCAGCTTAGCGGCCTTCTCGAAGTCCTGGATATTGATGGCTTCTTCCTTCTCGGCCCTGACCTTGCGGATCTTCTCATCCATGTCATGGACTTCGGAGGGAATCGTCATGTTGCGGATGCGCATGCGCGCGCCGGCCTCGTCGATGACGTCGATGGCTTTGTCTGGCAAGAAACGGTCCTGCACATAACGATCGGATAGCGATACGGCAGCCTGCAGCGCCTCATCAGTGAAGCGCACGCGGTGGTGAGCTTCATAGCGGTCGCGCAAGCCCTCTAGGATCTTGATGGACTGCTCGCTGGTAGGCTCGTTGATGGTAACCGGCTGGAAACGCCGCTCCAAAGCCGAATCCTTCTCTACATGCTTACGATATTCATCATGCGTGGTCGCACCGATGACCTGGATCTCACCACGGCTCAGCGGTGGCTTGAGGATGGCGGCGGCATCGATTGACCCTTCAGCACTGCCGGCGCCGATCAAGGTATGCATCTCGTCGATGAAGAGGATGATGTTCCCGGCTTCCTTAACCTCCTTGACAACCTTCTTCAAGCGGTCCTCGAACTCACCACGATACTTGGAGCCGGCAACCAAAGCTGCGACATCCAAAGTGATCAGTTGCTTGTGACGGAGGATATCCGGTACTTGTTCGCTGGCGATAAGCTGCGCCAGACCCTCGGCGATGGCAGTCTTGCCTACACCGGGATCACCCAGCAACAGCGGATTGTTCTTGGTGCGGCGGGACAGGATCTGCATCACGCGCTCGATCTCGGCCTCACGGCCAACAACCGGGTCCAGCTTACCTTCCTGAGCCTGATGAGTGAGATTGGTGCCAAACTCCTCGAGGATGTCGCCACTCTCGTTGTAATCCTCGTCCATATAATCCTGCGGACCGGCGTAGGAGCTTGTCTGATGCAACAGATCCATCAGGGCACCCTTGACCATCGAAGCATCGATACCCATCTGCGACAAAGCCTGGATGGCAACTCCGTTGCCCTCGCGGACGATGCCCAACAATAGGTGTTCGGTGGAGATGTAGTTCTGCCCAAGTTGCATGGTCTCACGCAACGCGAACTCCAGTACACGCTTGACACGTGGCGTGAAGCTCAGATGTCCGGTTGGCGCGTTAGGATCGACTTCGATGATGGTCTTAACCTGCGTCAGTACCTGTTCGTAGGTGATGTTGAGATTGCTCAAGGCCTGGGCAGCAAGACCTTCGCGCTCGCGCAGCAGCCCCAAGAGCAAATGCTCGGTACCAACGTAGGGTTGTTTGAGTGAGCGAGCCTCTTCCTGAGCCAATGCCAGCACGTTACGTGCCTTGTCAGTGAATCTCTCGAATGCCATAGCTCCCCCTTCCGTTTTATGTGTTCAGTTCTCGTCTCTCATGTGTGGGAACAGTAGGACGTCTCTAATCGATGGCGCATCGGTCAATAACATCACCAGTCTATCAATACCTATGCCCACACCGCCTGCCGGCGGCATACCATACTCGAGGGCACGGATATAATCCTCATCATAGCCCATCGCCTCATCATCACCGGCTGCCTTTGCCGCGACCTGCGTCGCAAAGCGCTCCCTCTGGTCAACGGGATCGTTGAGCTCAGAGAAACCATTGGCGCATTCCCTGCCACAGATGAACAACTCGAACCTGTCAGTGACATTTGGATCATCTGCATTCTTCTTGGCCAGCGGAGATGTTTCCAGCGGGTATTGGGTAACGAACGTTGGTTGGATAAGACTGGCTTCCACCAATTCGTCGAACAGTTCTGCGATTATCTTACCTTTACCCCATGACTTCTGAGTGTCTATTCGGTATCGTTTCGCTAACATTTGCAGGTCTTCGAGCGTCCGGTCGAAACCAACCTCTTCGCCAAGCTTATCGCTCACCAACTCGATCATCGTCGCCTTGCGCCAGTCCCCACTCAAATCAACATCGAGTCCCTGATAGTTGAAGCTGTGACCCCCTGTAGCTGCCTGACAGGCAGCCTTGATCAGCACCTGTGTGAAATCAGCAATGCCATCGACATCGGTATAAGCCTGATAGGCCTCCAGCATGGTGAATTCGGGGTTATGCGAATGATCCATACCCTCATTGCGAAACGAGCGGTTGATCTCAAAGACACGCTCGAAGCCACCAACGAGCAGTCGCTTGAGGTAGAGTTCGGGTGCGATTCTCAGGTAATAGTCGCGGTCTAACGCATTGTGATGCGTCACAAACGGCCTAGCAGTCGCTCCACCGGGAATCGGATGCAGCATCGGCGTCTCGACCTCGATGAAGTCTTTGGCCTCCGCAGCTCTACGGATAGCGCTGATCACCTTGAAGCGGACATCGAAGGTCTTCTTGACGTCGGGATTCATCACCAGGTCAACATAGCGCTGACGATAACGGGTCTCCTTGTCAGCTAAGCCATGAAACTTCTCCGGCAGCGGCCTGAGCGACTTGGTCAACAGGGTGATCTGCTGGGGCGCAATGGAGAGCTGACCGCGCTTCGTGCGCAAGATCGAGCCCGTGACGCCGATCCAGTCACCGATATCGAGCTGCTTGATGCGCTCGAAGGCTTCCTCGCCCAGATCATTGATACGGCAGAACAGCTGGATATCGCCTGTCGCATCACGCACCACGATGAAAGCGATCTTGCCCTGATCGCGTATCGCCATGATTCGGCCGGCGACACTCACCTCGTCAGTGGTAGATTCACCATCGGGCAACTGCGCATATCGCTCCTCGAGCTGGCAGACATGGTTACTGGTAGCAAAACGCCGTGCGTACGGCTCTTCACCACTTTCAATCAGCGAAAGACGTTTTGCTTTACGTACTTCAATGGGATCGTCTTCGTCCACCCAAATCACCTGCTGATCTTGAGGATAGTTAATGAGAGTTTTCTGCCTGTTGGTCCTTCGGCGACGACAATTTCGCCTTTTCTGGATCCAAGTAGAGCAGCCCCAACCGGGGATTCATTGGATATGCGACCTGTGGCAGCATCCGCCTCAGCTGCGCCCACGATGGTGAAGACGCGCTCGGTCTTGTCGGCCATCTCCACAGTGACAACACTACCTATCGAGACTTTGTTGGAGCGTTTTGGTGCCTCAACGATAGTTGCGTTGGCAAGGATCTGGGATATCTCAGCTATCCTGCCTTCCATCCACGCCTGCTCGTTCTTGGCGTCATCATATTCTGAGTTCTCGGAGATATCGCCAAATTCCCTGGCGATTCTGATCCGCTCGCCTATCTGGGGTCGCTTCTCTGTCTCTAGTACGAATAGTTCCTTTTCAAGCTTCTCGCGACCTTCTTGGGTGAGTATGATTTCCTTTGGCATTGGAGTTCTGTCTCCTCGTCTGTCGGTCAAGATATAAAGTAAAGCGGCATACGCAACAAAACGTCACGCACGCCGCGAGCTACTGTGAGATGAGGGGGTGTTACTTCTTCTTTGTAGTAGCCTTAGCTTTTGGTTTGGGCGCTTCCTCGACTTCTTCTTCCTCTTCTTCTACGGTGCCTTCTTCAAGCTCGCCCTTGCCCTCAAGCCCATCGCGGACGTTCTTCACGGTCTTGCCAAGTGCGCTGCCGAGTTTGGGGAGGTTCTTGGGGCCAAATATCAACAAGGCCACCACCAGGATGAGGATAAGTTCGGGCAAACCCAATCCAAATACTTTCATACGTGCCTCCATGAGTCACAGATACAAGCTGTCTATCTTGTAATCGGATATTGCAAGGTGATAGGTTACCACTAATTGCAGTTTCTGTCTTTGCAAACCATATAAAACTTATGGAGATGCCGTGGGCACAACCTGGCACAACCTGGGCGCAACCAGTCAAACCCAGTTACTATCTAGGAGTCACCACCCTAGGCGGCACACTGGATATCACGGCTGACAACACGTTTCAACCACCAACACGCGTCAGCCACCAAGTCTGGCCCAAGGATCGGCCTCAGTTGGAAGTAGGGCGAATAGCGCCTCACGGAACAGGGCAAGAAGCGCTATCTCCAGCAAAGCCATGATTAGAGAAAGCGCTATCAATACAATCCAACGTCTCCAATTGCCTGTGGGCAGCAATCTCTCACTCAATGAGAGCATCAGCAGGTTCAACTGGCTGAGGATAATCAGGAAAGCGACAACCGGTATCAGTGGCGCAAGTATCCCCATGAATGGATAGAGGCAGAGGAACAGCGCGCCTGGTAACAGGCAGGCGGCAAGATAGATGCTGAATGAGATAGCGGAAGCGAATATCCTGCGATCATCGCGAGCGTGTTTGCTGAGACCGAACAACGACGGGACTATCAAAGTCCCCAAGCCGATACCGGCCAGCAAACCAGTTACATAACGGATCGCATTGGTGGTGGACCTGAAACCCAGATACGAGCTGACGGCATCAAGTGCCATGGGTAGGGCGAGCAGGGCGCAGACCAGCAGTATTGGCAGCGGCGGTAGTCGGCTGGGTTTCTGTGTAATGCCGATATGCAGGCAATAAGCCACTACGATAGCCAGAAGCAGGCCAAGGTAGATCCCGGTGTCACGCGAGCAGACCGAGAAGTACAGGCCATCGACTTGGAATGAACGCGATGGAAGCTGATGACAGAAACCGTGACCGAAGAAATACAGGAAAGTCTGCATGATCACATTATAGACCGATTAATCCGATACCTCACATCATGTTGCCGGTGATCTGAGGTGATCTCGTAACAGGGAAGATGACAGTACAGCTGACAATCCGGCGATACAGACGTTGATCGTCACAGGGAATAGCCGAGAATCTCCTTGAAGGTGTCTCCCTGATTAACATCTCCGGTCTCATAACCGCGCTTGAACCAATAGGCACGTTGTTCGGATGTGCCGTGAGTGAAGGAGTCCGGCACCACCTGACCCTGGGTCTTGCGCTGGATCGCATCATCACCTATCACTCCGGCGGCAATCATCGCGGCTTCTATATCACCGCTTTCCAGCACCTGCTGCTTCTTATTGGCGAATACCCCGGCAAAGAAGTCGGCCTGCAGTTCCATCGCCACGTTGAGACGATTGGCTTCTGTGGTGCTACTGCGAGCTTGTTGCGCAGAAACCGCATCGAGGATGCCAAGCTGATTTTGCACGTGATGCCCAACTTCGTGCGCGATAACATAGGCAACCACAAAATCACCGCTTTCTGCGCTGACATCCTGTTTGATCTTAGCACCGAATTCGATCTTCAGCTGATCGAAGAATGACATGTCCAGATAGACAGTCTCCTCATTTGGCATGTAGAAAGGTCCCATCGCCGCAGAAGCGGTGGTGCCACTTTGTGTCTGCACAAAGTCTCGATAGAGGATCAACTTGGGCTCGCGATAATCCAGGTTGTTCGCAGTGAAGATCCCGTTCCAGACATCCTCCGTATCCGCGACTATCGTCTCGATGAAATCCAGTTCACGCTGCTCGTCGACTGTGAGCGCACGAGTCTCCGTTTGCGCGGTGCTGCCGCCACTGACGCTTTGGGCAAGGTTGATCAAGCCCGATGTATCGGTACCGGTGAACAGGCTGAATACCATCAACCCGATGACCAGCAAGCCGCCCAAGCCACCTAGCGCACCTACAGTGCCCTTAGACATCCGCTTGTCCTCTACGTTAGTACTCTGTCGTCTTCCAGTCCACTTCATGGCAATCTCTCATTCCTCTAGATATCCTACCTTTGAGGTTTGGCGTCCTGCCGTCAGGCTCCTGACTTCAGACTCCCCGTTGTCATGCTCCCGCTTTTATATCTCCGTTGTCATATTCCCGGGTTCTGTTCGAGTTCTGCAGCTGCCTGTGCGGCAGCCTCGTGCCCCTGATCTGCTGCCAACCTATAAAGCTCAAGCGCTTTCTTCAGATCTTGTTCGATGCCGTCGCCTGTTTCGTAGAGTTCAGCAAGGATGTACTGTGACTGCGAATAGCCTTGGTTGGAGGAAAGCGTGAGCAGCCTCACAGCTTCTGCCTTGTCCTCTTGGACAGCTCTTCCCTGCAGATAATCCAGGCCGAGGTTGTGCTGCCCAACCGGGTTACCGGCAGCGGCGGATTTCTGGTACCAGGCCAGAGCCTCATTAACATCACTCTCGACACCCATTCCCTCGTCATACATATAGCCAACTGTACACTGAGCGTCTGAATGCCCCTTGTCTGCCGCCTTCAGATACCATTTTAGGGCCTCTTCATAGTCTTGCGCGACTCCGTCGCCATAGAAGAAGAATTCACCCATCATGTAAATCGCGTCTATCTGTCCCTGCTCGGCAGCCTCCTGTGCAAACGGCAGCGCCTCGGTGTAGCGTTCCTGCTTATAAAACTCAAGAGCCTGTTGATAAGCTTCATCAGCAGTAGCGCCAGGAGATATGGTTTCAGACGTTGTCGATGTAGTTTTATGGGTTTCTGGAGCAGCAACCGCTGATTGTCTTTCAGCCTGCGCGCTACATGCCACGAAGGTCAACGACAACGCCAAAGTCAAGGCGATGAGTATGAATCTATTCACGCAATCCCGTCCTAATCCACTTGAATTCTGCCTCGTGAAGGGTGTTTACGTATACGCCCTTTGCCCAACCGGCTGACCCTGTTCCCATCAGCTGACCCAAGCCTTAGTCACTGCCTGCTCGCTAGTCCTGGCCTCGGTTACTGCTGCCCGCTAGCCTATCTCCCCCAGTCGAGCTAGGCTGAAAGATGCCCCCTGCTGTGCACTATGATACATGACCTATTCCTCAAACAGAGCGCTGGCGCGTTTCAACTCATCAATGATCGCTATGTGTTGGGTGCAAACAAGCTCGCAGGCGCCACACTCGATGCAATCTGACGCTACGCCTTTTCCCTGGAATCTAGTATTCCAATTGTAGGTAAACGAGCAGTTTCGCTTATTTCCGTACAGCAAGAAGTTGTTCACGGCTTCGAATATACCGGGGATCGCGATGTTCTGAGGGCATTCAGGTAGACAATAACCGCAGGAAGTACAGGGCACTGTTGGCACCTTGTCAATCTCTGCTCGCGCCTTGACAATGGCTTCACGCTCTCGCTCATCGAGCGGCGAGAAATCCTTCATGAAGGACACGTTATCGCGCATCTGCTCGATGCTCGACATACCACTCAATACCGTTATGACCCCATCCAATGACGCCACGAAGCGAATAGCCCATGAAGCCAGAGATGCTTGGGGATCCGCTTCTTGTAGTACCGCAACCGCCGCAGCGGGCAAGGTGGTCAGCGCGCCACCTTTGACCGGTTCCATGATGACAATGGGCTTGTTATGCCGTCGCGCGGTTTCGTAGCATGCACGCGATTCGACCATCGGATTCTCCCAGTCGGCATAGTTGATCTGCAGTTGCACAAAATCCACCTCGGGATGCTTTTGCAGTACCTCATCTAGCAGAGACGCCTTATCGTGAAAGGAGAATCCCAGATTGCGGATAAGACCTTCCTGCTTCTGCTTGGCAAGGAAGTCCCAAATGCCAAAGTCATCAAAGGATCTGGTTCTGCTGGCACCCAGATTATGCAGCAGGAAATAATCGAAATAACCCGCACCTGTGCGCTCCAGGGAAGTCCAGAACATCTGCTCGGCTTCTTCGCTTGTTTTCGCCTTCCAAGCCGGAAGCTTGGTTGCAAGCAGATAGCTGTCACGAGGATAGCGCTTCACCAGCGCCTCGGCAGTAGCTGCCTCTGAACCTTCATAGCCAAAAGCGGTATCAAAATAGGTGAAACCGCTGCTTAGGAAGAGGTCGACCATATCCTTGACCTGCGCGACATCGATATCGTCACTGTCCCCGACTCGAGGCAATCGCATCAGGCCGAAACCCAGCTTGGGCACATTACCCATTACATTCTCGATATTTGCATCAGACATCGGAATCCCTTCCTCCTCATGTTGATTGTCGCTCGAAACCGCTGGTTGTCGCTCGGCTCCGCCAGTTGCTATATCAACTGCGATGTAGCGCAATCCGTTTCATTCAATTATAGGCATATTCTTGACAGCTTTCAGGGATTGCTGATTAGGATATCGCCGTGTGCGCTCAGCTTTGCTTCTGGCCCGTTGATTTCTGCCTGTAGCTATGGAAGCAGGGCGAAACCAATTGCGAAACCAAGGGAGAGGCCAAAAGAGAGAGGTCTAGGGTGAAACTTAAGTGAAGTTAGGGTAAGATCGGGCTTTCCGCAGCGCAATTGTTCGCGAGGCAATTGCAGTCGAAGTGACCGTTCGCAAGGAGTCGGCACCCGCTGCATGAAGAGTGCGGTTCGCCCAGTTTTGCGTATTTTTTTCGATTGCGCATGAGCCGCAGATGTTGATGTTGGACGACCTGTAGCAGAACTCAACACTTTTGCTTATTGTGTCTATTAACTAACGGAGAAGAAGCGCTGTCCATTCTCTGTGTCTCGCGTATCCGAAAAAAATATGCACGCAGAGAGTCTCAGCCTCACATGTTGTTTGCGCCTTTGCGCCTTTATGCAGTTGCGCCTTTATGCAGTTGTTGCTCGGAGACCTACTGGTCTCCGAGCAACAACTGGTCGGGATGACTGGATTCGAACCAGCGACCTCTCGGTCCCGAACCGAGCGCTCTACCAAGCTGAGCCACATCCCGACAAGTGGAGTATGCTACCAGACATTGCCTTGAAACGCTATACTTGTTTCTTCATTTACCGAAGAACAGGGAGTAACAGATGTCAGGAAGCAGCCTTAAAACCAAAGCCGATAACACAAAAAGGATAGTCTTTGCCGTATTGGCGGCACTTTGGGCTGTAGCGATATTCGTCGCCTCTTCCATACCATCTAGCGGACTACCTTCTAATCTGGGACTCTGGAGCAGCGTTGCCCATTTCTGTGAATACCTTATCCTCGCTGTGCTGCTCACGCTGGCACTCAATAGTGATAGACGTGCCTTATGGAAGACAGCGCTTATAGCCATAGTGATCGCCTCTCTCTATGGCGCCAGCGATGAATTCCACCAGTTGTTCGTAACCGGCCGCAACAGCGATCCCGTGGACTGGATCGTTGATACTTGCGGCGCATTGGTTGGCTCAGCAGCCACTGTCTGGTTCATCAGCGCTCAGAAGGTCAAGCGTAGCCGTCAGCGCGATGAGAAACGCTAGCGTCTGAGAATCACTTGTATCTCTGAGTCGATGAATCTTCCGCTGAAAAAGCGAGTTGTTCTAGCGATTTATGGGTCAATCACCTGAATCTGTTAGAACCTCAGCACGCAACTGAAAGCACTGCCGGCGTTGTGACTGACTATGACGCCTATGCCGTAATCACTGGCGTGGACGTACTCATTGCCGCCCAGAGAAATCCCTACGTGTCCATCAGTGTAGAGGATATCACCGTACTGGGCTTCGCTTACTGGATATATCCCACCGGCTGCAGAGTACATTCCGCCCGAGCTCCGTGGCGGCGGCGCGAGTCCACACTGCAGATATGACCAATAGATCAATCCCGAGCAGTCGAACGCGTCTGGGCCTGTAGCGCCATAATCGTACGACTTACCCACTTGGCTTAACGCGGCGGCGGCAACGCTGGAATACGTGCTGCCACCATCAGTGTAATGATTCGATCCGCCGCTGCCATTCGAACCTGTTTGCACCGATTCTCTTGCCGCCTGCTCGGCTGCCAATAGCTCGGCGGCTTCGGCACTCAGCGAATCGTAGATCTCCTTGAGATTGGTGGATTTCTCGTCGAGGACAGTTTTAGCGGCTTCGGCCTCATCAAGCTTGCGCTTAGCCAATTCCTCCTGCGCCGCGTAGTCCTCATAAGCTTTCTGAGTCTTCTGCCGTAGATCCTTGATCTCGCCTATCAGCTGCGCGTCTTGATCATTAAGCGTATTGAGGATATCCCATACCGAGATGAACTCCCAGAAGGAGCGCGCGCCAAAGAGCACATCCAGATAGCTGGTTTGCCCACTGCGATACATTGAGGAAACCCGGGTAGAAAGGCTAGCCTGCTTATCTGCTATCTGCTGCTCATAGCCCACGATAGCAGTCTGGGTCTCCTGCATGGCTACAACGGCAGCATCATGCGCATCGAGAGCGGCGTAATAGACATCGGTGGCAGCGAGAGCCTCGCTCTCGGCAGCTGAGTACTTAGCGTAGGCCTCATCAGCCTCAGCTTTCTTCTCGGCAGACGAAGGCTCGGCAAAAGCACTGTTTGCGGGTAAGGTGAAAGTGAAGATAAACGTGAAGATGAGTGCGAGGATGAGGACGGATGAGAGACTAAGGAGAGAGACAGGAACGAGAAGCCGAGGCTTGAGGGAGTTATTGCTTTCAGCACGTACTGTTCCCTGCATCCCTGCTCCATTTCTATGTGAATGAGGCAATCCTCGTTGCATGTCGAACATAAGCTCTTCGACATTATAGGACTGCCTCATAGAATACGGAACACCTCAGTGCTTATTCTCTTCATAATCCACACCGGAGCACGCCGGAAATCAACCTCGGAAATCGGAAATCTGGGAATCGAAGCCTTAAATCGGTATGGGAATCGATTCGAGCTGATTCGCTACGACCTCTATGACCCCTGTACCTTGCCTTGGATGTAATCGTCGATGGACTTGGCGGCGGTCTTACCGGCACCCATAGCCAGGATCACCGTCGCGGCGCCAGTTACCGTGTCGCCTCCTGCGTAGATTCCGGGTGACGTGGTTGCCATGGTCTCTTCATCCACTATGATGCAGCCACGGCGATTGAATTCCAACCCCTCGGTTGTGCGCTGGATCAAGGGGTTGGGAGAAGTTCCTATGGCCATGATCACGCTATCGACCTCGATCTCGAAGTCCGAACCTTCGATGGCTGCGGGTCGGCATCTGCCAGACTCATCCGGTTCACAAAGCTCCATACGCAGGCACTTGAGGCCACGGACCCTATTCTGTTCGTCACCTATGATCTGCACCGGATTCACCAGCAGCTTGAAGTCGATACCCTCTTCCTGAGCATGATGGACTTCCTCGGCTCTAGCCGGCAACTCCAACATGCTGCGCCTGTAGACGATACTCACCTCATCTGCACCCATTCGCAACGCGCAACGCGCCGCATCCATGGCAACATTGCCGCCACCGATCACAGCTACCTTACTGTGTTTCATCATCGGAGTATCGTAGGCACTGTCGTAGGCATGCATCAGGTTCATTCGGGTGAGGAACTCATTTGCCGAATAGACTCCCAGCAAGGACTCGCCCTCGATTCCCAGAAAAGTGGGCAATCCGGCACCTGTACCAATGAAGATCGCCTCGTAACCCTGGTCGATGAGCTCATCGATCGAGACAGTCCTGCCAATCACACAGTTGGTCCGTATCGTGACACCACCTTTTTGCAGGGCTTCGATCTCGGCACCAACGATACGCTTTGGCAGACGGAACTCCGGGATACCATACACCAATACACCGCCGGGGGTGTGGAATGCCTCAAAGACCGTAACATCGTAGCCGCGCTGCGCCAGATCACCGGCGCAGGATAGCCCAGCGGGACCAGCACCTATGACCGCAACCTTGTGCCCATTGGATACGAACTCCCTTGCCTGGATTCCAATGTTCTCAAGATGCCAATCGGCAACGAAGCGCTCCAGACGCCCGATTGCCACAGGCTCACCCTTGCGACCACGGATACAATGCTTCTCGCATTGGTTCTCCTGCGGACACACGCGTCCGCAGATCGCTGGCAGGGCGTTCGTTTGGACAATGAGCTGATAGGCTTGCTCGTATTCTCCATCATTGATCGCCGCAATGAATTCGGGGATCTGCACATTCACTGGACAACCACTCACGCAGGGACGGGTCTTGCAGTTGAGACAGCGAGCGGCCTCCTCTTTGGCCATCTGCTCGCTATAACCCAAGGCGACTTCTTCGAAGTTACTCAGTCTGACTTCAGCATCCTGTACCGGCATCTCGACTCTCGACTTGGACGTATCAGCCATTGTTGACACCTCCCGTGAGACGACAGGCATGCCCGCGCTCCTGCTCCTGATAGAAAGCATTGCGGGTCATGAGCTCATCAAAATCAACCTGATGGCCATCGAACTCTGGCCCATCCACACAGGCGAACTTCATCTCGCCGCCAACCTTGACCCGACAGCCGCCACACATTCCGGTACCATCTATCATGATCGGGTTGAGACTGACAGTGGTCTTCACTCCATATTCCCTGGTCAGCTTGCTAACGAATTTCATCATCGGCACCGGACCAATGGCGATGACCTCATCATAGACAACGCCGTCATCCAACAAGGCCTTGAGCCTGTCGGTGACAAAGCCCTTTTCGCCGTAGCTGCCATCATCTGTGGTGATGTAGAGATTATCGCTGGCCGCGCGCAACTCCTCTTCCAAGATAACCAGATCCTTGTTGCGGAAGCCGACGATAACATCCACAACAGCGCCCTTCTCATGCAGATATTTGGCCTGCGGGTATGCAATGGCACAGCCAACGCCGCCGCCGATGATACAGGCTCTCTCGATGCCTTCCAGATGACTGGGAGACCCAAGCGGTCCAACGAAGTCCAAGATATAGTCACCTTCGGACATTGCGGCCAGCATCTTAGTTGAAGAACCAACCTGCTGGAAGATGATGGTCACTGCCCCGGTTTGAGCATCGGTATCGGCGATAGTCAGCGGTATACGCTCGCCTTGCTCATCGATGCGGAAGATGATGAACTGCCCGGGAAGAGCCTTACGGGCTACATCCATGGCCTCGATATCCATCAAGGTCACATCGTTGTTCAGCGTTTTCTTCCTGAGGATCTTGAACACGTATTACTCCCCTCCTATAAGCCAAGTATTCTTTCGCGTAGTGATCTGCATTGCAGAGACCGTTATCTGCGCTAAACGTATCTGCGCCAAATATCTCCGCGCTACACATATCTGACTATACATATCCTCGCTACCCACACGTAACCTGCCAGGCTTGGGATATTGTCCCTGTCACGCAGACTGATTGTCCAATTTGAAGATCCGGCGCAAGGCACCGGCGATATAGAACGAGCCAAAAGCACAGATCACCGTGTTGGATCCGGCTGTTCGCATCGCTTCTTCAACTGCCTGTTCTACGCTACCGTAGGCCTGTACTGCTGTCAAACCACCAGCACGGACATAATCGGCGAGTTGGGCTGCCGGTAGCGCCCTGTGGTTATCTGCTGTAACGGTAAAGATCTTATGCGCGAGTGGCAATACTGCCAAGATCATCGACGTGATGTCCTTGTCGGCCATCACGCCAAAGATGAATGTAATCTCTGCGTCGGGGAAATAGTGCCGCAGGTTGGCCGCTAGGCTCTCTGCTCCCTGAGGATTGTGACCGCCGTCGATGATAAACCAGGGACGCTCATGCACCAGCTCGAATCGCGCTGGCCATCTGGCGGCAAAAAGTCCCGCACGCAGGGCTTCCTCACTAATCTGCCAGCCTTTATCACGCAGACATTCCACCACTTCAACCACTACAGCGGCGTTATGCGGTTGATAGGTGCCAAGCAATCCAATGCGTAAATCATGATGGTCGCGATAACTGAAACTCTGACCCGAAAGATCATCTTGCTCTACGATAACGTCTGCGGCTTCAACCACGGTCAGCTGAGCATCCATACTGGCACAGACCTCAGTGATAACCGCCCTTGCATCGGGAACCTGGCCGGCCGACACCACACAGCCACCCGGTTTGATGATGCCAGCCTTCTCGGCGGCGATCTTGCCAACTGTATCACCCAACTCAACCGTGTGGTCTAGGCTGATAGGTGTGATTGCGGCAACCTCTGGTAAGGGGATGACGTTGGTAGCATCGAGTCGTCCGCCCATACCAACCTCCAACACTACGATATCGCACTGCTGTTCGGAGAAATACTGCAAGGCAACTGCGGTTATCAGCTCGAATTCTGTGGGGTGATCGAGCATCTCATCAGCAATACCGCGCACTTGGCTGGTAGTCTGAGCTAAAGCCTCATCACTGATGAAATGACCGTCGATCTGGATCCGCTCATTGAAGCTGCTTATATACGGAGAAGTGAACAAACCGGTACGATAGCCGGCAGCTGCCAGTATCTGGGCCAGCATCGCACAGACGCTGCCCTTGCCGTTGGTACCGGCAACGTGGACGAACCTGGTATCAAGCTGAGGATTGCCTAAGCCGCCGAGCAGTTCAACTATGCGCTCAAGCCCCAGACGGCTCTCGCGCCAATCCCGCTGATTGATATAGTCGATAGCCTGAGCGCTGTCCATCTGTTTATAATCGTCAGCTCTGCTCACGAGGCCTGATCTGCTGTCTGGCTACTTTGTGCAGCCTGTCTTCTTTGCGCTGCCTGGACTACATGCTTCACCAACACGCTTGTTGTCACCGTTCCAACTCCGCCCGGAACAGGAGTGATGGCTCCAACGATGGGTTCAGCGGCTGCGAAATCCACATCGCCCTTCAGGCTACCGTCATCCGCGACATTGATGCCAACGTCGATCACCACCTGGTCTTCCGCCAGATAGCTGGCGTCAACAATACCGGCACGACCAGCACTGACGATAAGGATCTCCCCTTGCCTGCATACCGATGGCATATCAACCGTACGCGTATGGCAGACTGTCACGGTAGCGTGCCTGGCTATCAACATCATCGCCGCAGGCTTTCCCACAACCAGACTGCGTCCTATCACCACGGCGCGCTTACCCTTCACGTCGATGCCGTAGAAATCCAATATCTCCATGCAGGCCTGAGCGGTACAGGGCGCAAACCCAGAATCTACGCCGGTGAATACACCCGCCAGTGACAGATCGGTGATTCCGTCGATATCCTTTTGCGGCGCCAGGGTATTGCGCACGCGATCATCATCCATCTGCGCCGGTAGCGGTCTGAACAGCAACACTCCATGTACCTGGTCATCGGCATTCAGGTCCTCAAGAGTCGCAATCAGCTCTGCCTCACTGCAATCCCCCGATAAAGTGACCTGTCGCACCTGAACGCCAACCTTCTCGCAGCGCTTGGTAGCTCCCCGCTCATAGGCGATATCATCCTCGCGTTCGCCTACCCTGACTATTGCCAGAGTAGGTACGATGCCAAGCTGCTTTAAGCTCTCGACTGCTTGAACAGACTCCTGATTCAGGGCCTCGACAACTGCAGCACCCTTAAGTAACGTAGCCAATTCAGTCCTCCTGCTCGAATCGTCTGGCGACATCTGCATAGATGGAGTCGGCCAGCTGGACATAGCGCTCAAGCATCGCCTCAGCTTTACTGTTGACATCCTTCGCATAGTCTCGATCGACCATGGATTTGGTGTTGATGAAGATATTCAGCGAAGCCCCCTGCAAAGCCGCCCTGCACAAAGCCACGCCTACGCCAACGTCACTGATTGCGATTGCCGTTCCCTTTGCCGCGAACTCCTTGTGCAGCTCGATAGCCTCACAGCATTTCTCCATGATACTCAGCGGCACGTCACTGCATTCCTTGAGAGCCGCTTCCATTACCCGGGTCTTCTCAGCCTGCTGCTCTGGCGTATCCTTGGGCATACCATAAGCCTGCGACAACACGGCAAAGACCTTTGCATCTTTATCTCCCAACTCAAGGAGTTGCCGTTGCAGTTCGTCTGCCCTGGACTTCCACTCGATTATCTCATCCTGTACAGCGGCATATTTCTTCTTGCCAAGTGTAAGACTGCCAACCATATTGCCCAAGGCAGTACCGATTGCGGCTACCAAGGCAGATGCCCCGCCACCGCCGGGCACCGGCTCCTTAGAGGCCAAGGCCTCCACGAACTCCTCGCAGGATAGTTTAGTCAAACTCACGTTTCCTCCTATCATAGGCGCAGCAATGAGGAGAGCAGCCTAGAACAGTCCGCTGATACGACCAGTGCTGTCCACATCGATCCTCTCGGCACTGGGTACCTTGGGCAGACCGGGCATGGTCATGATGTCGCCGGTCAGAACGACCACGAAGCCGGCTCCCGCACACACCTTGACGCCTCGCAATGGAACGTCGAACTTCTTGGGGCGCCCTTTCAACAAGGGATCGGTGGAGAAGGAATACTGCGTCTTGGCCATGCAGATCGGCAGGTTGCCGAACCCGTTGTTCTGGAGGGCCTGAAACTCATCGCGGAGCTTCTTGTCGGCCAGCACGTCCGTGGCTCCGTAAACCTCGCGGCAAATGATCCCCACCTTTTGCCAGAGGGTGCACGTGTCGGGATAGAGCAACTGGAAGTCGGTCTTCGTATTTTCGACCACCTCGACCACCGCCCGGGCAAGTTCCTCCGCCCCGGCGCCGCCTCGGGCCCAGTGGTCAGCCCGCACGACTTTCACGGTCAGATAAGAACACTTGTCCTGGATGAAGCGGATCTCCTCCTCCGTGTCGGCGACGAACGAATTCAGGGCCACGACGACCGGCAGGCCGAATCGGTGAATGTTTTCGATGTGCTTCTTGAGGTTGTCGATTCCCTTGTCGAGCGCTTCGAGATTGGGCAGGTGGAGACTCTTGAGGTCCACGCCGCCGTGATGCTTCAGCGCGCGGACGGTGGCCACGATCACCACGGCATTCGGCTGGATCCCCGACTTGCGGCAGACGATGTTCATGAACTTCTCGGCCCCCAGATCGGCCCCGAAGCCGGCTTCAGTCACCGTGTATTCGGACAACCGCATGGCCATCTTCGTGGCAATGATGCTGTTGCAGCCGTGGGCGATGTTGCCGAACGGGCCGCCGTGAACGAAGGCCGGCGTGTTCTCCAGCGTCTGAACGAGGTTCGGCTTCAGGGCGTTTTTCAACAGCACCGTCATCGCTCCGTGGGCCTTCAGGTCGGCCGCCGTGACGGGCTTCTTGTCCCGCGTATAAGCGACGATGATCCGCCCGAGCCGCTCGCGCAGCTCGGTGAGCGATTCGGCCAGACAGAAGCAGGCCATCACTTCGCTGGCCACGGTGATGTCGAAACTGCTTTCGCGGGGCACGGCGTTGTTGATCCCGCCCAAGCCGGTTATGATCTGGCGCAGGGCCCGATCGTTCATGTCCATCACCCGATTCCACACCACGCGGCGGGGATCGATGTTCAGCTTGTTGCCCTGATGGATGTGGTTGTCCAGCATGGCGGCCAGCAGATTGTGGGCCAACTCGATGGCATGGATGTCGCCGGTGAAGTGGAGGTTG
>DBPN01000004.1:18434-18941 GCA_002305585.1 Eggerthellales bacterium UBA1419
ACCTTGGCCTTGTATTTGCCATAATGCTCCAAGTCGTCCGGCTTGATGTCGAGCTTCGCCGCGATCTCGGCGATCGGCAGTTTTTTGGCGCGCCGGGCGATGTCGATGTCGGGCAGGTAGCTGGGGGATGGAGTGTTCGACATGGGGTTGCGGATTGGGGTGATGGGGCAGAAGCCAGTGGCCAGAAGTCAGTAGTCAGTAGGCGGAGGGCAGTGGGTGAAATGCGGAGGGGGGATGTTGAGGAGGATGAAGCAAGTGTTGCATGCGTTTCGAATGACGTCCATCGCTGGTCCGAAATTCATCACAAAACACCTATTGTGCGCCACACGCAGCCCCGTATCCTTTCCAACCGCCTACCGCCTACATTCGTCACGCATAGAAATCCCGCACCCGCATAACCGCATCAAAACCGTCGGCTCGAAGCACGTCTTCCAGGCATTGCATGGCGGGATGGGTCGGGGGAAGCAATTCGTACTTCCGTTTCACGGAGCCAATGACCATATCGAG
>DBPN01000003.1:0-2147 GCA_002305585.1 Eggerthellales bacterium UBA1419
TTGGTGAGGAAGTCGTTGCACTTACAGGAGGCAACTTCTTCTCCAGCTGCGAGAGCGATGATCTTGCGCACAGTCATACCCTTGAATCGTGCTGGATTCTGAAAACCGTAGCAGATGCCCAGCCTGGCCCGCTCATAGATGGGCATTGTGGTGATATCGACGCCGTCGAAGAGGATACGACCCGATGTGGGGATCTCGATACCCATGATCAACTTGGCCAAAGTGGTCTTTCCGCCGCCGTTGGGTCCAGTGATGATCGTGAAGCGATCGTCTCCGATGGTAAGAGAGACATCTTTGATTATCTCCTGGCGCTTTGAACCGGAAGCTCTCTTGACTTCTGCCTCGAAGGAAACATGTTGTAATTCGAGCATTGTGTTACTCCGTCTCACTAAAGACTCGTGTCAGCATATGATCCAAACCCGTAGCAGCATACAAATCGAACATGCATCAGCATACAAGCTGAACATATGATCTATCGAAGCTACCATTTTATAGCAAAAAAGCCAACAGGGGGCTATTATCTGGCAGATGACCTAATGAGTGGTGCTCAACCTTGTTTTGCATATTTTTTTCGAATACGCATTGGACAATGAGCGTAGATGTAGATGATTTTATGGAGCTCTCAACACGTTAGCTTATTGTGTCTATAAACTTTCAGTGCAGGACAGTTGCTCAGGCTTTATATCATGCGGATTCGCAAATAATATGCACGGATTACAGATAAAAGCTAGCCTACTTAGCAATGGTCGATTATCGTAGGATATTTAGATTAGTGGAAAAATGATGAACGATATAATGTTCGCCATATGAATACGTGCTACTTAGACTACTCTGATGTAGAATCATCGACGCTTGCGAAATCGTTGGTACTTGATTAATCTTTGGCGCTTACAGAATCATTGCATTTTTAGGGCATTTAACACATGAATAATTGCTGGCGCTAATTGTATCTCTTACGCTTTATTACGTTGCACAATAGACTATCTCATTCGAAACGATAGGACTCCAGCGACAATGTACTCCTTCCAGATCGTAAACATCGTCATGCTATTGCTGCTCCTGCACCTCATCTATAGCAATTCCACCATGTCTACGAGAAAAGCGCAGATGTTTGGCTTGGCCGTAGTCCTCACGATGATGATGATCGCAGCTGAAGGCTTATCAGATCTATTTGCCACTCTTGGCAGGGAGTATGCCGTAGCAGCATCTGTCTCTAATGCCCTAGGCTTCGCCTTCTCTCCACCAATTGGGCTTGCGCTTGCGGCAATGTTCCGGACAGATGATAGGCAACGGATGATCTTGCTTACTATCCCCTTACTTCCAAATGCCTTGCTGGCTTTGAGCTCGCCTCTCACTGGGTTGATATTCTCTGTCTCTGATCAGAACGTCTATACGCGCGGGCCAGTGTTCTGGGTTTTCGTAATAACCTACATCTACGCCATCGCGATATTCATTTGGGTTAATATCCGCGAAGTGAGGAGGCTTCGCATACGTGAGCGCCACATGCTCGTGATGCTATGTGCGATTATCTTGATTGGAACAAGTCTGCAGGTAGCCTTTCCGCAAGTTCGTACAGCATGGGTATGTGTAGCGCTAGTAGAGATCATGTATTACATATATTTGCGCGAGATAGATTTCCTCTACGACCCAGTGACGGAAACGCGTAATCGAAGCGCGTTTGAAAGGCAGCTGCCCAACATGGCTGTTCATCAAACTGTAGGTGTCATCGTTTTCGATGTATTCAGATTCAAGCAGATAAATGACCAGTTTGGTCATCCAGAAGGCGATCATTGCCTGAAGATGGTTGCTCGGGCAATTGAGGACGGCTTTGCGCAGACTGGTGAATGCTATCGTACCGGCGGGGACGAATACACTGTTTTGGCTCCCTCGGTAAGTGAGGCGCAGATTCATGAAGCGCTAAAAAGGACACTCGCCGCGCTTAAGCAGTTGCGACAGCAAACCCCCGCTTTGCCAAGGATCTCCTATGGTTATCGCATCTACAATCGTGACAATGGCGATAACATCCTCACGGTGATCGAGGAAGCCGATGCTCAGATGTACGCCTATAAGAATATGCAGGGTTTTGGCGCCTTTAGCGTAGACCCGCCTTCGGCGTAGATCCACTTCAACGTAGATCTATCTTCAAC
>DBPN01000003.1:2243-9795 GCA_002305585.1 Eggerthellales bacterium UBA1419
GATCCAGGTCTGCCGGCTAGAGGAACACCTTGAAGTACGCCATCGGCACCAACGGAGACATTCAAGAACTTAACGCTATAGAACACGGCGTCTGGATCTGTCACAACGCTCGGCCTGGTTTCTCCCGGCAAGGAGATGACTTCACTTGCTGTCGTGTCACTGGCTGCGTTGCCGCTGGCTGCCGTGCCGTCGGCTGTCTTATAGCTAACCACTTTGACGCTGGACGAACTCGCATGAAACGCGGCCAAAAGCCGTACGGGTATACGAGGCAATTCTGGCTCCAAGCCAAGATAGAGACGTATTAACGGCCTGAGATAGAAATCCAGTGTGAAAGATGCTCCTAACGGTGGTCCAGAGATACCAACGATTGGTGTGCCATCTACCATCGCGTACGAGCTATGATGCCCGGGGCCATGATTGGTTTGATGGCAGATGACCTCGCCGATTTCCTCTAGCTGTTCAACCGACCAATCGTCAGAACCTTTTGACGAACCTGCATTGAGAACGACAATATCTGCAGTCTCACACGCTTGGCGCACTGCCCTCACTATTGCCTCCGGGCTATCGGGAACAACATCGTATATCTGGGAGATTCCACCCCACTCCTCTACTTTGCCGCGCACGAGCAAACTGTTCGTTTCGATGTTCTTGCCCTCTGCTATATGTCCACCTGCGCACACCAATTCATTACCGGTTGGGATAAAAGCCACCTTTGGCTTGCAGAACACCTGTACCGCACTCACATTTCCACTGGCGATTCGTGCCGCAACATCTGGAGAGATTACCTCACCTGAGCGAGCAAGCAGCTCACCGGCTTTTATCCGACTGCCAACCGCACGGGTACCGGCGAAGCGTTTCGATGGCGCGGCGGAGATCCTCACATGCTGCTCATCATCTGAGACTTCTACATGCTCTACCACGATGGCTGTATCAAAGCCAGCGGGCATGGCTATACCCGTATTGGCAAACTCCCAGTCGATACCACGCGCCCAATTAGAGGTATCTGGCATCCCCTGCTCGAAATCGTACCAATGGACAGCGATTGAATCCATTGCGCAGGTTAGTGCGTTGGGCATATCAAGGCGCGAGTGCACATCTTTGGCCAGTACCCGCCCAAAACCCTCATCCAGTCTTACTGCTTCAACACGACCCAGATGCCGTATATCAACTTCTTGATTGGCAGCCTGACCTTGCCCTGCATACTGATAATTGCCAACGGCTTGATCGTGTTTACCGGCAGGATCGTACTTAGTAGCAAGATCGCTTTTGTCAGAATAATCGTGCATGCCGGTAGAATCGTGCTTAGCAGCCTTTTTGCAGCACTCAATCATCTGGGCAACAGCCTGCTCGCGTGACAGTTCGATGTGGTGGGAATGATCGCGCATAGTAATCCTTCCTTCAGTCTATTCCTATTCCTGAATAATTATACTTGATGTGAATCGCTTTAACCGCTGTCGTTGGACAATTCCTATTACCGTTCACCGCTTTCTCACCGGCCAGAAACGGGGCGTAAGCGGCTTTTTTGCGCAGTTCGCCAGATTTTTTTGCACCCAAAATTTGCCGAATGTATCATGGCAATGAGGATGGCGAGCAAGTACCCATTCGACAGTTTTAGCCAACTAATACTAAGGAGCGCTCACATGGGAAAGCTTGATGATAAGGTCGCGATTATCACTGGTGCTGGCAGCGGGATGGGTCGCGCAATGGCAATCCTGTTTGCAAAAGAGGGCGCAAAAGTTGTTGTCGCAGATATAAACAAAGAGAGAGCCGATAACGTTGTCGCGGAGATTGACGCCGATGGCGGAACCGCTATGAGCATACTGTCTAACGTCGCAGTAGAAGCAGACATCCAAAATCTGGTCGACAGTACAGTAAAGAACTATGGCACGCTGGACATACTCGTTAATAACGCCGGCATCATGGATAGCTTCATTCCCGCAGGCGCTGTAACTGACGAACTCTGGGACAAGGTCTTTGCCATTAATGTCACCGGACCCATGCGGGCAATCAGGAAAGCCTTACCGATCTTCACCACCAAGAAGAGCGGCGTGATCATCAATATCGCCTCTGCAGGTGGTTTGCTGGGATCAAGGGCCGGTGCTGCATACACCTCATCCAAGCATGCTGTTGTTGGTCTTACGAAGAATGTTGGTTTCCAGTACGCGACGCTCGGTGTAAGGTGCAATGCTATTGCCCCGGGAGCCGTTGAGACAAATATCGGTGAAACGATCTTCTCTCCTCATGAGTTTGGTATGGAGAGGGCTATGGCCGGTATCAACCTCAATCCTCGTGTTGGTTCTTCTGAGGACATCGCGCACATTGCACTGTTCCTTGCTACAGACGATTCAAACTTCATCAACGGTACCGTAATCACTGCCGACGCAGGCTGGACAGCGTACTAGCCTTTAGATAGTCCATTGAACTGCTTTTCCGTCCACGGCGGGGGACTCTCAGCCCCCGCCGATTCCTTTTCTAGGCACAAGTCATCCAAGTACATAACTTGAATACTCGTAGTGAGCTTTGGTCGTGTAGCTCTATACGCACCAGCAGTTGCTACGGCAGCATTGTGCACATATGCTGGCAGAAGCCGCGGCCGATTGATCTGGGCGGTCCGTGCGATAGCCGACCCACCTGCTGCTTAAGCAATCCGAAGGTTAGCCGCCTTACCAACTCCTTGAGTGGTCCGAGAGATAGCCGCCCTACCAACTCCTTGAGCAGCTTGAGAAGCAACACCGAGCGCAGATTCTATGAATCTTCTTCCAACGATATCTGCTGATACAGCCCGTTATCCTTAAAACCGATCCTACGATAGTACTCGCGTGTGCCCACGGAGCTAATCACATTCAGCTTCAGATAACCCCCCTGTCGAGCGATGTCACTGGCCGCTTTGATCAGTTGCCTACCCAATCCCAAATGTTGGGCCCCCTCCCCTTTTCGGTGCAATCTGGCGGCCTTGCCATAGACATGCACTTCGCGGATCATCGCTTCTTGCTGGCTAATCGGCAAATCTGATTGATGTTGCCGTACGTATTCCTCTTTGGGTAGCGATAATCGCAAGAAACCCACGATCTTGTTCTCTGGCGTAATCCACTGTAGAAAATGCTCGTTGGTAGCAGTGGTCTCATATCCAATGATCGCCAGCTCCAAGCTCTCGATGTTGGTCTCGCTGCTGTTGATCTCACGATATCGGATCTCTTCGAGTTGCTGGCCGCTTTTCTCGATACGGTTCTCAACCAATTGCCTGAGGTTGGCTTTCTTGTTCCCAACTAGGATGTCCTTTGCGGAGATATCGCGAATCATTCGAGAAACACGCACGAAACCAGGTGTGTTGAGCATATCTGTACTGAGGACGTCGAGCAGCTCCTCCTCGCTGTATGGCCGCCAGGTAGTGTCTGCATAGCGGTCGCAAAGTTTGGTACCGGCAACCAGCGAGCAAGGATATAGCTTGAGTTCATCTGGCTGATAAGGCATCTTGGTAACAAAGCGCAGATAGTCAATCTTGTCCTTCTCAGGCGTTGCGCCGTAGAGGTTGAGCATGAAGTGCGCATGTATCTTGAATCCGAATACCCTCAACAGCTCAAAGGCTTCCTGGATCTTGGCTATCGTGATTGTGCGATTGTTCAGCGCGAGGATAGCGGGGTCGAGACTCTGCACCCCTATCTGCACCTTGGTACAGCCCAGACGTCTGAGCAGTGTGAGGCTTTGCGTGGTGATGGTGTCTGGTCGCGTTTCGATGACCAGCCCAACTACGCGATGCTGGGCGGTCTCATTGATGGTGTGTTGCTTATCCAATTCTGTAAGGTTGGACACCTGCTCAACTGCTACGGACTGCCAGGCATTATCCAGATCATACAGCCGATGCACAGCCTGGTTGTAACTTAAGTTGCCATTGTTGACGAGCTGCTGCAAGGTGCTAGCTGACTGTTGTGATTCGGTGAGCTGCTGCGCTTCGTTAGGCTGCTGCGCCACAGCACTGGAGATCGTTACCGCACCTGCTCCGTTTCCTAAACCCCTGCTTTTGTAGAATTTGCGTCTGAGCTGGGAACTCTGTTCGGCTTCGACGCCATCATTGAGCGCCTTGAATAGTTGCTCGATGAACCATATCTGGTATCCCTCAGGATAATCGCTCCATGTGCCGCCTAGGACAATCAACTCAATCTTATCGGTAGGGTGACCCATGTCGGTAAGAGCACGCAGCCGTGACACCACCTGCAGATAAGGATCAAAGTGGTTCCTCTCGGCGCGCTGACAAGCGGGTTCATCGCTAAGGTAACTCTTTGGCATCCTTACGTCGTTAGGACAATAGATACACTCACTTGAACATTTCCAGGGTTTGGTAATCACAGTTATAGTTGCGACGCCTGAAGCAGTTCGACGCGGCTTGACCTGCAGGGCCTTAATCAGCTGGATCTCAAGTTCTGGGGTAACCTTGAGTTCTTCCCAACGCTCAGAGTCTAACCTCTTCAACTTCAGGTAATAGGGCAAGAGCTTCTTCTTGGCGTAATGGCGGTTGTTCTCGCCAAGCTCCCTGTTGTGCCTTAAAAGGGTCTTCTCAAGGAACCGGTCGTCAATCTGACCGGACTTCCTCAGCTCTTCAAGTATCTCTAACAGGATTGTCTGCATGGTAGGATTGATTCTATAGTATAGAATGGCGATGATGCCTAATGAATACCAAGACTGCAAAAATACTCTGTACTCTCAATAGCGATTTCTATCGCGATAATGCCGCGTCTTTCTCGCAAACCCGCTCGGCAGCGTGGCCAGGTTGGTCTCGTTGCCTCGAGATACTCGCAGAGAACGGCTTGGATCTTGAGCGAGTGTCACGGGGTCGCGGTTCACAGGAGCAAGGCTCACAGAGCCGTGACCTTGGCTTGGCTGCCGAGGAAACCCCACCTGAACCACCCATTAGCGTATTTGATTTGGCTTGTGGCAATCTGAGATTCGAATCATTTCTCTGCTCCACTTTTCCTGATGTCGATTTTGCTTTCCACGCTGTAGATAACTGCGAGGCTCTGGTGCCAAAGACGCCTGTGGTCAGCTTTCAGTCTCTGGATGTTCTCAAGGTTATGCTGGAAAGCGCTGGCGGAGTAAGTGGTGGTGGCGATGCTAGCGGCGGCACTAGTGGAGGTGCTAGCCGAGGCGGAGGCAACGCTAGCGGCGGAATATTCACTGCTCCCTCGTGTGATTTGTCGGTATCGTTCGGCTTCCTGCATCATGTCCCAACGTCAGAATTTCGCGTTAAGCTGCTGGAGAGCCTGATAGCACAAACCCATAAAGCTGGCTTTGTGGCCGTCTCATTATGGCAGTTCCTCAAAAACGAGAAGCTGGCTGATAAAGCCCAGACAACACATCGTCTGGCGCTGCAATCACTAGGACTTCAAGGGCTAGATGCTAATGACTATTTGTTGGGTTGGCAGGACATCCCTGGTCAATATCGTTACTGCCATAGCTTCTCTGAGGTGGAGATCGACCAACTGATTGAGTCGGTCTCAAGTTCCGCAACCCTGATCTCTAGGTTCGTCTCGGATGGCAGGACCAATAACTTGAACACCTATCTGGTGTTCAGAGTGAAGAAAGCGGGTAGCCATGTCACGCACAAGTCGTTCAAATCGCAAGCCGATTCCCCAGCACAGGCGCATGGATAGCCACGATAACGCAGATAACTGCAGCGCTAATCCGCTCAAGTCTCGACTGGTTGCGATTATCGCAGCTATCGTCTTGCTGTTGTTGTTTGCTGGTGCGGGTTATGCGATCTTCAATAGCCTTTCTGCCGCCAATAAGGATGCCGACGCTGACGATGTAGCCGCCATGGGTGATGCGGCAACTCTTAACTCCTCGGCGACTTCAATTGACGACGGCTCCCTCGCGTCAAATTCGGATAACAACGCAAGCGAAGAGCAACGAGTGAGCTTTTTGGCAGTTGGCGACAACCTGCCAGACGATGATATTGGCGCCTACGCCGATGCCTGCGCTGGTGAGACTGGCGATGGTGCCTACGATTACAGCTCACTGTATGCCCCAATCGCGCCTTATGTCCAGTCGGCCGACCTAGCTTACATCAAGCAGGAGACACATCTTGGTGGCGACGACATCGGTCCACGCGGTTGGCCATCATTCAACACCACCGACGCGATGGCAAATGCCGTGGTTGATACCGGCTTCGACCTGGTAGCCTCGGCATCAAACCACTCCTATGACTGGGGCTACTTTGGCGCTGTGGATCATTCCCGACAAGTGTGGGCTCAGCAACCGGTAGTATTCACGGGCACTGCTGCAAACGAGGAACAGGCGCAAAGCATCGCCACCATCGAACGCGACGGTATCGTGTTCTCCCTGCTGGATTATACCTATGGCGTCAACGGCTACAGCCAAAGCGTATTGGCTTCTTACTCGGTAAATTACATCGACGAGGAGAGGATTCGAGCCGATGTGGCGCGGGCGCATGAGATAAGCGATGTGGTTTTGGTTGCCATGCATTGGGGAACAGAGAACCAGACAGAACCGGATGGCGACCAACTGTACTACGCACAATTGCTTGCCGACCTTGAAGTCGATGTGGTGCTGGGCTCACACCCGCACGTCATTGGTCCGCTGGCATGGGTAGAGGGCTCCACCGGACACAAGACGCTCGTCGCCTACTCGCTGGGAAACTTCCTCAGCAATCATGAATACCCCTTGCCAGAGAATGAACTGGGTGGCATGCTGAGCTGTGACTTTGTGAAGACTGTTAGCGGGATAGCCATTGAGAACATCGTCTGGACGCCGCTGGTCAATCACACCAGCGCGGATATGCGCGCCGTGTTCGCAGTTAAGGACTATACGCCAGAATTGGCAGCGGAACACCAGTTCCTTGGCGGTCTTGCCGACCCAATCGCCTGGTTTAAGCTTACCAGCAAACAGATTGTCGGCGACTTCACAATCGACTCATAGACTCATAGATTACTGTATAGGTTACTCTATAGGTTAACATGTAGGCCACCTCAGAGACCGAGACACGAGTGAGAAGAGGACCAGCGCCTAAGACCAACACACAGGTCGAGCCACAATGAACGGAGGCGGTTCTGATGACAGAAGATAAGACTACCAAGAGGGCCGAGAGCAAGACAGCAAGACAACTTATCATCATGCTCTTAAGTGTCATATTAGTGCTCTCACTATCATTGATTGGTTGTGATCAGACCCAGAAGGGTGCCGGCAGTGGCGCTGGTAGCGGTGCTGGTGCTGGCACTGGTGCAGGGTCTGGCAGCAGTCAGGATAACGCGCAGAATTCGCAGGGAACAACAGCCGGTAAAGCTGACTATGTTAGCATCAGCGCCGAGGAAGCCAAGAAGATCATAGACGCCAACAGCGAGGTGATCCTCCTCGACGTGCGCACTCAGCAAGAGTTCGCTGATGGCCATATACCGGGAGCTATCTGCGTCCCAGTTGAGACCATTGGCTCAAATCCACCCAGCGAGCTTCCCGATAAGGACGCCACGATACTCGTCTATTGTCGCAGCGGTAACCGCAGTAAGCAAGCTGCCGAGAAGTTGGTTGCCTTAGGCTACACCGA
>DBPN01000003.1:9829-14862 GCA_002305585.1 Eggerthellales bacterium UBA1419
CGTAGTGGGCGCGGGCGTAATGAGCATAGCCACCATGAGCGTACCTGCTGATGGACGCGCGCCTGAACGCAAGCTTGGGAAATTTAGAAACTTGCGCCGTTAACTGTTGTAAAACCAACAGTTTTATTCTAGTGTTCGCCTTACCATACTACCTAAGCTGGTGTGCCCAATTACTGATCTTGCCCCGCTTTACCTTCAGGGAGATTAGGAGAGATCATGGATACTTGTCTGAAGGATATCTCGCGTCGAACATTCGTCAAAGCCTCCTCCACTGCTCTGCTTGGAACCATCGCCCTTGGTGCTGCTGGTTGCTCACCCCCAAAAGCTGCCAAGGAGCTGGCAGATTCCGTCCCGGCCGAAGGCGCCTGGGTGCGCACCACATGCGCGCCAAATTGCACGGGCGCTTGTGGGATGAAGGCCTTTGTGAAGGACGGCGAGATCAAGACGATAATCCAAGCGGCCGATTATCCTTATGAGCACTATAATCCACGCGGGTGTCTTAAGGGTATTAGTATCAACACCCTCGTCCATGGTCCCGACCGCATGACTACGCCACTGATCAGAGACGCTCAAACCGGTGAGATGGTTGAAGCTGACTGGGACACGGCTCTGAGCACAGCCGCCGAGAAGCTCAATGCCATCATGGACAAATACGGGCCAGATTCCGTTGGCGTTATCTGGCAGGTTCAAGGCACCGGTCACGTTCAGAAGGGCTCGCTGATCCGACTCGCCAACCAGCTGGGCTGGTCTGCCATCGGCGGTTATGAGATGAACGGCGACTTGCCGATGTTTTGGCCGGAGACCTTTGGCTGCCAAAGCGAGGAGCTTGAATCATACGCCTGGGAGGATTCCCGCTACACGATGATCTTCGGCTCGAACGTGATGGTTACTCGCCTGCCCGACGCGCACTTCCTCAACTTCTCGCGCGAGGCTGGTGGCAAGGTTGTTTGCTTCGACCCAAACTACTCGGCAACCTGTGAGAAGGCCAGCGAGTGGGTTCGCCTTGCTCCGGCTACCGATGCGGCCTTCGCCTTGGCAGTATGCAAGTTGCTGATCGATGACGATCTATACGATAAGGACTTCGTCAAAACCTACACCGACCTGCCCATCCTCATCGATACCAAAACCGGTAAGCGCATCTTGGCTGCTGATGTCGAGGGTTTATCGCGGCCAACTGACATCCCCGAGTATCGCGAGGTCTACATCGCCTTCGATTCCGACAAGAAGACCTTTGTACCCACGAATCCCCTGAGGCTTGACGATACAACCAGCTTCTCTCTCGAGGGCGAATACGTGGTACCGATGAANNCTGCAAACCTACACGCCCGAATACGCTTCAGAGATCTGCGCGATACCGCAGGAGACCATCCAACGTATCGCGACGGAGTGTGCAACCATCAAGCCGATGTCGATCATCTATGGCGGCTCAGCCTTCCAGTGGCACCACGGCGACTTGAAGGGCCGTGCCCTGGCCTTGATCTCAGCCCTGACCGGCAACATCGGCCATGCGGGCGCCGGCATCTCCACCTATGTGGGTCAGTACAAGACCCGTTTCAGCACTGCCTCCTGGTTCATCCCAGAAAACGCCAAGCGAGCCAGCGCACCCTTCCACTACATCGTCAATGGGCGCACGGAAACCATGAGCGCCAGCTTCCCCAAAAACGGCATCAAAGCGCTGGTTATCGGCTGGGGGAATCCCTTTGAGCAACACAACGTGGCCAATTATCTGCGTCAGGCGCGCGAATCGGGCGAGCTGGAATGCGTGATCTGCTGTGATTACCAGCACACGCTCACCGTAGACTACAGTGATGTGGCGCTAGCTGGCGCCAGCTGGTACGAGAAGACCGAGCTGGTCACAACCCCATTACACCCCTGGGTGCAGATCATGCAGAAGATGGTCGAGCCACCCGGAATCGCCCGTCCCGAGATCTGGATCTTCAAGGAGCTGGCTAAACACATCGACCCCGCCCTCGCTAGTCAGTGGCCAGAATTCTCCGCAGATGAATCCGAGGCAGCGGCAGAAGATGTGCTGCGCATGCTGCTGGAAAAAGGCGGAGACACCATCAACCATCTAAGCGTCGATGACCTCAAAGCTGGTCCCGGTAAATTGGCGCACAAGAATCCCGGTGATAAGAAGATCCCCTTCTATGAGCAGATCCATGGTCGCGAACCCTTCCCAACCATCTCACGGCCAAACGATCTGGCCAAGACGGCGAAGTTCGTCAAGTCAGGACGCATTGAGTTCTACAAGGATGAGGACCGCTTCATCGAGCTGGGCGAACAGCTGCCAGTGTACAAGCCACCATTTGAGGATACCGAATACGCTGTTGATCCCTTGGCCCGTGAGAAATATCCCTTCATGTACCTAACCAGGAACAGTTTGTTCCGCATCCATTCAACCTACGCCAACTCTCCTTTCATGCTCGAGTTGCAGGATGGCGAGCCCAAGGTCTTCCTCAATCCAAATGACGCTGATGAGAAGGGTTTGCAGCAAGGTGATGTTGTCGAGGTCTTCAATTCTCGCGGCTCGATTACCGGCAGGCTGGTGCTAGACCCCGGCATCTATCCCAGACAATGCGTCTTCGAGATGGGTTGGTGGAGCAGATACACCAATGGTGACAGCTACAACTCGCTCATCTATCCCTGGATAAATCCCATTCATGAGATCTATTACATCTCCAGCGTCTGGTCGCCGAATATGGCGTGGAATGAATGCGTTTGCGACGTGCGCCACTCGGATTCACAACTCTCCAACGCGCTTCTGCCTGACACATTACAAACTAACGGTACGCGAGGAGGTGATCGTTCATGAGATACGGCATGGTGATTGACCTGAGTCGTTGCATAGGTTGCCGTACCTGCGCTGTGGTCTGCAAGAACCACCACGCCCAACCGCAGGGCATCTGGTGGAACAGGGTGATTACCGAGGGTGCGGATGAGTACGCGGTCTCGGTACCTTATAGCGATACGTTTCGTATGAAGTTCTTGCCTGTTACCTGTCAACACTGCAAGGATGCCCCCTGTGAGCAGGTCTGCCCTACAGGCGCGACCTATCATGATGCCGACAATGGCACTGTGCTAGTCGATTATGAGAAGTGCATTGGCTGCAGATACTGTATGTCGGCCTGCCCCTACGGCGTGCGACAATTCAATTGGGAGGATCCGAAGAAGATCAAAGGCGTCGATGAGGGAAAGTACCAGTACGGTTACCCTGAGGACTTTCGTAAAGATGGCCACTTGGTCTATACGCCAAACCGCCCAGCCGGAGTAGTTGAGAAATGCACCATGTGTGTCCAATACATCGCGCAGGGGCTTAACCCCGCCTGCGTCGATGCTTGCCCAGCCAACGCTCGGATATTCGGCGATCTGGACGACCCCCAATCAAAGATCGTCACCTACATGCTTGAGCGGGATATCAAGGTACTAGGCGAGGAGTACAACACACATCCCCAAGTCTATTACGTCTCCGCCAAGATATTGGAGAGGGAGCGATAGCCATGACTGAGACGACGACAACCCTGCCCGATGTGGCAACGGCGACAGCAGACATCAAGCTTGCTGCAACAAGAGTAAATGAGCCAAACAGGCGCTCGCCTTTCTCACTGAGGCTCGCGCTATTGATTGGTTTGGCGTTGATATTGGTAGGTGGAGCAGCTTGGTTCTACCAACTGTCTGTGGGTTTCTTGCAAACAGCAAACATGAGCAATGCCTTCCCCTGGGGATTAGGTATTGGTATCTTCGCTTTTCTAGTTGGTTTTGCGGCCGGTGGACAACTGCTAAGCTCTTATGCCGTCTTGCGCAAGAAGGCTCAGTTACAAGACTACGCAGCACTTTGTGCAGCCATCGCCTTCTCTGCGGCATTGGCAGCATCTGTAGCTGTACTGGCTGATCTGGGCAACATCGGCAACGTGTTAGCCATGATTATTGGCCCGCATCTTACTTCGCCATTAGTCTGGGATATGGTTGCCCTTACGGTCTTCATCTTGGTAGCGTTGGTCAACTTCATCATCCTCGCACTCCCTGCTTGGACTCGCAGCGAGACACGGATTGGAACCTGGCTGGCAAAGCGAATCAAACCCGAGCGCGCCGATACTAGCAGGCGCCGCCTGGCACCGATCCTTGCCGTTATCGGCATCATCGCGGCCGTGGCCCTGCAGATTGTCGAGGGGCTTATCTTCTCGCTCCAAGCCGCCCATGTTTGGTGGAACACTCCCCTGCTACCGGTTGACTTCATCGCTGTCTCCGGCATCTGCGGCTCGGCACTATTGCTCTTGGTGCTGGCACTCACAACAATGAAATCGCAAACAGAACATTCCAATACCACCATCAAGCACGTTAGTCGCGTGCTGGTTATATCGCTGGTGCTGCATTTTGCCATAGTGACAATTGAGTTAATCGGCTTGATGNNTGACCTCCTCTGCAGCTGCTGATAAGGAAGTACTGGCCCTGTTGACCGGCGATTACGCTGCTCTCTATGCCGCAGAGATCATCTTGCCGATAATGGCCCTGGTGATGGTCGTGACACCTCGGTTGCGGTTGTCGCGAATAGCCATGATTTCGGCGGCACTGCTAACGATACTGGGCATCCTAGCTCACCGGATGATGCTGCTCTATGGAGCCTACGCAGTGCCTTCGCTGCTCTTCACGCTACCTGAGAGCAGTTCTGGCGCTCAGTTGGGAAGCTGGGGCTACCCTATCTCCACTGGTTTTGGCGCCTTAGGCGAGCCGATGTTCGCGGCAACAACCGCATACGTTCCCACAATGATAGAAGTTGGCGTTGCGTTGCTGCCACTTGGCATCGCTGTCTTTGTCTGCGCGGTATTGATGCTGCTCGCAAGAGCTTATCCGGCACATGAGAGATGACCTCGTCGCATAAATGCAACGAGGTCACCATGGGAAGTTGAATCTTGTACAAACTTGCCATACGTTTCTGTCTGAGTCGATTAGCCATGCGTTTCTATCCGGGCCGATACACGAGTTCCTGCTTTAACTCTTATTTGGGCTTCTCAAGCTTTCTCGGCAGCGCTTCTGTC
>DBPN01000031.1:0-4626 GCA_002305585.1 Eggerthellales bacterium UBA1419
CGGCACTTGATGTCCAGGAACTTCTCCGCACCCAGGTCTGCACCGAATCCGGCCTCAGTGACAGCGTAATCGCCGAGCTTAAGCGCCAGACGGGTAGCCATGACACTGTTGCAGCCATGGGCGATATTGGCAAAGGGACCGCCATGGATAAAGGCCGGGGTATGTTCGAGGGTTTGCACCAGGTTGGGCTTGAGGGCATCCTTCAGCAAGGCGGCCATCGCGCCAGCTGCTTTAAGCTCGCCGGCTGTCACCGGTTTCTCATCGCGGGTGTAACCAACTATGATCCTCGCTAGGCGAGCTTTTAGGTCGTCGATATCGCTGGACAGGCAGAGCACGGCCATAACCTCACTGGCCACGGTGATGTCGAATCCGTCCTCGCGCGGTACACCGTTGACGCGACCGCCCAGTCCATCGGTGATGTAGCGCAGCTGACGGTCGTTCATGTCAACCGCACGCTTCCAAGTGATACGACGAGTGTCGATGCCCAGCTCGTTGCCCTGGTAGATGTGGTTATCCAGCATGGCCGCCAGCAAGTTGTTGGCTGCACCGATGGCATGGAAGTCGCCGGTGAAATGCAGGTTGATGTCCTCCATTGGCACCACCTGCGCGTATCCGCCACCGGCTGCACCTCCCTTGACGCCAAAGACCGGTCCCAGACTGGGCTCACGTAATGCCACCACACTCTTTTTGCCAATCTTGCGCAAGCCGTCGGCCAGACCTACAGTGGTCGTGGTCTTCCCCTCGCCGGCAGGTGTTGGTGTGATAGCCGTAACCAGGATCAATTTGCCATCAGGTTGGTCCTGCCCGTCTGCGAGCAGGTTATAGTCGATCTTAGCCTTGTAGTTACCGTATTGTTCGATATATCTGCTGTCGATACCTAAGTCATCTGCGATCGCCCGGATGTCATCCATCGGAGTTTCCTGAGCGATCTCGATGTCAGATTTGTACGTCAAATCAACCACCCCTTCTTGAAAGGAACGCAGGGAACCAAGTGCCCTCAGATTATAGAGTATGACCAAAAAATCAATATGGCCATACAGAATGATTTTGATGGAGATTATCCGTCTAGATATACTACTGGAAGTATCGAATCTGCTTACACGAGGGTTAATTCGCTCAGTAACGACAGGCTGCTTGCCACATTCCCATATTACTGGCAATCCTCACAACATCTCCGGGTTGAGGAGCGTGGATATATTGGCCACCACCAATATAGATACCCACATGACCCCACATCCAGAGGATGTCGCCTGGCTGAGCCTCACTAACAGGCAATATCGAGGTGGCTGCTGCGCGTTGAGAGGTGTCAACGCGGGGAATGCTGATACCAACCTGCCTGTAACACCACTGTGTTAGTCCGGAGCAGTCAAAGGAGTTTGGCCCTGTAGCCGCCCAGACGTACGGACAACCAAGGCGCGAATACGCTGCTTCGACAACGCTGTTGTAGGTACCAACATCGTAGTTGCCTGCGCCATCACCGCGATACCCATCGCCACTGCTTGAACCTTGGTTGGCAGCTGCTGCAGCAGCTGCAGCCGCAGCCTGACGCGCAGCTTCTGCCTCCTCTTCCTTGCGGATGAGCTCCTTGATCTCCTCGTTGAGATTGGCCAGCTCAGTCTCATATGCCGAGACGGTGACCTCGGCATCTGCCTTGATCTTCTCTGCTTCGGACAGCTTCTGCGCAGCGATCTTCTCCTGCTGGGTGTACTCCTCATGAGCAGCTTCTGCCTCTTGCTTGGCCGTCTTCGTCTGCTCGATCAAGGTCGCGTTTTCCTGATTGATACCGTTTAGGAGGTCCCATGTAGTGGTGAACTCCTCAAAACTATGCGCGCCAAACAACACGTCCAGGAATGAGAGTGGTCCGCCGCGGTACATATTCGCCGCACGGTTACCCAATTTGGCTTGCAGGTCGACGATTCTCGTCTCAGCGGCCTCGATACGAGCCTGAGCTTCATCCATGGCAACCAGTGCCGCATCGTGCGCCTCAAGGGCCAAATGGTATTCACGCGAGGCTTCCTCGAGCTCCGTACGCCACGAATCGAGCCTAGCTTTGACCTCATCGGCCTCTGCCTGCTTCTCTGCCGAGGTCGGCTCGGCAAAAGCCACGCTACTTGAAAAAGGACTGCACAGGGCAATAACGCCAACTGCCAATCCTGCTGAGAACGTTCTTCTATTCAAAGAGAACAGTCCACGATCCTGCGACCGATCCTGCCGATCAGCAAAACCCGTACTTCTCTCATCCATTGCAACTCCTCACCATAGAGCTCCTGCCTCATAGTATGCGACCGCGCATCAATCAAATCAGGACCTCTGGAACCCGAGTATTCAACTCCACCTGCTACTGCGTTATCGGTCATCATTCAGGCGTTAAGCTCCGTTTTGAACATCTAAGCTGCGCAGTATAGTAGCACGATACCCGCATATTGCTCAAATCTTCCTCAAAAAACATAAAACCAACGTCAGGCGAATGCCAGGCAGAGCGCGTCTAATAAGGCCACCGCACAATGCTGTTCGTCACGTGCACAGAAATCTGGCGCGGCGATTGCGGGCACGGCTATTTGGATGATGATCCGGTATTGTGAGGGTGTCAACGACTCTATTGCAGTACGGATTCGAGCGTTCAAGGTTGCGTCATCGTCATATATCACCAGCGGGATACCATCTTCTGGATCGACCGTATCGGTTGTCAACTGCACCATCAGAGTCGACTGCTGTGGAGCCTGCGTCAATGACTGCGCGGATACTACCCGCGAAGCTGCTGTTGTTGCCAGAGCCAGATTAGAGACGCGCTCGGCAATGATCCTTCCCGTCTCATCGGTGCTGAAGACGCAGATGCTCGCGTTCTCCAAAACGGCAGCAGCTCGCGCGAAACCAAGTGTCTGATCCTCTAGGGTCAATGCGCCCTTGCCCTGCCAGGCATGATGCAGCCGCTCGATGGCGCTGAAAGTTGAAGTGCCGGCTATACCATCACTGGTGATCCCGGCGTTGAACTGAAACTCACGCAGCGCTCGCTCGGTATGGGCACCAAAGATGCCATCCGAACCGCCGCAATTGAAACCCAGGGATTCCAAAGCGCTTTGCAGCGTTGCGACATCGCGACCATGGAAGTACGGTATCCGCAGGTATAGCACGCGGTCGCCCAAAGTGAACGTAGCATCCACAAGAGCCGACCAGGTCTGCTGATCGACAAAATCGCCGATACTGATGCCCTCGCGTGCCCTGAACGCCATGACTGCGGCAGCGGTCGCCTCACCATAGACACCCGAAGCGATATCCTGCCAAAGCTCAAAACCGAGTGACTGCAGGCGTCGCTGGACGTCTTGGACGGCAGGTCCGCTGGAACCTTTGACAATCACTTCCATCGCCGGTCAGCCCATCCGGTCCACAAAGAAATCGGCCATCGATAACAACAGATTTCGAGCCTCGTTATCCGGCAATACCTCCACAAGACCCTGCTTGGCGTCCTTGACTAAAGTCAGGGCATAATCGCGTGAGAAGTCGATGGAGCCAGTGGACTGCATGATCTCAACCGCTCGAGCGAGCATCTTTTCATCAGTTGAGTGCGAGGCGAGGATACCCTTCAGCTCCGCGCTGGAGTCCGAATGCTGTAAGGCGTGCACAGCCATAAGTGTGCGTTTTCCCTCGGTGATGTCGCTGCGAAAATCCTTCCTCGTCGCCTCACCAGTTCCAACCAGGTTGAGCAGATCGTCATGGATCTGGAAGGCTATGCCACTGGCCATACCAAAACCGCGCAGCGTCTCTATCTGCAGCTCGGTTCCGCCGCCAACGATGGCGCCAACGGCAAGCGGTGTGCCTCCAGAGTAGTAGGCCGTCTTGTGCGCGGCCATCAGCAGATAATCCTCGGTTGTCAGATCGAAGCGCGCGTCACGAGCCCAACCGATGTCGAGAGCCTGTCCCTCGATAGTGCGGGTGGTCATCTGCACTAACTCATCGAGTACCCTGAGTTTTACATCATCAGCGAGCAGAGCGTCTTTAAGCACGCTGCCGGTGACCAAGGACAACGCAAGGTCTCCGGCGTTGATCGCCAGTCCCTCTCCCTGTGTCAGGTGCATGCAGGGTTTCCCTCGACGCAACGTCGACTCATCAGCTATGTCGTCATGGATCAGAGCCGCAGTGTGGAAATGTTCTATCGCCACGGCAGAATTCTGGGCCAGCGCGGGGTCTCCGCCCACAGCCTCACAAGCCAGTTCACAGATCAACGGCCTGTGGCGTTTACCGCCGTTAGCGCTGTACTCCGAGAGCGGCGCATAAAGATACCGCCAGATATCTTCTGTGCCACCCCTGCCAATAGAATCAGCTATGATCCCATCGATGCGGCTGGCGTTCCTGTTCAGGTAATGCTCGAAGGACATTCAGTCAGCACCCCCGCGCGAGATTGTAGAAAGCGTCCATCCCAGCGTATTCGCTGGAATCTCCCAGCTCTTCCTCGATACGGATGAGTTGATTGTACTTTGCCACCCGGTCTGAACGCGCCGGAGCGCCGGTCTTGATCTGCCCGGCATTGGTCGCCACCGCAAGATCGGCAATGGTCACGTCTTCGGTCTCGCCGCTTCGATGGCTGATAACGCAAGTGTAACCTGCACGCTTAGCGGTCTCAATCGTCTC
>DBPN01000031.1:4712-5206 GCA_002305585.1 Eggerthellales bacterium UBA1419
CCATCCCAGTCTTCCTCGGCCATACCATCTTCAAGTGAGATTATCGGGTGGTTCTCGCAAAGAGCCTGCCAGTAATCCACCATCTGCTCACGCGTCAGTTCGCGACCCTCGCCAGCCAGCACATACATCTCACGATCAGCATCGTAGAATTCGGTGGCAGCTGGATCAAGCGCGAACATTATCTGCTCACCTGGGGTGTATCCCGCGCGACTGCATGCCTCGCTGAGAAGCACAAGGGGTTCCTCGTTGGTGGCAAGATTTGGTGCGAATCCACCCTCATCGCCAACAGCTGTAGACAGGCCACGGTCTTTTAGCACCTTCTTCAGTGTGTGATAGATCTCGGCACACCAGCGAACTGCTTCTGTGAAACTTGACGCTCCCACCGGCATGATCATGAACTCCTGGAAATCCACGTTATTGTCGGCATGAGCGCCACCGTTGAGTACGTTCATCATCGGAGTTGGCAGCAGGTGTGCGTTCGCTCCTCCGATATA
>DBPN01000031.1:5300-7872 GCA_002305585.1 Eggerthellales bacterium UBA1419
ATCTCATCATTGACATGATCGACAGCCGCGAGCACTCCCTTGCCCAGATAGCGCATGCTGTCCGTATCGCGCAACTCACAGGCTTCAAAAGCTCCGGTTGAAGCACCCGATGGTACAGCAGCGCGTCCAAAGGAGCCATCATCCAACATGACCTCTACCTCAACTGTAGGATTTCCACGGGAATCAAGTATCTCTCGTCCGTAGACATCGATGATGCTGCTCATAGTACCAACCTTCCTTGACCTTGTATCCTTCTCTAAATTATCCAATACCTCGGCATTACCTTGGCAGAATCACTGACTTACAATCTCGCATTAAAAGTTGCTCTCAGGATCAGCTTCACTCTGCTTCGCATCCTGCCACATGGCTTCCAGCCCTTCGATATCTGTATCTTCAAGGCGTTGGTCGCGCTCTTGCGCATACTGTTCCATCATAGCCCAGCGCGCACGGATTTTGCGACAGGAAGCTCGCAGTGCACTCTCAGCGTCGATACCCTGTTTGCGAGCGACGTTCACAAGAGTAAAGAGCATATCGCCAAACTCCAACTCTGCCTGCGTTGATCCGGGTTCTGCTGCCTTGAACTCGTCAACCTCGCTGGCGAACTGCTGCCAGATTTCCTCCACCGTTTCCCACTCGAAACCAGAGGCAACCATCTTGCGGCTGATGTCTTGAGCTTGCATCAAAGCTGGGAATGATTGCGGGATGCTATCCAGCAGACCCTCTCGCTTCTCCTCATGCTGGCAACGCGCAGCCTTCATGGCTTTCTCGTGCAGCTTGATCTGATCCCAGAGATTGATTACTTCGCCGGCGGTTTTGGCCTGTTGTATCTGCGCGATCTGCTCTTCTGAGAATCGTGCGGCAGCAAAGGCAGCTTCATCGCCAAAGACGTGTGGATGACGGCGCACGATCTTAGCATCGATGTCGTCGAGGACATCGGCAAGTGAGAATTCGTCTGCTTCTGTAGCGATCTGGGACTGCAGGACAATCTGCAGGAGCACATCACCCAGCTCCTCGCGTAGATTGTCGATATCACCACGCTCAATGGCGGCTACAGCTTCGTACGTCTCCTCAATCATGTGAGTCGCTATGCTCTGATGCGTCTGCTCCTTGTCCCAGGGACAACCATCGGGTGCACGAAGAGCAGCGACAGTACGGGCGAACCGCTCAAGCCTAACTCCCACGCCGGCTCCTTTAAGAGGATCACCGGGAATCGAGTCATTGGCTTCCGGAACCTCAATCGCGGCACTGTCCTGTGCGCACATGATTACTCGATTTGACTCCGCATGTTGTATCGTCACGCTGTAGAACCTCCAATATCAGACCTAGTCATAGTATACTGTTTGGCATGGAAGAAACAGTCATCACATCGGAAATCAAAACACGCTGCAATCCAGGGCTCACCACCTTTGGTACGGGCAATATCATGACCTTGTCCAGTCAGTGCCTTCGCTATACAACCGAGCCTACACCATGCAGCATCTGCATCGATGCCTGCCCAGTTAACGCCATCAGCGAACAGGGTAAGCGATTGGCGATAAGCACCACCAATTGCCTCAAATGTGGCGCCTGCATCGGCTTTTGTCCCACCAATGCCATCTCGGCATCAAGCCGTTCCATCCAACAGATCAATCGTCTCGCCCTGCAGGCAACGCTACGAGTGGACCGGCTGGCGGTGACCTGCGAGCGCACGCTGGCTCTGTTGCGTCTCCAAGCCGAGACCACCGACGCGAACCGAGAGGCAGAAACAGCCTTGAAGCTGTTGGATGCCGCTGCGGCCAGCGACCATCTGCTCAAAGTGCCTTGCCTGGCAATGATAACCAAGGAGATCTGGTTCTCGCTGCTCAATGAGATTGGTGTCGCTAAGATCGAGGAAGCTCTGGTTTATCTTCCCTTAGGGCAATGCTCACAATGCCCGGTTAACGCCAAGGACAACATCGAGGAACTCTTTGGCGAGGCCATAGGATTAGCTGAAAAGTGGGCTCAAACTGAGGTTGGACTGATTACTGATATTGAGGAGCTTCCCCAAACCAGACATGCCAATGTACGTGCCTACTTGCTATCCAGTGATGAAGTAGACCGAAGGGGCTTGTTCACCGGTTTCTTCAAAGAGGTGAAGGATTCCTGGGATGAAGTGGGCACTTCCGGCAACAGGGCGCTGAAAGAGGCGAAGATCAATCTGGAGCGGAAAACGGCATTTGAGAAGACGCGGCTAAAACAGGACCGCAATACTCCTGGCAAACACGCGCCCGGCAAAGGTGAGGACAAGAAGCCCTGGACTGTCACTAATCTACAGAATAAGAACTTCAACAAGAAGCCGTTGATCACCTCGCAGCGTTTCATCATGATAGAGGCTTTAGGGCGCAACGCAGAGAACGCCGAGTCCTTGATTCTACCCGTAAGCGACACAGATGCCAGTAAATGCACGCTTTGTGGTACTTGCGTAAACGTCTGTCCAACCCGGGCTCGTTGGATAGTCACAGAAACAGTCGCAGAAACCAACGGACAGGAAACAAGCACCAAGGAAGCCGATCAAGCTGTTATCCAAGATGCTGATAAAGATGTTGCCTCAGAA